>JBEKSZ010000272.1:0-5352 GCA_049516615.1 Candidatus Acidiferrum sp. | reverse complement strand
GGAGGACTCGCGCGCGATGAATTGCGAATGCGCCCGGTTGGGGAGCAGGATCGGCAGGCGCAGCTCGGCCGCCGACAGCGCCAGGTACTTGTAAAAGGAAGACAGCGCCGAAATCCGGTGGTTGATGGTTTTCGGCGCGGCGCCCACGGCGGCCATGACGTCGCGGTAGGTCTGCACGTCGGCCACCGAGATTGTTAGGAGCGCGTGCGCCTCTTGCGGCCAGACAATCCCGCGATGCCGGACGAAGGACAAAACCCCGTCCCGATAGGAGCGGCGGGTGTGGACACTTTTGGGGCGGTTCACCCAGCGCTCGAAGATTTCATAAATGGACGAGTAGAAGTGTTCGACCCGGCTGCGGATCTCGGGGGTGAGAGAGCCAGCGAGGACCGGCGGCAAAGTCAGCGCCACGCGGGAGGCGGCCGGAAGGCCCTGCACCGAGATAAGCGTCAATTTCCCCCATAGACTTTGCAGCCAATTGATTCTATTTCACTTGTCGCAACGCTGATTCGGTTGTGCCAACTTTCTTAGCGGGTGTCTTTGAAGGGCCTGCGGAACGTGAAATCAACGATTTACGCGCCATTCCTGGCGCTTTGTGTGGCAAAGGGTAAATTTTGCGCTTACCTCGGTGTGGGGCCTACAAAGCAATAGGCGATCTCCTTCGAGTGTCGCCAACGCCCTCCAGAGTTAACCAGCGGCTTTCTGCAATAGTGGGATCATCCGACTGTCCAGTTCCGCAGGAACCTCTGAATCACGAAGCTCGGGAAACTGACTGAAAAATGAGCTCGGCAGGTCGATGTCGATTCGGGTCCGCTCGCCTTGCCGCTGGGAAACGCAGAAACGGACGGGTGCGCCGAGGCCGGCTGTCGCCGAATAGCGGAAGAGCCCCTGAGCAATAGTCGCATTTCCAAATAGATAAAACCGGGACTCGATCGGAATGCCAGCGAGCCTTTGAGTCGATCCCTGATCGAGCTGAAAGAAGATTGCGAATCCGGTCGGCTCGCCAACATTCCTCACATAGGTTGCGAGCTTTTCAGTGTCTGCTTCAGCCGTCAGTGCGGCCAGTCGCTCCAGATCGTAGTGCTGGAGTAACGACTCAACTTGGTGCGTCACCTCGGCAAATGACCTGTCCGTCCATATCGTCACAAGCTCGCAGGTAAAGGGCGTTTTGGTTATCGATACACTCATACGAGCAAGTTAATCCGAGAAGATCGTGGGTTTCTTGCACAAAACAGCTATTCTTGACAATTCGAGCCGTGCTCGGATAAGGGGCCTTGGCCAAAGACACAGAACTTCGCGCGCCATCCTATTCCTCGCAAGCGACGATGACAAAATAATTCAGCAGCCGCGCTGTTTTGAGCGATCCGGTTACACGCGGGTTAGTATTCGCGACATAACTTCATCTGTAGACCCTCCCGAAGGGGCCTTCTACAACCACTTCGACAGCAAAGAGGCCTTGGCGTCGGCCCGGACCCTTTCCGTACGGCAAAAACCCGGTTTATATTCTTTATACTAGGCAATCTCAAGGAGACCACGATTTTCCAGGGGGTGCGAACGTAGCTCTTTCTGTACTTGCATCGATGGGTTTAGCTTTCAAATGTATATGAGGGACGATTCGAAATTCGGGAGACGGAGACTGAACGCTAAAGCCGCGAGACTAATTGTGCTGGCATTCATCTTGTGCCACTGGTGTGTCGGTCAATCTCTGAATCGCCCCATCAAGAGCTTGTATCACACCCGCTGGACCGTCCGGGACGGCGTCCCGAATGATATTGTCGCGATCCAACAAACGCGGGATGGCTACCTTTGGCTGGGCACGGGCGAAGGTCTTTTCCGTTTCGATGGCGTGAGGTTCGAACGCTACAAGCCGAGTCAGGGAAGCGAACTGTTTACAGGGAGAATCAGCGCACTCCTGGCTACCCCGGATGGCGGTTTATGGATTGCGCATCAAGGGAGAGGAGTGCGGGCGAGTTTTCTCAAGAACGGTGAAGTAAAGAGCTACGCAAGTCCTGATCCCGTTCACCCTGGCAACATTCTGGCCTTTGCGCAGTCACCAGACGGAACCATGTGGGCGGCGACCGATTACGGACGCGAGCGCCTGGAAGGAGCCTATTGGATTGACGAAGGGCCGCACTATTACCATGCCTCGAGCTATCCAGAGACGGTCTTCGTCGATCATCGAGGTACCTTGTGGTCGAATACCAGAACTGGACTTCTGTATCGTCCCGCAGGGCAGAACCAGTTCCAAACGGCTGACGCCTCGATCTCTGAGAATGTCGACATCACCGAAGCCCCGGACGGCTCGGTCTGGATGGCAAGCATTCGAGGGTGGGTTCGCAAGGTAACCGGACCAGATGGCAGCCTCGCAACGGAGCACCCTCTCGTTGTCGCTAAGTCGTTGGGGATAGCCTTCACCCACGATGGAGCGCTGTGGATCGCAACCGTTGGAGATGGTCTGTTGAGGGCGCCATTTGCCAACCAGTTGCCCGTCGACCGCAAAACCTTGGAGGATGCGCTTGAGCGCTATACGGAGCGGGATGGATTGCTCAACGATTTTAGTGGCACCGTGTTCGAAGACCGGGAGAAAAACGTCTGGGTGACGTCCAGCCGTGGGCTGGATCAATTCCGTTGGTCCAAATTGATTCCGATTGAACTTTCGCACGGGGCGACCTACATCTCGATGGTCGAAGATCCTTCAGGCGGCCTCCTCGTTGGCAGTGAAAGCCTCATGCATACGGTCGATGGTATTGTCACGCGCGTCTTCTCGCCCCCATCGCGGGTCGAGTGCGCCTATCGGGATCCCTTTGACCGCGTGTGGCTAGGAGGCGTTGACGGCCTGTGGCGCCTTTCCGGTGATCATATGATCGCGTACCCTCTGCCCCGCGGCTTGACGCCGAGCGGTCACAACGTTCAGGCAGTAACACTTGATAGATCTGGTTCTCTTTGGGTTTCGTTCGACCGAAACGGAGTCTACCGATTTAAGAGAGGCTCATGGACACGGTCGGGAGGTCTCCCCAATCTTCCAGAGGGCCCGGCTCTCATTGAGAGGACCGATGCTAAAGGGCGAACGTGGTTTGGGTATAAGGACAACCTTCTGGCGATGCTGGATGGAACGAAGATCTCGCTCTTTACGACCCAGCAAGGTGTGGATATTGGAAACGTCATCTCAATCTACGAAAGGGGAGGACGAATCTGGATTGGAGGCGATAAGGGTATCGAAGTACTGGAGAATTCCCTCTTCTATCGCATTAATACAGTGGATGCGGAAGCGACAAAAGGCATCTCTGGTATCGTGGACGATGCTAACGGAGATATGTGGCTGAACGGCCTTTCCGGGGTAGTTCACATTACGGCCTCTGAAGTACAGCGTGGACTTGCCGATCATGGCCACGCTATGGCCGTCGAACGGCTCGATTATCTCGATGGACTGTTGAGCGCCCCGGAACAGATCAGGCCTTTGCCGAGTGTGGTCAAGACAACGGATGGGCGAATTTACTTTGCCACCCGAAGTAGTGTCGTCTGGATCGATCCGCGTCAAATACCAAGAAATACCACTCGACCCATGGTGGACATACAATCCGTCAATGCGGACGGAAAAACGTACGACCGTCCCAAGGAACTACATCTAAAGGCAAACATCGACAATCTTGAGATCAGATACACCACTCCGAGCCTCTTGATCCCGGAACGAGTCCGCTTTCGATACTTCATGGAAGGTCTAGATAAGAGATGGACTGACGCTGGAGATCGCCGTATTGCGCTGTATTCCAGAGTTCCTCCCGGCACCTACCTCTTCAAGGTTATCGCCGCGAACGACGAAGGACTATGGTCGGAAGGCGCCGGTATGGTGAGCATCGATATTCCCCCGTCGTTCATCCAGAGCATCTGGTTCGAGATCCTCTGCGCGTTGGTGATTCTCTTGTTTCTCTCCTCGGCTTACGTACTGCGGTTTCGGCAAGTGAATGCGCAGATTCGCGCTCGGCTTTACGAGCGAGTCGCCGAACGAGAGAGGATCGCACGCGAGTTGCACGACACGTTCTTACAGGGGATACAGGGATTGCTGCTTCGCTTCCACACGGCCGCCCGTTCGATGCCTCCGGAGGGTTCAGGACGCAAATCGATGGAGGAAGCGCTCACGCAATCGAATGAAATAATGCTAACCGGCAGGCGGCTCGTCCAGGACTTACGCAATACATCTCGCGCTGTGACGCTGAGGGAGGAATTGGAGGCAATCGGCCGCGGATTTCAGGGACTCTACGCGACCGAATTTTCTATCTGCACTCATGGAAAAGAATTGCCGCTCAATCCGATCGTCGCCGACGAGTTGTTCAAGGTGGGACGCGAGGCAATCTCAAATGCCTTCCGGCATGCGCAGGCGTCGTCAATCCGCGTTGAATTGGATTACAAGGATCGGGATTTGAGGCTCTTGATCCGCGATAATGGACAGGGGATCGATGAACGGGTCCTGGTAGAAGGAAAGAAGGCGGACCATTGGGGTCTTCCAGGAATGCGAGAGAGAGTTGCACATCTGAATGGCACCATCCGCTTTGAAAGTCAGCAAGGAACAGGGACTACCGTAGAGGTTAGAATACCCGCCAATAGGGCGTATCGACGCAAGCAGTTCCGGTTGCCGCAGTGGTGGCATTTCGAATGAGCGAGAGTGGCGCCATCACGGTATTGGTTGTCGATGATCACCCGTTTATGCGGGCCGGCTTGGCGGGGGAGATCAATAGCCAGCCAGATATGCGCGTCGTTGCCGAGGCAAGTGATGGAATCGAGTGTCTCGAGAGATTCAACGAATTCCTGCCTGACGTCACCCTGCTGGATCTGAGGATGCCGAATATGAATGGATTGGACGCTCTAAAGGCGATTCGAGCCGTGAAACCCGATGCAAAGGTGATTATCTTAACAACCTTGGTAGGAGATGTTCAGGTCTACCGCGCTTTTCAATATGGCGCGATCGGATACTTGCTCAAAAACCTCTTGCAAGATGAGTTGGCCGATACAGTCAGGGCTGCGATGAAGGGACAAAAGCGAATGCCACCAGAAATTGCTGCCAATATTGCGTTGCACGCTACTGACGAGGATCTGACCGAGCGAGAACTCTCGGTGCTTCGCGCTATCTCAAAGGGTTGCTCGAATAAGATCATCGGGGCTGAGTTGGGTATCTCCGAGCACACGATCAAGAATCACGTGCAAACCATTTTGGCAAAGCTGAGAGCAAACGATCGGACGCACGCCGTGACAATTGCTTTGCAGCGGGGTTTTATTGAAATGTAGACGTGGTGATGCGGCCTAAACACTCTGGCTCTGGAACGCGGGCTGAATATTTCTTCCGCCACCGTGCCGGCGGCG
>JBEKSZ010000271.1:0-5421 GCA_049516615.1 Candidatus Acidiferrum sp. | reverse complement strand
GTGCCTGGAGTGCGGAGACGTACTATTCTCTGGCGAAGATAGACCAAGATGGCCATTTAAAGGATAGCGCGCCAATAGCCCCAACTGTGACTCTCCCGTCCCACAACGTCCAAGAATGTCTCACGAAGCTAGTGTTCTCGCCCTCCATGCTAAATGGAAAACCCCACGACGGTGGGATAATCATTGCAGTAAATTTTCATAGAACTCCGACAACCGGAGCCGCGCCACACGCGGTGGAAGTCCCATCGCTGCGAGGCCCTCGCGTGGCAATCGACCTCTACCCTCGCAACTCGGATAGTGCCGATTGGATAGTCAACTTCGGTGGTACATGGCGGCCTGCTTCGAAGCGCGATCCGAATGCGGGCTAACAGTTCGAGAACGACGGCCACAGGCGAAAGGAATTGCTCTCCGAGAAGAGCAGGAGGATACTGCGCAATCCCATTGAAGCACCCACGTTGGCGGTAACCGTAAAATGAACTTGGCCGGAATCGATGCCATCATCCACACCCTGGACCGCCACGGCACTGCGCCGAACACCGGGAAGCGTGCAGTATTGATTATTGCGCGCGCGAGGATTTCGGTGGCACAGAAGAAGCGGTGGGCGAAAGTCAAACCGTAGGTGCGGAACTGCAGAATTCCGCTTGAGGGATCGTACCAGCGATTCTATAGATTGTGCCAACCCCGACCTTCAACTCAGATGCGATTCGCTTCCAGCCGACACCTTGTGCGCGGAGAGCACAAATTCTACGGTGATCCACAACTGCGTGGGGACGGCCCAGAGTTTTACCTTTTGCACGGGCGTTTCGAAGACCCGCTTTTACGCGCTCCACGATCAGTGATCGCTCGAGTTCCGCACGTAAGCGTCCGGTGAATACCACTAAGCGAGACGCTACTGATTTTCGTTGTGGCCTGTCGTAGTTGCAACGGTAGATAATTACAATCGTGACGAAACACTTGGAAGTTTGTCCCCTTTGTGGCGAAACATCTGCTGAACTCTGCACCTGCGCTCTCGCCGACAGGAGCGTATTTGGCGGCCAATTTGGAGAAATCGAACTGAGCACAGGCGCGGCCCGGTCATTGGCCCTGATCCAGGTGCGACCGTTTCCCCATTCATTCCTCATATCGCTTCACGCTCAGCAATGCAGTCTTTCCGCGAAGCATCCTCAGAAACGCCTCCTCGGCTTTCGCATCTCTAGCTGAGATCTTCTCGACCGCATTACCCTCGCGCCGAATCAGTCCGATGCCAACGTCAGCGGCTTGGACGCGCGCCCGATTGCTTAACAGGAAATCGCCGAGCGCGACGACGCGGTGTCTCTGGGCTTGCGGCCAAGAAACAAACGCTCAGCGGATGATCCTTAGCAATAGCGTTGCGACCCACCATCCGATAACTCCGGTTATCCCAACCCAGACAAGCTCACCTGCAAATGTACCAATAAGGATCGCGTTTTGTAGTGAAACTGAACGCTCAGCTAACTGGGAGGTAACTTTAACATGTATCTTGGACATCGCTGCGGCGCAACCAGTTCCAATAAGCATTCCGATTACCAGAGATACCGTATAACCCGCAATTGACGCGTGCGCCTCTCGTGCCAGCCTGAGAGCCAAAAAGGTTGGCGTGAGAAAGCAGCATCCCAATAGCAGCACCCAAATCGTCATTTCAGTTACACCCGGAAAATATTCCCGTTCCAGCGAGGCCCAGAGCGCCCGCTCCTCCACCCAGATCCGGTCCCTTTGAGAACGCGGCCCGAATTGCTGCAAGAGGACTCTGGCCGGGCCTACTAAAATCGATTCCTTTGCCTTGGCCAAAAAAGTCGCCGATGCTTGTTGGAAGGTTGGTTTCTCTCGTTATCGCGTATCTAACTCCGAAGGTGGTTGATCCTCCGCCGATTAAGCCGCCAATAATCGACCCGGCGTTATAGGCTAAGCCCGCCTTGTTCCCTGATTGGTAGTTGTTATAAACAGATGAAGCGGTCTTCACCAGCCCGTACCCGGCAGTCAGCAAAAGTGCCCCTGTGACCACCTCTGGCGCTAACACCGTCGCTGCTAAAGCAGTAGCGCCAGCAACCACTACAGCACCGACAGCACCGTGTGCTAAACCCTTTATAAAGCACCCGCCGGTACTAGGGGCGTTGCTGACGTTTGGAGGGTTAAAAGCTACTGACATTCGCGGTCCGCCACAACCGCCTAATGCGCAAGGATTATACCCTTGAGGTGTCCAGAAAATTTGGCCGGACAGCACCGGATTAGAGCCTATGCCCCCTATCGCAGTGCCCCCACTGCCGAAACCACCGAGCCCTCCGGAAAATCCTGACGAACCTCCTCCGAAGGAATATGAGACACAAAACAATCCGGAACAATTATTGCCGCCGCCTGTCCCCTGGCTCCCAAAGTACGATAGTACGCAACTAAAGGTGAAGATGTCGCAGCCATCCATACCACTTGGGTCGACTTTATTCACCGGATCATTTTCGACATACGTATAAGCGTCCCATCGCTGAGCATCTGATGGTTCTCCGGGAAGGGGATCAGGACTAAGGAATCGGCCAAGCCTGGAACTGTAGAAGCGCGCGAACCAGATTCGGCGACAACCTTTGCAGGGCGTCCATGGACCGCAGGCACTGATCGGCGGTTTCGGCCGATTTGAAGAGACCGTATTGGCCCAAAAGAGGGGCGTAATGCCGATGCAAGAGGTCAGCTAACTCCCTTATCGGTCCCGGAAGTACGTTGATTCCTGGCTGTGGCTGGAGCCCCCACCATAAGAGCGAGTCGTTGTAACCGGAAGAGATGTCGTAACCGAGCAATTCGCCTTGACCTTTAGGATCGAATCCGTGTGCGACTTCTACGACCTCAAAACGTTCGAATCCAGCGATACAAACTTCATTTAAGAGTTCGGCGTATCTTGATGCTTTCGCCAGATCGTGCACGACCCCCGTTTCTCCACCTTCTCTAAGGAACCAGAAAAATAGCTCGTTAACTTCATGGTCTCGCGATAGATGGTTGCAGTAGGTAGGGTGCGCTCTGAATGTACCTCTATAGCGGGCGTCTGCCGCAGGGTCTTGCTTACCATTTAAGATAAGGATGTTCATGTTTCGGACCTTTCCAAGCTTTTCTAACCGCTGGGTAGCTCCAAATGGACGTTTGCGCTTTTGCCATGCCAGAAGTACCGCCGGCGCAGAATGCGAGCAGCGCGGACGCGTTGTCCACCGCCGAGATAAAATCCACGCCTGATGGAGCAGACATTTCCGTCGATGATGCGTTCGTCGGTAACGCACCTGCCACTTTGAAACTCAGCGCGGGCAAGCACACCATAAAGGTCACAAGGGCCGGGTTTAAAGACTGGTCGCGCGATATCACTGGCTGGATCAGACGCGCATTTGACGGCCAATCTGGAGAAATCGAACTGAGCACAGGTGCACCGTGGTCATTGGCCCACGAGATCCGGGTGCCACCGTTTCCCCATCCATTCCTCGTATCGCTTCACACTCAGCCGGGTAACCCCTCCGCGAAGCATCCTCAGAAACGCCTCCTGTATCTGGCTGAGCCCTTCTCGACCGCATTACCGTCGCGCCGAATCAATCCGATACCAACGTCCGCTGCTTGGACCCGCGCGCGGTCGTTCAACAAAAAATCGCCGAAAGCGACAGCGCGGCTGACTTCGAAGGCGGCCTTCGCATCTTCGCCGCTCTGTTTGATCCACTGGCGCAGCGTCTCCACACCCTCTTGACACGCTCCGGTCCGTTCCACCGTTGTCGTCGAGATAGGCACAGTCGAGGCCGTTCGGATCGATGAAGTTCAGCGGATTGTTCATCACATAGCTGTAGAGGTTCCAACTCTGCGGCTGACCAGGGCTGGCGACGAACATTCCAATTGGATCGGGGGACATGAAGCGTCCCATGCTGGATGCGTAGTACCTTGCCCGAAGTAGTCGTTGCCCGATTCGGTATCCCGTTCTTTGCCGGAAGAACGAAATGCACAAACGTCGAATTGTGAATTGTGTCATACACGAAGGCATGTGCGTCGTAGCAGTATTGCCCCAACTCAATGCTGGGCGAGGGCTGATTTGACGGCTCTCAGGAGACCAGCCTTTTTGCCGGCCTTTACGCCAATTGAGTAGAAGACACCGTTTTCACGCCATCTTACGTATGCTTCACTGCAAAAAGCATAGCACTCGGGGGGAAAGAACTGACCCGTAATCCCACTGCCTAAAGCAACCGTAGTTGGCTTTCCGGCGGGAAGATCGAACGCAGACTTTTGAGCCTGAACCGTACCGTAAGAGCACGCATTGCCTCCTTCGCACGGCACCTTTGTCGCTAGCAGAATGTCGTAACTGTCGGCGTCGGCATGACGAAGCAGAGCATATATCTTTTGCCCTCCTGTATCCGGGAGAAACGTTGGAAGCCTTGGCGGAAGCCTTGACTGGGCTTGGACTTTGGACCTCAGCTCTTCCAGTGTGGAAGACGCGCCCGCCGTTGCTGGGTCATTGATGGCTTGAGCAATCACGACCATCGGAGTCAACAAAGCCCAAACAGCAATGACTGTCGCCAGCAGCCGAAATTTGATAAGATTTGCCATCATCAATCTCCGTTTACCTGCATCCAGCTAGCGACTGTGAGAATGAGTTTGCAGATGATGCAATCGCTTGGGCATTATCCGTCCCATTGATGGTCCTGCGTGCGTTTACAAAATCCGTCCCGCCAGAATTAACATAGTTTGCTAAAGATACTCCGGTAAACAATCCTCTATCAAGTCCTTCAACAGCAATCTGAGCAGCAATATCTGGTGTAGCCGCCAGGTTCGGATTTGCTACGAGGTTGGTGGTCAATTCGTTGGACCACTTTTGGTAGTTTGATTTGCCTGTGATTTGGACATAGCCACGCCCTCGATAAGCGAAGGCATCTGCGTTGCTCTTGTTGCCAAGGATTCCGTTGTATTTATTGAAATACGAGGGACTGCCAACCTCGGTCATATTTGCACCGATCCCACCCGGTCCCGATTCCCACGCCGCACTGGCAAGCGTATAGGCTGTTTGATCGTTACTGAAACCGCTAGCAAAAGCATCTGCTATGAGTAGTGACGCACCTTGCCCACCGCCTACCGCGGCGGAGCACGATTGGATGTTCCCTACAAGTCCACTCAGAGAGCTGTTGTCATCGCCGCTCCAATCACCCCGGTAATAGGAGCTGTTCGCGAAGACATCATGCCCAATCCAAGTGCCACCTTGGCGGGAGCATTTGTCAGCACTTCCGGTGTCCGGGTCGTCGTTTGAATTACTAATCGGAGCATAATATAGGTGACAGACAGGATATGATGTGTTAGTGTGTGGGTATGGGAACGCAAGATGCTCGCTCTCTACCCGCCGAGGCGCAAGAGGATCTTCGCCGGCGAGTCGTGGAAGCAGTTGAGAAAGGTCTTTCGCAAACC
>JBEKSZ010000270.1:0-5468 GCA_049516615.1 Candidatus Acidiferrum sp. | reverse complement strand
TACATCTTGTCGAACTCCGGCGACAGTTCCTTTAAAGCCTGGTCGACCATCGCACGAATCGCTCGCAACGGATGATCCTGCCGCACCCGTTGCTCCGCCGAAAGGTAGCTGAACACAAATCCTTGCTCTTGTTCGTTTCCTCGCATACCTACTCAGACGCACTCAGCGTCATCAAGTTACAATCTTCCCGGTGTTTTTCAGCAACCTGCTAGATTTCCTGCTATGCGCCCGAATCGGAATTACGGCTTTTCGGCACATTATCATAAATGGATCATCAATGACTGACACCGTTACCACCGATATTGGTAGGGGCTTCGATACTGGCTGCCACCTTTCCGGTTTGTGCGGACCAACCAGATCGGATGAGCAGGCCTGCCTTTCCACGCACACTGATGTTTGATTAAGTCGGCATAATCCTACTCACTTCTCTGGACGGTCCCGCAGACCGAAAGGAGAAAATTCACATGCAAAGTCATTTGGATAGGAATTCGTCTGTCCGGCTGGGGCAGACGCGCGGCCCACTGTACTCCTACATTCCCGATTTCACAGCTTTGCTTACCAGGCGAGGATATTCCAGAGCTTCCATCGCCTACAGACTCACCCTGCTACGAGATCTCGACCAGTGGATGCGGCAGCGCCGGACGGCGATAGAAGAATTCAGCGAGGATCGAATTCGGCAATTCCTTCGTTACCGACGCAAGCACGATAGCAAGCGGCGAGGAGATAACGCTACCTTGCGGTCTTTGCTGAAACATTTGCGGGAGGTCACGGTGGTTGGGCCTCCCATTTCCCAAGACCAGACGAGTCCCCTGGACCAGGTGCAGGCCGGCTTCGCACAACACCTAAAGGAGCAACGGGGCCTGAGGCCAGCAACGATGGAACAGTACCTATTTCACACCCGGCGGTTTCTTTCTGAGCGCTTCGGAAAGAGCGCACCCTCATTGAGCGAACTGAATGCTCAGGACGTTGTCCGATGCATACTCCGTCAAGCCAGAACCATTAGCCCACACGCCGCTCGCTGTATGGGCAAAGCCCTCCGAAGTCTGCTCCGATTTCTGCATCAGCGGGGAGACATCTCCACGAATCTGGCAGCGTCCGTTCCATCGGTAGCCAAATGGCGTCTGGCAGAGCTACCCAAGTATTTATCGCCTCAACAGGTCGATCTCGTGTTGAAGAAGTCCGAGCTGGGTGACCCTACCGTACAACGGGATCGGACGATCCTACTTCTACTCGCTCGACTCGGTTTACGCGCCGCTGAAATCGTACGCATGACGCTAGACGATATCGATTGGGAAGCAGGTGAGCTGACCATCCACGGCAAAGGAGGACACCGGGACAAGTTACCTCTCCCGAAAGATGTGGGCCAGTCCCTGGCAAAATATCTGAAGCAGCTGAGGCCCTCGTGCGCATGCCGCAGTGTCTTCATTCGATTCGGCGGCTCCTCACGAGGGATTCTCCGACTCCGCGGCCGTCGACATTGTCGTGCAACGAGCTCTCGGACGTGCTGGAATTGACGCGCCCACCCGAGGGGCGCACCTGTTCCGCCATTCGCTCGCTACCCAAATGCTCCGCAATGGAGCGTCCATGCCCGAGATCGCCAGGATACTGCGCCATCAGTCCGAAAGGAGCACGGCCATCTACGCCAAAGTTGACTTGGCGGCACTGCGCTCCATTGCTCATCCTTGGCCCGGAGGTGTGGCATGAGCGAATTAAGGAAAGCCCTGCGCAGCTATCTGGCTCTGCGGCGAGCATTGGGTTTTAAGCTCAAGACGCAGGGTTATCTCTTGCACAGGTTCGTCGATTTCGCTGACGAGCAAGGAGCGTCGTTTATCACGCACGATCTGGCCCTCCGCTGGGCTATGGCGTCCCCCCACGGGCAGCCGGCCCAATGTGGACGGCGGTTGCATGTCGTCCGCATGTTTGCAGAGTATCGAGCGGACGCAGATTCTCGGACGGAAATTCCGCCGCGAGGATTACTGCCTGACAGCTATAGAAGGAGATCGCCCTATGTATACAGCGACGACGACATTCGGAAGCTCATGGAAGCAGCCCTGCAACTCCGTTCACGCCGGGGCCTGCGCGCCACAACATTCGCCACGTTGTTTGGGCTACTGGCTGTCACCGGTCTGCGGGTCGGCGAATGCCTTGCACTGGATCACCAGGACGTAGATCTCGTCGACGGTATCCTCCATGTTCGTCAGGCTAAGTTCGGAAAGTCCCGTTTGGTTCCACTGCATCCCTCCGCTTGCAACGCGTTGAATCGCTATGCCACATTACGCCGCCGAATCTTCCCGCAGCCCAAAGACAACCGGTTCTTTGTTTCGGAACTCGGCAAAGGGCTGAGCCTGGATCACTTCCGACGTACGTTCTGGAAGTTGGCTCGCAGGATCGGTCTGCGAGGTCCGGTTGGGCAGCGCGGTCCGCGAATCCATGATTTTCGGCACGGATTCGCCATTCGAACCCTTGAGCGCCTCTATCGCGCCGATGCGGATGTTGAGCGACATCTGCCTGTGCTCGCCACCTATCTCGGCCACGTCGACGCAGTCAGCACTTATTGGTGGGAGACGAACACTCGGACCGCCTAGCCGGGCTCGTTTACCTCGATGCTGCCGACGATCCTACCGATTTCCCGGGCGATAATGCGGACTACAAGGCCCTGTTTGAGAAGTTGCCTCAAGACATGCGTGAGCGGATGAGGCCGACCGCCGCAGACTTAAAATCGTTCAAAGCCTTCCACGACTATAAAGTACGTACGAGAGGTTACCCGTACCCAGAAGCGGAGCTGCACAACACGTTCAAGTGCAATCCCGATGGTTCAGTTGGAGCAGAAACAGCGGCCGATAGAGTTCATGACCTTATTGGTCTGGGTGCGGTAAAACGCGATTATTCAAACATCCGCGTTCCAGTGCTGGCAATTTTCGCCACCCTTGGTGTCGCGCCTATGTATCAGCCAAAGAATGAACAAGAAATCGTCCTAATCCAGGATTTCGAGGCAGCAACGGATGTATACGAGCAGAGATATAAAAAGAATCTCAGACTCGCCAAAGGCGGCGTCCACATTGTTGACTTGCCCAAGGCAAATCACTACCTTTTTCTCAGCGACGAAGCGGACGTATTGCGCGAAATGCAGTCGTTTTTGTCGACCCTCTAATTGCGTCTTCCCTCACGGTTCCAATACCTGGCAAACGCCGTTATCGGCCGAAAACGACTGGTCCGGTTACGCGACAAATCAGGCAAGTGGAACCAGTTCCGAGTCGCCGCTGATCTAGACATCTGCAATTTCCAGCCGGCCTACCTCATCTCATGGTTTCGAGACTAAATAGTAGTGATTGTCGCCTTCGTCGGATTGCTCGCCATCGAGAATGAGGCCTTCCGTGTCCAGAATTTGCCGGTAGCGTGCGGCTCCGAGAGAAACCGAGTCGTGGCCAGTCAGTGAGTCGGGCCACGTAACTGCTTCTTCGGGCGACGTAAAAAGCAATTTGCCGTTGGGCCTCAATGCTCTGGCCATTTTGCGAATGACACTGGGTTGAACGTCGGGTGGCAGCAAAAACATCAGTCCCCATGCGACGACAGCCTCAAAGGCACGCCGGAAGAATTCCGAATCCTCAACGGCCGAGCATTCCGCGTGAGCATCGGGAAATCGCTTACGGAATGCCCCTATCAACGTCGGCGATGCATCGACGCCGTAGACGGAGAAGCGTTCTTCAACCAGCACCTGTGAAACCGGCACACCATGCCCACATCCGAGGTCGAGGATTGAGGAACCAGGTGGCAGAGCTTGGCTCCATTCACGCACCGTGGACGCGCCAATGCGTGGATTCCGCGCCGACATGAAACTGCTAGCGGCGGCCTCGTAGCCATTGCTCTTGTCGCGCGGTACGGTTTTCATGACGACCGCAGCCTGTCAGGTGCCCACTCGATGGTAACCCCATCGTATGGATAGTCGGCAATTCGGATTTAATCGGGTCTGCCCTGGTAAACGCGGTAATCGGAAAAGTGAAATCGTCCCAAAATCACTTGTCCGGTTTCGCGACTAATCGGGATTTAGCGGCTCTATGCACGTTGACCATCAAACATCGCCAGGACAGCCCCCACAGTACCATCCGACGTGACCCAATACTTCGGCAGCCTCCCTCAGAGCCTCGGCTTTCAGATAAGGCGAACCAACTTGCTCAACGACGAGGGTCAGATTGGAATCTCGCCGTTTTGCCAGCCAGTGAGCCATGTCAACGAGGGTTGCGTCGCGTTCTGCCGTCGTTTGGATTTCTTCTACAATGGCCCTACTGGATTCAAGGCCAGATAGTCTTAGCTTCGCGACAGCAATTTTGTGCAGGGCTCGGTCCCTCTGTAACGAATCCGAAATACTACCTGCCGTCATCATGCTGCCATCGATTTGTCCCGCATTAGCCTGTGCGCATGCGATCTCCCTCAAAAAATAGATGCGGAGTTCGGGGTTAGCCAAGGCTTTAAGTACTGCTAGCTCAAAGCTTCCCCTAGCACCTTCAGCATCACCTGCTTTGGCCTGATCGGCAGCGATTACATACAGTAAGACTGTTCGCCGCCGGTCGTCGGGAATCGAACCAATCGACATGACCGCTCTTTGAAAGGTCGCCCGTGCAGACTGAATATCTCCTTTCTCCGCTTCGGAGCGACCTAGCATGAGCAGTTCATAGCTCTTACTCCCCCGGGCTGTCCACTCTGGGTACCAAATGTCATGACTCACGCCGCCCTTAGGGAGATCAGCGATTAGGCGTCTTGTTTTGCTGGCCGCGGTCGAGTCACCCAGTTCTGACTGGGCTTCGGCGAGCGGCTCCAGGAAATTTTCATAGGTCAGTTTGTCTTTATTTCTTTTGTAAATATCCTGCGCCTCAGAGAGCGATTTTCTCGCTTGCTTTCGTTGTCCGATCTTCCATTGTGCAGACGCTAAATAACAGAGGCCTTCAGCCCTTCCCCCAAGCGTCTTCATCGACTGTACTGCGCGCTCTGCCTCTGCCAGCTGATTTTTTATTAACACAACCTGAAGAAATGGCCTGAGATAGACGTCCCTTGTTTCGTCGCTGGTAATGAGGTCAATCGTTTGTCGGGCTTCGGTAATTTGATCGACGTTAGCCAAATCAACTCCGACAATTCCTAAGAGGACATCTCGTTTGTTTCCTACATCAAAACGAAGTAACGCTTCACGCGCTTGTAGGAACAATTGGACTGCATGTATCCGGTCAGGTTCTGGTGCTTGAGTTTGTGCGGCCACAGACGAAGCCACAGCGGCCGAAACGGCAAGACTGAGAACGAGGAGAACATTATCAATTCCACGCGTCATAGAGACTTTGACACCGCAATACAAGAAACATTATAGGCTGACCCTGGTCCACCGCGCTCAACTCCTGATTAACGCGCTTACCGTCCAAGTGGATTTGGCCGAGAAAGGACTTGTGGTTACCACGACTTATCGGGACTTGGCCGACGACTGT
>JBEKSZ010000269.1:0-5475 GCA_049516615.1 Candidatus Acidiferrum sp. | reverse complement strand
AAGGCCGACGCGATGGTTGGGGAACTGGCAAAGTGCCAGATGCAACTCGGCGACAAGGGCTATCTTTCAGCGTTCCCCGAATCGGGTTTCGATGACCTTGAGCAGGGTCGTCCCGCAGCGGTCGTCTGGTACGCGCTCCACAAAATTATGGCTGGTCTGCTTGACGTCCACGAAAGTTGGCAGAATCCGCAAGCGCTTCAAGTGCTCGAACGCATGGCGTCGTGGGTGGACTGGCGCACTGGTCGCATCCCCGAAGAGCAAATGCAACGCACCTTGCAAACCGAGTTCGGCGGAATGGCCGAAGTGCTGGCCAATCTCTCCGCCGCCACCAAGAATCTCCGCTATCTCGCAGTCGCGAAACGCTTTGACCATCACGCGGTGATGGACCCCGCTGCTCAGGGGCGCGATACGCTGACCGGCCTCCACGCCAACACGCAGGTGCCGAAGTTCATCGCCGCAGCGCGCGAGTTCGAGCTGACTGGCGACCCCTACTATCGCGACGCCGCGCTATTCTTTTGGCAACAGGTCACGCTTCACCGCAGCTACGTCACCGGTGGCAACAGCGTCAACGAGCATTTCCGCACGCCGCCCGACGTGCTCGCTTCCGAACTCACCGACCTCACGCAGGAAACCTGCAATACCTATAACATGCTCAAGCTCACCAGCCATCTCTTCAGCTGGCAGGCCGAGCCGCAATACGCCGATTATTACGAACGTGCTTTCCTCAACCACATCCTCGCCACGCCCAACCCCGCGGAAGGCTCGCCGCTTTACTATCTCGGAATGCAGCCCGGCCAGTGGAAAGTTCATTTTGTGCCGCACGAAGGATTCTTCTGCTGTTCCGGCACGGGTCTGGAAAATTTCTCAAAGCTCGGCGAAGGCTTCTATTTTCATAGCCGAGGAGACGGACACAGCGAAGGTTCACTCTGGGTGAACTTGTTCTTCGCTTCCGAAGTGCATTGGAAGGAGAAGGGCGTCACCATCCGGCAAGAGACACGTTTCCCTGATGAAGCCGGAACCCGGTTGTTCATTCAGACAAAATCGCCCGCGAGCTTTAGCCTGAATGTGCGTATTCCTTATTGGGCCGAGAACGCGAGCGTTTTGATCAACGACAAGCCCTATCGGCCGCACGAAAAGCCGGCGCCTTCCAGCTACGCGAAAATCAGCCGCACCTGGAAGGACGGCGACCGCGTGGAAGTGAAGCTGCCGATGCGATTGCATTTGCAGACGATTCCCGACGAGCCCAAACTCGCCGCCATCATGTACGGTCCAGTGGTGCTCGCCGGCGAACTCGGCACGGATAATCTCGATCCGAAGCGCATTTATTCCGAGGACAAAATTCTGCACGGCGGTTTTCCGCCCTTCGCCGTTCCTGAACTGGCCGGAGACCGGAATGTGCTCGAAAAATGGATTCAACCGGTCAGCGCGAAAGATAAACCGCTCACGTTTCGCACCGCGAGCGCCGGCCATCCCGAAGACGTCACGCTTAGCCCGTTCTATCGCCTGTTCAATCAGCGCTACAATGTTTACTGGCGTTTCCGCCCTGCCACGGATGCATGAGCGTTTCGTTTTGGGCTTCCGATCATCGTTCTGGCGATTTTGTCACTGCGGAAAAATCTTCGTCACCGTGCCCCGCGGCGATGGCCTGCTGGAATCTTGCTAGCGCCGCGTTTGCTATGAGGAGAGCGACCCCTTCGCCGGAAGCGCCTTCGATGGCATAAGCCAGATCTTTAGCCATCCAACGGAGAGCAAAATTTGGATTGAAATCATCCGCTGTCACGCACTCGACCACTCGCTTCACAATTCTGCTTCCGGGAGCTCCTCCGGCGAGGATTGCCATAGCCTTTGTGCGATCCAGCCCGGCGGCATCGATCAATGCCAAGGCTTCCGCGAACGACGCGGCCTGCACGCCGCATAAAAAGTTATTGGCGAGCTTCATCAGGGCGCCGCTTCCAATCGGCCCGAGATGGATTACCTCGCGACCCATTGCGGAAAACGCCGGACGGGCAGACTCGATCGCTTCCGCGGCGCCGCCTACCAGGAAAAGCAATTCGCCAGATGCGGCCTGGGGTTTGCTGCCGGTAACCGGCGCATCTAGGAATGGGCAACTGTGTGCGGCTGCCAGGGCAGCAAATTCGCGTATCCAACCGACAGACAAAGTGCTGGATTCGATCAAGATCGTATTGGGGGGCGCGCCGGCCAAAGCGCCGGCTTCGCCGAGCCATACACTGCGCGAAGCCGAGTCATCCGCAACCATGCTTAGAACGATTTTGCTGCGAGACGCGGCCTCACCCGGCGTGGCGGCAACGAAGGCCCCCTCGTCTTCCAGGGGGAGACACTTCTCACGGTTGCGATTGTAGACCGCCAACGGAAAGTTCGCGGAGAGCAGGCGTCTGGCCATGCCCGAGCCCATCGTGCCAAGGCCCAGAATTGCGACGGAAGGTTGCGACATAGGTCTATTCAGCCTCGTGGGTGTTGCTGTTTGTGATTTCGCTGAGTCGCGTCATGGAATGCTTAGATGTTCCGCAAACTATTCGACTAGCTCAAACCGTTCGAGCTTGGATTCATTGATGGTCAGGCCGAGGCCTGGAGTGTTGTCATCGAGAGTGATGCAGCCATCTTTTGCAGTGGGCTCACCCTGGAAGACATACCAGAACAATTCATTCCCCACTTCCACGTCCACAATCGGGAAATACTCCGCCATCGGAGAATTCAGACTGGCCATGACAATGTGGTAGTTGTGCATCTGTCCAGCATGCGGAATCACCGGCACGGAATAAGCCTCAGCTAAAGCCGCGATCTTGCGGGCCTGGGTGATGCCGCCCACACGATTGGTGTCGAACTGAATGTAATCCAGCGCGTGAGCCTCCAGAAGATCACGAAATCCGTGGAGCGTGAATTCGTGTTCCCCGCCGGCGATGGGAATTCGTCCATAGGATTTCAGCTCGGCGTAACCGCGGATGTCATCGGGAATCACCGGCTCTTCGAGCCATCGAAGATGAAAAGGTTCGAGGCGAGGCAACATTCGTTTGGCGTAGTCGAGCGTCCAACCCATGTAAGCATCCGCCATGACGTCGATGCCATCGCCGACAGCTTCCCGGACAGTCCGGACGAGTTCGACGTTGCGTTGCATGCCGAGAGCACCGTCCGTTGGACCCCACCCAAAACGCAATTTCATGGCTTGGAAGCCTTCCGTCTTGTATCGCTTGGCCTCCGCGGCAAGTTCGGAAAGTTCTACGCTGTAGAGTCGGGATGCGTAAACCGGAATACGCGCTTTGGTTCTGCCACCGAGCAGGCGAAAGACCGGCTGTTTGGCTGACTTGCCGAGTAAGTCCCACAGAGCGATGTCGAGCGCACTGATGGCCACCATGCCGATTCCCTTTCTCCCGAACGCCATAGTTTTGCGGTACATATGCTGCCAGAGGCGCTCGATGTCCCATGGATCCTGGCCGATCAGCAGAGGCTTCAAATAAGTTTCAATGACCTGTTTGGTGGCTTGCGGCGCCAGAGCGGCGTTGCCCAACCCAACGAGACCAATGTCCGTGAATACCTCGACCACCAGCCAACCATGAAAAGTGAATGTCCCCATGGAGGCCTCGGGGAGTTCCATCAAGTCCATCGGGTTGGTGCAGAAGTGGGGAGGCAGCGGAACGGTTTTGCCGCGCCAGCGCAACACGCGGGTGCGAATCTCTGTGATTTTCATAGGACTCCCTCATGAAGCAAGCTCCGTTGCAGCTCCAGAGGCGACACGACCGGAACCGCAGCGAAGATAATTAAGAAGGCGACAACGTGGAATGTGCCTGCGATAGCGAAAACCGCGCTATAGCCGAAACCGTGGTCCAGGAGGTAGCCGACTACCTGCCCGAAGACAATTCCACCCATAGCTCCCCCGAAACCGACGAGCCCGGCAACCGACGCCACAACGCTCTGGGGAAAGAGATCCGTTGGGAGAACCATGACCAGAGTCGACCATGACTGCTGTCCAAAATATGCAAGGCAGAAGAGGGCGATGGCCCAGGATACGCGGACATGCGGAACCAGGATGACCAGCGGCATCACTGCGGCGCTGGCGCCCAGCGCGAGCTTGCGCGCGATCCCGAGCGAGAATTGACGACGCACCAGGTAGCTGGAGAACGCGCCGCCGAGCAAACAACCCACGCCGGCCGCGGCGCCCGGCATCCAGGCAAACGTGCCAACCGCTTTAATGTCAAAACCGCGCGCGTCGTACAAATACTTTGGAAGCCAGAAGAGATAAAAAAACCACCCGGCATCGCTCAGAAACTTGGCGGTCATGAGTCCCCAGGTTTCGCGGATGCGAAAAAGGCCACTCCAGGGAATCGGAGTTGCTCGCTGGATGGGCAGACCCGCGACCGTACATGTGTCGCCAGCGACGTGACCCGGCATTTCGTCGGACGCCGAGTACGATATACCCCACCAAGCCACCCACAGCAAACCGAATCCACCTGTAAGCACGAAAATCCACCGCCAATTGGTGAAGCCAAGAACAAGTGCAATCAGAGGAGGAGCAGCAACAGCTCCCACCGCCGTTCCAGCATTAATGATACCCATCGCCGTGGCCCGCTCTTTTGCCGGAAACCACTCCGCGACGACTCGGGTAGCGGCGGGAAATCCGCCACCTTCACCCACGCCTAGCAAGAATCTGCTGATGGCGAGCATAAGGAATCCGGTGGCCAACGCGTGGCTGGCGCAGGCCAGTGACCAGAAAATCATGACCACGGTAAAGCCCCGCCGCGATCCCAGCAGGTCCAACACTCTCCCGCCGCCCGCGTACATTGTCGCGTAGGCAAACAAAAAGGTGGACTGCAAGATGGAGAACTGCTCGTTGGAGAGAGGAATGTCTCTGCTGATGGCCTCGACCGCGACCGGGAGGGTCTGGCGATCCAGATAGCTGATTGCAATCGCGGCACTGACGAGGATGGCGATGCGCCAACGCAAGCTGGTTCCTCCACCACCGACGGAACTCGTGCGAGACGGACGTGGAATTATACACGGGAGCGTAGTAAACGTTTACTCCATTTCTCCGTTTCGCTACAATCGCTGGGAGCAAAAGACGCTGCTCGAAAAAGGGCGCCTGGCCGTCACGGCGCTCGCGCGTTAGGCGCTGCGCTCCTGGTCCGGAGGGTCGAACAACTATGGACTCGCGCTGGAACCGCCGGGATGTCTTGAAGGGATTGGCTGCGGCCTCCACCGGACTGATCATTCCAGCTAAATTGGGAGCGGCCCCAGAGGCTGAGCCTGCCTCGCTTCAGGCGATTGAGGTGCACCTTACTTCTATCAGTCCGCAGACGTTCCGGCTGAGCGTTCTCCCTGTGAATCAGCAAGGATCGCTCGCATCGATACCTTCAGATGGTTCCCTCGTCCAGAAATCCTGGGGCGCTCCCGCCGTCAGGCTGCGCTCGGCGCCCCACAGAGCAATTGCCGTCGGGAATGTCGAGCTTGAGGTTTCCTTCAATC
>JBEKSZ010000268.1:0-5510 GCA_049516615.1 Candidatus Acidiferrum sp. | reverse complement strand
GAGCGGTTGTCGCCGTAGGTCTGCCGCAACTTGTAATACAAATGCCAGTTCTCGCTGCTCGGCCAAATGCCCCACTCGGTGATAGAGAGCAATGTTGGCATGCGATACGTCAATACAGAGGCGACCCGGTGAGCGACAAAGAAAACCCGATACGGTTCTGGCGGGTACTGAATGCGTTCAACGTGCACATCCGGCATCAAATCCGGTTTGCGTCGCTGTCGGTCAGATAGCCACGTATTGCACTCCTCGTTCGTATAAAAACGCAACTGGCCTCCTACATAAAGTTCTATCTTAGACCGAAACACTTAAACCACATCTCCGGTCATTCGACAAATCCGTGGAGCCCACAGGCCGCTGTCAGAGTAACGCGCTCGGAAATTATTCGGGTCCCGTTGGAGGAAGTGTGCCCTTCAATCAGCCAATCCAACCGTCCGTGAGCTCCCACATATCCAGTTTTTCCGAGGTCGATTGAGGCGAACGCTGTTCTCTACGGAGCTGGCAGGAAGGGGTACGCCAGAGGTACACGGGAAAATGGACCTGAGCAAGCACATGCGTTTTCAGTCGGTTAGGTTGGTAGGGGCGGTGGGGATCGAACCCACGACCTTAGGCTTAAAAGGCCTCTGCTCTACCACTGAGCTACGCCCCTAAACTTATAATAATAAATTTCTTACGAGCTGCCGGGCCCTTCGGAGATGATAATTGTCCCCGTTTTGTCCCCGGCTTTGTGAAAAGCCGCAAGCTGGCGGCCGGCCTCAGCGACATCCCGGACATCGACGATGTTGTAGCGGTCGAAGACCGAACGCGTTTTGTGTCCGCTGATTTTCATCGCAACTTTCTCGGCAATTCCAGCCCGCACCATATTGCGTACTGCACTCCGTCTCAAATCGTGGAAAATTTTCCCGCGATAAACCAACTTCCCTTTCGGCTTTGACCGCGGTCCGCGAGCCTGCTGAAATACCGGTTTGCCATCCGCGCCCAGGACCGGCTCCATCGTGCCGAGCCCGACCTTCACGCATCTGGAATACCAGACTTTTCGGAAGCTATTTATTCTACCAGCCCGGCCGCGTCTGTCCAAGTTGAAACACACGTACGGACAATCCTCTTGGCGCTTCGCGCACTGCGCTGTGAGTAAGGCGACGAGTTGCGGTATCAGGGGAATATCGCGCGCCTCATCGTTCTTCGTAAAGCCGCATGGCAAGTGAATCTGGTTGGGGTTACTCAAAAAATCGACGTGTTCCCATTCCAGCCGAAGAATTCCCTCGACGCGCATGCCCGTGAAATACCTAATGATAATTGTCAAGTACTTTAATTAGGTCGTACTTCCTGTGTCCGCCAACTGCTTCTGGATTCGGCTCAGGGATAGATCACCCTGCCACGTTCGATGTGCCAGCAAAGAAGAAGATTCAACGTGGCCCTAAGATTTAAGAGTGCGCTCGACGAACCAAGAAGGGCCGCGCCGTGACGCGACCAGCTTGACGCCGTGCTCGCATAGCGCGACACTGCGGTCCCTTCCTCTGCCGGAAAGCGAGATTCCGGTGAAGCGCCTAGAATTCATTCAGAAACTTCAAAAAGAGCTTGGCAGACATCGCAAAGACTATTTCACGGATGCCGGTTACGTTGCGCCCGGCTGCATGCTTTGCAAGGTCCGGCTGAATACGAACGGACAATATCTGGAGCATCTGCTTGTGGATGTGCTACCGGGTGCGGTGGAGATGATTTTGAACGGTGGGACAGAGCCGACTACCGCTTCTCCAGAATCAGCAGCGATTTCTCAAGGTCGAAACCCACGCAGGGCTCTTCGCTAGAGTGGTGCATCTTGATACACTCGGATCGCGGCCAAGGTTTGTATGCTTAATTACAGGTAGGCCATTCTGACAATGTGCGCGCCAAAACACGGAGCAACCAACATTGGCACGACAGCCATATTCGTTTTGGCAACGTGCAACCTACTATTTGTCGCCGCCGGCTTTTACGTGCTAGCTCACGCGGTCCACCTTTCGACCGTCGAGCCGCCTGTTTGGAGCGCAGAGTTCCCGCGTACTGCTCAGGTTCTTTTTGCGATGTTCTTTGCAAACGGCCTTGCTCTTTTATGCCTGGCCTGGGGGAGCATCCACTTATTGAGGTTCCGAACCTGCGGCGCGGTCATCTGTTTCCTCGCCTACGCGCTTGAGGTGTTGTGCTGGTTCTCCGATTCGATCTTTATCAAGGCAGTGGTTCTAATACCGAACGATTCGGCGATGAGGCTGGCCGCTAGCGTTTTGGCAAACAGTGCTCTGGGAAACTCCTCGATTGCCGTTCAAATGACATGTCTCTACCCATTCTGTGGGATGGTCATCTTAGCTGCTCTCACCATTGCTGCGAACCCGAAAGAAGATTTCTCTGGCGCAGAAGAAGCGGTGGGCGAAGGTGAAGAAGTAAGAACCGCCTTACGGTTAAGGTGCCGTTGCAACCTTGGCTCGATTGCCTCCGCTCGTGTTATAAATTGCGAATGCGCACCATGCCAGTAACGGCACGTCAAGTCCTGCTGATGGCGTGTTTCTTCTTATTGGGCGTTTGTGTTGGAAGGATCGCCATCCCAACCACCAGTTCGTTCGGGAATATTCCGGTGAACGTCGATTTCTGTTTTCTTGAGCACAACCCGGCTCTGTTCAAGTCCACACCTTTCATTACGTCAGCAAATATAACAAACATCCAACCTCACGGGTATGTCCTCACGAGCCCTTCATGCCCGGATGTTGCGAGCGGGTTCGCTGAGCAACATGATGACGGCGATTTGTATATGAAATTGCAGCGCAAATTCGACGACGACCCTCAAACGCCGATACCGGTTTCTTTCGAGGGCTCGATTTACTGGCCCTCCGCAACGGTCGTGTGGTGGCGTATGGTTAAGTGGGAATTACATCTGAGGGGAAATGAGTTTCCAGATGGGTGGGTAACAATTAACAATTATAAGTTCGTGGGGCCGCAAACGTAAGAACTCTGAGACGGGCGCGATTCGGTAACAAGCGGCTGCGGGGCGACCGCGGGCTAGGGTGTCTCCGGCTTTGCTTTTTCATCCTCACGAAGAGAGCACTGCTCTTCCTTCACCGTCACGACACGGTCTCCGCTCTTGGCACGAATCATTCGCGCCAATGGTATTCGGGCGGCCCGCTCTTCATCTGAAGAATCCGAGGCACGCCGCCACGCCAATTAATCCCGCAACCGCAAGGGCAAGGGCTAGAAGAGAGTAAAGGTGAATTTTCCCTTGCGGATACGAACCTCTGTATTCACTGAAAATCCGCAGCATTTTTGTAAATGCAAAACCAAAGTAGGATATCAAATTTCCATCCGGCCGCTTGCGGTTAATCTCTCCAATCATTATTGTTAGAAATATATTAGCTACAAATAAACCAGTCATGGCACAAGACAACGAGACAATGCCCATTATTGCGCGCCCGCTCACGGGCTGCACCACTGCCTCGACGAGCAGAAGTGCATGGCGGGCATCTCGCCATTCTCGCGAAGAGAGCAATGCTCTTCCTTCACCGTCACAACGTGGTCCCCAGCCTTGGCGCGAATCATCGTTCCGCGAACATCCGGGATGACGGCGGATACGACGGCGTCTAGGATTTCCCCGGAGTACAGGCAGATTTTGATGCGGGAGCCGGGCTTCATGGGGAAATCGTTGCGTTCATGCCAATGGAACTGGCAAAGCATAATATGATCGCGCCCCGATACAGGTAGTAGACCCACATCGGTGCCTGTCCCCGCCGCGCAATTTCTCGATAGCTTGCGAACAGACGGTATTTTCCTGAGAGGCTGAAGAACTCAATGCGGATTCCCGCATGTCGCACCCGAAAGCGAATCCATAGGAGTGCGCCACTACTAACGAAGGCGCACAACACGAAAAGGCAAAACGAAGTACACGAATGAAACTTGCATTGGCTTGCCCGAGATTTCCTTAGTTCCCGGATGTTATCATGCCCGCCATTGGCGTGGTATCGTACGGGCGCGGCTCCCCGGCTGCTTTGACGAATGTGGAGGTGTTCGGTGACGAAGAAAGACCTCGTAGTGGTTGCAAGCCGCGCTTTCGCTATGTACCTGATTATCTGGGCTCTGAGCGACCTTTCCTACGTTTCAATCGATGTGTTTGCTGCCAAACATTATTCAGCCCTGCCCGGAGAATATCTGTACAAGTATCACCGCATGCTGCTTTACCATCAACTGGCGATGATTGTTGCCTTGTTCCTAGCTGCAGCGTGGTTTTACAAATGTGGTCCCGTAGTCGAACGTTTTTTCTCGTCGTCTGATGAATCTCAGGGGCCTTCATAGTGCGGCTCCAGCCGCTGAGGACGATGTGGACATACGGTTTACCGCATTCCAACGTTGGTTGGACGCTTACGGGCAAGCGTGGGTAAGCCGCGACCCGAAAGCGTCGGCGGCATTATTCGCTGACACCGGAACTTATCAGGTTACACCATTTGACACCCCGATTCGTGGTCGGGAAGCCATTTTGCAAAATTGGAATGGTGTAGCTCGCACAGAAGAGAACATCAAATTTGCGTACCAGATGCTGTTCGCGAGTGCGGACTTGAACATTGCTCAATGGTCCGCGTCATTCGACATCATTCCGCAAGGGTTGCAGACCAAGCTAGACGGAATCTTTTTGATTTCCTTGGATGATGAGGGACGTTGCAAATCATTGCGGGAGTGGTGGCACAAGCAGCAGAAATAGGGAAGCCCACCGCTGCTCTCAGTCACGCCAGCCTGCTACAATCTTCTGGAACACTTTGGGATCGGTGGCACCGGGATTGGTGGACTTGGCTCTAATCCGGTCGTCTCCGGCCAAGTATTCTGGACCGATCACGGCTATAATCCTTGTGCATTGGGCGGCTGCCGGGACCTCAGTATGGCGGCGGCGTTTAATCCTCCCGGAGGCGGCAAGAGCGGCGGTCTCGCAAACAATTCGGGTCTTCCATTTGACTGCGCAGACAAGACGTCGTCCGATTTGAATTACGATGTCCCTAATTCGCGGGGTGAAACTGGACGACAGCATATTGAGGGCCTCCATATGGCACTGCTAAACGGGTTGCCGGTGCCGAACATGAAGAGCCAATATCTCTTTGGTCCACCGGGTACAAAAGATCAGAATTGGGCGCTTGTCATGGCGATAAATGCCTATACCTCTACTCACGCGAACAAAGTATCCCAGAGTAGGCCGGGTGCCAACATTGTGTTCACAGGAAACCTTCCTCCAGAACTTGTCCTTCCCGGCTACCAATCTACTGGCACGAGACTTCTTATCGGAATGGAACGTCAAGGATCCTTGTTTGGCGTGCCGATCTTCAGGCCGACGAACCACAATACACTAGTGACGCAAAGCGATTGCACTTCAGTGCGGTCGTCATACGCTGGATTGCCCTAGCAGGTTGCTGAAAAACACCGGGAAGATTGTAACTTGATGACGCTGAGTGCGTCTGAGTAGGTATGCGAGGAAACGAACAAGAGCAAGGATTTGTGTTCAGCTACCT
>JBEKSZ010000267.1:0-5532 GCA_049516615.1 Candidatus Acidiferrum sp. | reverse complement strand
TAGGTTCCATGGGACGGAAGAAGCAATAGGCGAGTCGGCCCAGTACGTCGCTATGTGCTTTGTTTTGTACGACTGACCCTTAGAACAGGGAGAACGCGCGGCCAGCTCTCGTCTCTGGCTTAAGTCCTGTCCGATTGCGCTGTGTGCCAAGAGAGCACGCCGGTCTGCAGCTGGTGCCGACGATTCGAGATGTCAACCGTTTTCGGCCCGGGAAACAAGTGCCGAGTTCTGTCCTTCGTATCGAGAGCGGGTCGCGGGTGGCGTGCCGGCGCCAGCTCGGCCATCACAGGGCTTATGCAGCGCTCGCGCCCGATGCGAGCCGGGGTTCGGAGGGAAGAGTTACGGGTCGCCGTTTAGAGGCCGCATCGCTGGCCAGCGGAACAGGTCTCTCCGGCGGTCCCCCGCAAGCTGATTCACCGTGAAATGTCTGAAAGCTCGCATCCTCGAGCCCTCTTGAGATCCAAGCCGTGCTTGGAAGCATTGCCGGCGAAAGGTCCTTTGACAACGCATTCCTGCTTATCGAGCGCCACGCGAGGATTCTTCACTTCAGTTCGGGCACGCGACGAGGGCTGGGCAAGCGTCTCCCTGTAAACGCATCTAAAGTCTGTTGCCTTGGTGCCGATGTGCTCTCTAAGCGGTCCACGTTCGCAAGACGGAACAGCTCTTCCTCGCACATCCGATTAAAAGTCTGCGGATCGCCAGAGATTCCGCCGCATCGCTGCCCGGGAACGCGGAATCATCAACCAGGCAATCCGTTGCGTCGCTAATGAGGTCGCTGGCTTTCCGGGAATCACACTTTGTTGCATGAAACCTATGACTACCTATGTGCCCTCGCTGTCCCTGTGCTCCAACGTTAGTTGCGACTTTCGCGTGCTCAGTCAAGAAAGACTCTCGCCGAAAGCACCTGAAGTCTGTCCCAAATGCACTGCAGCCGTAATTGCTGAGTGTCCCAGCTGCGGCTTTGTGCTGTGGGGCAATCCCGATCCGCGACGCCCTGTCTGCGCTGTTTGTCGGATCGACGTTCTAGAATCCTATTCGCGCAAGAAGCAAAGCTCCCCTGAGGACGTGAGTCTCAACCGCAGGTCGCCATGGTCTAAAGTCCGAGTTCAACTTGCCGATAAGGCCACTCGAGAGGCCCGGGTGACGCCAGAAACGCGCAGCAGAAGTACGGGAAAGCGTCGCAGCGACCGGATCGATCTGATCGCCAGTGTAACCGTTCGCGGATTCTCCGCGCGGGGCGAGCAGGCAAGCGAAAGGGTCCGCTCGCTGGATGTGAGTGCGCACGGCGCACTCCTGACCTTAAAGTCGAGGGTGGCTCTTGGGCAAGTGCTTAGTCTGCGCCATAACGCGACGAAGGCCGAACTATTCTGCCGAGTGACCCGATTTGACAGCACATTGGACGGCAGAACTGTCGTCGGCGTCGAGTTTATCGAACCACAACCGAACTTTTGGCAGGTCGTTTTTCCGCCCAACAACTGGAGGCGCTCGGGCAGCCTCGCATCAAGCGCCTAGCTCGCGGTCGGGGCTGCTTTTTGGCTCACCGCTAAGGCCGGAACGCGTCCCCTGGTTCGCCTGGCCGCAACATCCAACAGCTCTTTCACCGGTTACAAGGTCCCAGCTGCCATTTTGCGCATCCCCCGTCGCGCTATTGATGGGAAAAACTTGCCCAGCAGATTCGGCTGCAGCTCGCTGCGATATCCGTGTCCACGGCCTCGCCAAGTTGCGCAATTCCCCGCCTAGAAAGAGTTCCGGGCAAGCATGTCCGAAGCTTGCAGCGGCCTGGCTTTCAGCCGAGATCCCATCGCCCGATTTAATCCCCTCTTCGTCAAACCGCCGAGCGCGACGGTGCGCTGCTCAAAAGTTAGCGGCTGCGCGTGACGGGGGCCGGCGAAGGCGCTCCGCCCGTGCCGTAGACGGCGCGGTAGACTTCAGCGTTGCGCAGGACGACCTGGACGTATTCGCGGGTTTCGGTAAAGGGGATAGACTCGACGAGTTCGGGGATTTCTTCGTAATTGCGTTCGGATTTCCAGAGGGCGATGCGGTCTTCGCCGGCGTTGTAGGCGGCGGCGGCATATTCCGGTGCGCCGGTCGCGCGCAAAAGCTCGGCGATGTAGACCATGCCGAGCTCCAGGTTATAGTCCGGTTCGAAGAGTTTATTTTTCGTATATTTGACCTTGAGCTGCTTGGCCAGGATTTTGCCGGTTTTGGGGAGAACTTGCATGAGCCCGATGGCGTTGGCGTGAGACACCGCGTCGGCTTGAAAGGTGGATTCCTGGCGGATCAGGCCGGCGGCCAGCATGGGATCGAAATTATTGCGCGCCGCTTCGCGGCGCAGGGAGACTTCATAGGGCAGAGGGTAGAGCGTTTTCCAGACGATGGAGGGGACTTCGTCGATCCGGCGGGAATCGAAATTGGGAACGATCAGCCGGCCGTACGCCATGCCAGTACCGAAGTGTCCCTGGTCAAAAGCGGTCTGCGCCGCTTCCAGCAAAAAACGCGGAGAGTAGGTGGCGAAGTACGCGGCTTTCAACTCGAGCTCCGCGGAACTATCAAAAGCGATGCTGCGCAAGGCTTGCGCGCGCGCCCAGTGGTCCGCGACGGACGCGGGAATCGGTTCGTCGAATGCGCGCAAAACCTGAGGAGGCGGGATTTTGGCGAGAAATTCCGGAACGTCGGCGTCGCCAGCGGGCATTTTTTCCAGACGCGCGGCGGCGGCGTGGGCGAAATAAGTCTGCGGAAAGCGCTCGATGGCTTTGCTGTAGTACGCGCGCGCGTGGCCGGGATTGCCACCGCGTTCGGCGTTGCGGCCGAGCCAGTACAGCGCGTCCACGGAATTGGAGGTGGCCGGATACTTCACCAGGAAGGCAGTCAATCGCGCGTCGGCGTCCGGCTGCTTGTTCAGGAAGGCCATCCACGCCACGCGCCATTCGGCATTAAAGGCATTTTTGCCGCCCGGGAATCCATCTACCAAACGCTGGTAATAACTGGTGGCCCTGGTGCGGTCCAGCTCGACCCAATAGTAATTTCCCGCGGCCATCAGCGCTTCTTCGGACCATTTGCTCTGGGGATATTTTTTCTCAACCTGCTCGACGGCCGCGAGCATTTCGCTTTCTTTTTTCGCCGAGCGATAGGCCTGTGAGAGCTCGTAAATGCGTTCGGCATCGACGTCCGAATCGCTCAGAGCCAGCGCCGCCAGGGACGAAGGCGAAGCTTTGGGATATTGTTTGCATTCCGCGATGCGCAATTGAGCGCGCTGGCGAGTCGGGTTGATGGGCTCGCGCAACATGCTCAGCAATTTCTCGTACTCCACGCGGGCTTCGCGCCATTTGTGCGCGTCAAAAAATAATTGCGCGCGTTGCTCTTGTAGTTCAACGCCGGGATAGGGATATTCCTTGCCCAGCAGTTTGGAAATGGCCGGCAGAGACGTGGCCGCGGCTTTGGCCTCATCCGTCAGCGGATACTTATAAAAGAGGATCTGATAATCCTTGGCTGCGCGCGCAAATTGATGCGCGTTCTTGTAGGCTTGCGCGCGTTCAAGCAGCAGAGCTGGACGAGTGGCGGTGGCGGAATAGGCGTTCAGCGCATCAATAGCCTCCTGCGAATGATTCAATTCATCGGCGGCAGGCACGTAGGCTTCGAGAAACTGTTCTTCGATGGCGCTGTTTGGATAGTCTTTTTCTATCGCCTGCAGGTCCGCAAAAGCTTCTGCGTCGCGCTTCAGAGCACGCTTGGTCTGCGCCGACCAGAACAGCGCGTACTCGCGCAGCACTGGGTCATTCTCCGCTTTCGCGAGCCAAATCACGGCCTGTCCCGTGCGGTTTTTCGAGTAATCGTCATAGCCCAGCGCCAGCGCCGCCCGTGCGCCCCAGGCGTTCGTGGAGTTCTTGTTGGCGAAGGCCGCCAGCTTCTCGTACGCGCCGGGAACCGCGGTGTGCAGTTCATGCGCCAGGTCCGCCATTTCTTTTTGCAGCGCCTGTTCCTCCGGAGTGATTGCCGTGCTTTCCGGCGCGGTGGTCTCCGGCTTGCATCCGCTGCGGCATGGCGCGGCTTTTGGCTTGGTTGATTTTTTGCGCCGACGGGTGGTTTGTGAACTGGATTTTGCCGGTGGCGCGGCCTGCGGCGCTGCAGACGGTCGAGGGGCTGGAGACTCTGAGGGCGCCGGAGACGTCTGGCCGACAGTCTCGACTGGGGCTGCGCCCAGAAGCGCCGCGCTGAGCAACGCGGCGGCCGTCTTTCGCAAAATCGGCATAACGAAGCCTGGGCCACGAAATGCCCATGCGCACCAGACGGCGGGACGGCTCGCGAACGCGCGGCAAATCACCGGCGGAAGATTAGCGCCGCGGCGCGGAGGTTGCGTAGGGATATTCGCCAAGGGCGTGCGCATCGCCTTCAGCAAGGATTTCCACCATCCAGCGGTAAAAATAGTCGACAGGGTGGTCCATGATAGGTTTGAAACGGCGGTCGTACTCGCGATGGGCTTTTTCAATGTCGTCTTTCAATCGGATGCAGAGATCGCGATTTTCGCGGCCCTGTTTGACTTGCTCCGGCCGCAACATCTTTATATCCTGCATCGAAACCTTGGCCACGCGGTTCGCTCGGCGGTGCAGCTCCTGCTCTTCAGGAGACAGGCGGTTGATGTCGAAGTCGTCGGCAAGTCCCGCGTCCGACGAAAGCGCCGCGGGCGGCGCGACGTCATGAAGCGGCGCGTGAGGCAGCGATTTGTTCCCGGAATCATACGGCAATTCGGGGGCCGCTTCAAAATTTGCCCCTTCGCCTTCCAGTTCCTCGATGTGCGTTTCGGGCAAAGGCTCCGGCTCGGTGACTGGTGAGGCGAACTCGGGCGCCATGGACGCCGGATGGCCGGGTTGCGCGCGGGGAAGCGGCGGCGCCACGACGGCGGTGGCCGGCCCCGCGAAACTCATGGGCTGCGTTTCGAGTGTGGAGCGTTCACTGGCATGTTCGACCGAAGATTTGGTGCCGCTCTGTAGCGAAGAAGCCACAAAACGCGTCAAAACTTCCAGGGCGGCGGCGATGGAGGCGGCTGCGGTCTGCGCACGCAACATCGGGGGCAGCGCGTTGGTGGGCTTGTGGCTGCCGCAAGCCGACACCACGTCGTTCACCGCGTGGTGCAACTCTTCGGTGGTGCGCTGGATGCGCTCCAGATTGTCGCGCAAGGCGCGGGCCACAGCTTGTTCGACGATGCTAGGCTCTTGTGCCATAACGGTTTCGACGCAAAGCGGTTTCCGCGGCCTAACTTCGCCGAGGCTCCTCGTCTGGCCATTCTGGAAGACGGAATGTCGGGAGTCAACGGTTTGGCGACACTGGTGTGCCTAATCCGTGCTCGGGGCCGATCGCTTTGGGGCCGGTTCGTGGCGAGGCATGGAGTTTGGAGGAAGTGGTAGAATAGCGGTGTGGGGGCGACCCGGTTTCGACGGAAGCTGTCGCGCCCTGAAGGCATGCCGGGAGCCAACTGCCCGTAATCGGTTGGAAACTAGAACTGCCAACAACAACTTGGCACTTGCTGCTTAATTA
>JBEKSZ010000266.1:0-5575 GCA_049516615.1 Candidatus Acidiferrum sp. | reverse complement strand
CCGGGATTTCGATCCGCCGGCACCATTCCGGATCGCTGCATCCTCGCAACCAGCCGGTCGGTCTGGCGGCATCGTGGTGGGCGTGGAATCCGTTATCGACCGCAATCATGATTTCACGGTGGTCAGCCGCACGACTCAGGTACAGGACATCAACAGCCTTGTTGAGCAGCTGGTTGTTGAGTCTCCGACGGCCACGCTCAAGCAGCTGGCTGAAAAGTCCGGGTTGACGGAGTGGAAGGTTCGAGAGGCTCTGGACCGGCTCAAGTACCGTCGCCAGCGTGGAGGAAAGAAAGGGGCCACGCACTGGACAAAGGAAACTGTGACGGTGGCCGTGGGGCAGGTTCAAACAGGCGATTCGGAGGAGGCGGACATTACCCTCGACCAGATCGCGGCGTAGCTTGTGAGGAAAGCTTGTGAGAACCTAGTGCGGGCTTGTGAGGCCTCACTAGGTCAGTCACCAGAAGCTTGTGAGAAAGTCCCCCACACTTAGTGGGGACTTCTCACACAAGCTTTGGAAAATATTCATTTCTTTGGGAAAAGCTTGTGAGGCGCTTGCGCGCACATGGCGGTCAAAGCCTCGGTTACGTTGGAAATAGTCTCTCAATACAGACGTTGTGAACAAAGGACTTAGGCCAGCTAGACAGTTTGGAGTGCTGGGCGCGTGTTCTGATCCGTGTTTTCAAGCCGCAAATTTCGTCAAAAATCCGTCAGTTTTGATGCAAAGGCAATTAAATCAATAAGTTATCATTAAGATGTGATTACGCTTCGATAAAGGCGTTAGAACGTCGGGACAGTTATCTGATTGGTTCGTGGTCGCGCAAGGACGGCCCGGGAGAGGCCGAATCGTGATCCGGCTGATATCGGGAAGCCTTCCGCCGGCAGATCGGCTCCTAAACGCCGTGGACGAGCAAACGGAGCTATCTCGGGAGCGCCGGACGGAATGCCGGCCTAGACCTTGGGATTGGGACTGGGTAGAAAGTACCCCGAGAAAGAAATGTTGCGTTATTCCACCCTTAAATAACTATGGCGTTTTCACCCGTTTAGAGAGGGCAAAAACGCCATAATGCAACAATACCGCAACTTTGTAGCAAGCTAGAACACCTGACTGAAGGCCTTCGCGGAGGCCGCCGAGGCGTCAGCGTCACTGGGGTTTACGTAAGCAAGGGTGGAATCGAACGAGCGGTGCCCGAGGTGCTGGCGGATCAGGAACGCATTTGCGCCCTGCTGAACCATAAGCATGGCCGCGGTGTGTTTTAAGACGTGCGGGTGCTGCAAAGTCTCGCCAAGACCAGCCTTCTTGGCAATGGCCTTGAAGAGCTTGTAGACCGTAACCCGGTTCAACTTGGTTGATTTCTGGGAGTTGAAGACGAAATTATCCGCATCCGGCTCGCGAACCGCCAGCCAAGCCTTAAACACGGCCTTCTCATCGAAGAGAGCGTTGCCTTTCACCTTCAATAGGTTCTGGGTCGAGGCGAGCGAGCCCTTCAGCCGGGCGATGTGGATTTGCTCGTTGCCGAAATTGATGTCACTTATCCGCAAGTTGGCAATCTCTTGTGCCCTCGCGCCGTGCGCCACGGCAAAGAGAAACATCGCGTGTTCCCGTGGGCCGTATTCCTTCGCAGCTTGAAGAAAACGCTCGAGTTGTTCGCTCGTCATGTAGGAGATGCGAGTCCGGACCTGCTTCGTTCGCTGCTTCGGCATGCGGACAACGTTCTTGAGGATTGAGGGCGTCATGGCGATCTCCATGAATAATACGTTACATTAGTAATGTTGTATTGTCAAGTGCAATCCGCAACGATTTGCAAAGCCCGGAACGCCCATCAAATAGCTCCTCTTCGTCGAAAGGACCGCTCGGAGGAATTTGGTATCCGTCCGTAAGGCAGCATTTTTCGTCCGCTGAAGCTTTCCTTCCGACGCCTTGGGTCCCTTTTCGATTCTGAAATCAGCCCCAGTCGTACCCGCCCCGTGGCGGTAGGTTCCCCGCGAGGACGATGCCGTGGTGCGTCTTCTATTTTCGCAGTGATTGACGGTCAAATTTCACAGGAGCAAGAACATGAAAATCGCAGACTTACCACCCGATGAGCAGGAAAAAGTTCGCGCCTATAATCGCGAGCACAAGAAAAAATCTCGCGCAAAAGCCAAGGCTGCGCAAACGCCTAGCGCGGATGAAGCATCGGACCAATTCCCTGAGGAGCAAACACAATTGCTGCGCGAGCACGTGAGCGACGTTCTGAAGCAGATCAAATTAGAACTCGGCTTAGAGAACTTTGGAGCGTATCAGGACAATCAGAATGCCGAACACGCACTAGACGCGGTCGTCTGGACGTTGTTTTCCCTAAAGAAAAACTGGATCCGTGAGGTTCACTCCCCAGATGGGCTGCTCGCCGGCGGATCGTATTTCCCCGACGCCCTCGGCGCTGTGATCGTTGAATCCGCGCATCGCTACGGCCTGACGAAATCACAATCGTTCGCGACGCATTACCGAGAACTTCTCCGAATACTGGACAAGCGCTTCGGTGGCGATGAAACAAAAGACTCCCGCGCTATCAAGGCGGAATTGCAGCACCAGAAGGAGCAAGAGGAGCAAAAGCAATGAGCAACAAAACGAAAGCGGAGCTAATAGGGTTGTTGACGCAACTCAGCCTACAGACTCCGGGCAACACAGCATCTGAGGCCAGCACTATGCAGTACTTCGCGACGAAGACTGTTCCCGAGCTGGAGCAGCTTTGGACGAAGGCGCTGGACGACGCAGAGAAGTTAGCGGAAGCAAAGCTGGAGGCGCATATTCAGGCTAGCGCCGACTTAGCTGCGCAGGACTTCCAGATACGAATCAAACAGGAGGCTTTGAGCCGTCCCAAGATCGAAGCTCAAGAAAAGGCCGACCGGGAAACTTTCTTGGAGGGTGCCCGCAGGTACAAGAGTTATTCAACTTGTGACGCCAACTGGAATCTCGTTCGTGCGTCGCTGAGACCGGGATTCACAGTCTACGACCTGGCCACCGTAGCGAGTGTTCTGAACTTGGTCCCGCCTTCGGATGTGGAACAGGAGCAGTACGCTCAGGAGGCAATCAAAGCCCACAACGACTACCTAAAGAACGCAAGCCCAGAGGAGCTACGTCGCATCATCCGGCAACAGGCCGATGAGAGACGGGCCGCTGCCTTGCAGACTCACGTCCAGCAGCAAGACGCGGCACGTGAAGCCCGTGAAGCCAATGCGGGTTTCCCACCAATCCCACAGGTTGCAGCAGACGGCACGGTTTTGGACTCCGCCTACTTTATTCGACTTTCAAATACAAATTTAGACCTCTACAAGCAGTTCATGCGAAAGCATGGCAGTTCAAATCTCACGGCCCGCTTACGCGGGGAGCGGTAAAAAGGGAGAAACACAATGGCAACGTTAGGCGAGCAGTATCTTCGAGAAACACTGCAACAACAGCAACAGAGACAGTACAACCAGCAAGACCAAGCCGAGCTTGACAAGGCAGGAGGAATACTCCTGCTAGAGAAAAGTCTGGACCTAGTTGACGAACAGAAACACAACACTGATCTAATCGACGATTTTTTCCAAAAGAACCGGCACATCCCGGTTACAACGGAGAACGTCCTCGACGCGGTGGAAAAGTTCAAGAGCCTTTTCAAGTTCATGACGAGGGCGAAGTTGAACTGGGTCAGGGCCAAAGCTGCGGATGAAGACTCAGCAAATCAACTGGAGCGCTGGTACGACGGCAACGGACAGACCGACCGTGGACTGCTGGTGAAGGATATCCCCGATCAACGCTTCGTTAACCTTGCCGCCATACTGCCGGAACTTCGTGGGCGGGCGGTAACGCCGGAGCATATCAGGCAGGCGGTAGGAAGACTGGCGACGAGGGGAGCTTCTTTGCACTTCGTCACGGAGTCCAAGTACAAACCAAGTCCGGCACGTCTTGCCGCTGAAGCCGAGGAGGCCGCTAGGAAGAATGCCCCTCCAGCGGAACCGGAGCGACAACTCTGGGTTAACGGAAGAAAGAATCACGCGGCTGACCCGGCTTCGTATCCGAGTGAGACACCGCAAGTCTCCGCAGCGAAAGAGCAAGCGCGGGCTCAAGTGGAAGCTGAGTCCATTAAGGGAAACAGCCACGCGGATACGCACGAGATTCAGAAGTACTTCGTGATGGTCCCGGGAACCAGCGATGTGGACTGGGTCGCAACCAAGGCGGCACGCTTGCAGGTGCAGCAATCCCAGAACAAAGCACGCGAGGTCCGTCGGTTCGTTCGATAGCGTGTCGAAAGAAGCGACGAAAGCCACGTCGTACTTCTCATTGGGAGCAAGAGCCGGGGCACGGTCTTCGGCCTTTCAAAAAGAGAAAAGCCCGGTTAATTGCAAGGGCTTTTTTCTTTTTCCCGCGCTCCTGTAAGCTTTATCTCTTGGCGGACTATATGGAGTTGAATCTCATCTGCAAGCATTGCGGGCAAGCAATCATAGGGACGCTCGGAAGCGTTTGTCTGCGCTGCGGCACGAACGATTGGAGACTGGACCCATCGTACCCCCAGAAGAACTACGTTTGGGGTGAGCCGTCCTTTTGGTTGATGCTGGTTATCGCTTTGGCGCTGGGTTTGGCTGCGCTTGTGCACTGGTGGAAACATTTCTAACTTGCGCCTTCAACTTCCGTCGAAGGTTTCATATTTTGCTCCATCGCTTGTCCTACCTGCACGAGGCTAGACCCGCTTGGCTTTCCTCGAAATATATTCCGCAGTTCGGTTTTTCTTGTTTTCTCTGTGTCGTTCTGCGCCTTGAAATTTGCCTTTTTGTTTAGTCAAGGAGCGAAGATACGGTGGAAGCATGCGGAGCACCAAGGCTTCGATGTCGTGCATCATTTCTGGGTCCAACGAATACCAACTGAAATGGTCCCAGAACTGCTTGCGTCTCTTACTATTTCTGGCACCGTTTACGCGGCTTTTCAGATTGCCCTTGCCAACGTAAACGGGCATAGATCCATCGAACAGTACATAGACTCCCGTTCCACCCTTCTCGCGCCTTCCTGGAATTCGGTTTATGTTTGGCAGATTTCTAGCCCACATTTCGCCGAACATCGTAATTATTCGCATTCTGCCTCGCTTTTCTGCCGGATTTCGCTGGTCCTTGAGGTCTTAAGCTCGGTTGCCGACTAACGTCCACCTCGGACCTTGAAATATGCCCACAACGCCACGAACGGCAAAACAAAGGCCCAAAGAACGAAAGCGAATACCCGAAATCCTGGTGCCCACCGGGGATTCCGATTTATAAAACCCAATGTGCTGTACCTGCCGAAGCGCGCCAATCGTCCACCGAGGAACAAAACCATTCCCATGAGAGCGCATATCGCGCCAACGGTATGCGTGAGAGGTGCGTGAGAGAAAATCCGAAGGAAAAAGGCGAACAAAAGCAAAACGATACCGGCCAACAGTACCCTTTCTGACGTGGAACTCCGCGGGTAGCCGAGCATTCCCCGATTTTATCAGCTCAAGGTCTGTCCCGTTGATTCATCGCCCAATCATGTATAAGTTCAGCCACCCATGCCCCTCCGCAGATCGAATCCGGCTCCCCGACCCCGTAT
>JBEKSZ010000265.1:0-7773 GCA_049516615.1 Candidatus Acidiferrum sp. | reverse complement strand
GCACTTTGAAAGTTATCGCGCGCTCGGCGAAGCGGCGGGTGCTGCCGCCGGCGTGGTTATCCAGCCGGAAATACGCAAGGTGCTCGGGCCGGAAACTGCGGATGAAGGACTGTGAAACGCGGCCCGCGAATCGCTAAGCTTCCGCCGGACGGGGCTTTACCTCGGAGATTTTTCCGCCGAAGCGATCGATGATCGCGCGCACCATGGGATCGTTTTCAAAACGTGCGCGTAACGCTGCGGACGCGGCGTTGTGGGGAGTTCGCGCGAAAGCTTGTTCGCCGCCGCGCGGCGAAGACCCGGGAGAAGATGCGCCGCGAGCGGCGCCCGGCGAAGTTCCTCCTGCGCCGGCGGCCGCCGCCGCAGCCAGGCTCGCGATTCGCGTGCACACGCGCACCGGCTGGCCGAGGACCTCGGCCGCCGCGGCGCGGATTTTTTCCAGCGCTTCTCGTCCTTCCAGCAATTCCGCGAAGGCCCGTTTTTCTACGGGAAAGAAAATGCGCAGTTCTGCGCCCTCCAGCTGCCAGCGGCTGCTGTGCTCGACCAGCTCCCCAAGAAATTTCTTCTCCGCCTGAATAGCCGCCTTGATTCTGGCCACTTGCTCCGGAGAAATTCCCTCGGCAGTGAGCTCGGAGGCTGCTTCTGCGCGTGCGCTCGCCGCTTGTGCAGCATCGCCTTCTGCGCTGGTCGCGACAGCCGCGAGAGGGTGGTCTTCATGATCTCGGCGCACCGGCTCACTGGCGGCGCCCTCGGGGGGTTGTGTGAACGCCACGCTCTGTGGAGGTCTGGCTGCTTTGCCGGACGCCGGCGGAATCTCCGGACCCCGCGGCGCCGGGGCGTCCAGAGACGAGCCGCCGGGAATCGCAGAATCGCCGCGTGTTGCGGTAGCAGCAGATTCCGCGAAAATTTTCTTTGACGCGGGTGTGGCGCTGCCCGCGACCGCTCCGCGACTCGCGCCAGAAGACGGCGCTCCGCCGCTCGAGCCGCCCCTCATCTCCGCCAGCAGCTCTTCGAGCGGGGCCAGCCGTGCGGCATTGATCAGCCGCAGCAAGCCCATTTCCAGATGCACGCGGGGATCTGGGGCGCGGCGCAAGCTATCATCGGTCTGCAAAAGTATCTGGAAGAAGCGCGTTAAATCTTCCTCACCGAAAAGCGCCGCGGCGCGCGCCAGGGCCGGGCGCTGATCCGCAGTGGCGGCAATCAATTCCGAATCCGCGCCGCAGACGCGCGCAATCAGCAGATTGCGAATGTGCCGAATGGCTTCGCGGCAGAAGTGCTGCAGGTTACGGCCATCCTTCTGGAAGCGGTGCACCAGGCCGAGGGCGCGGTCTGCGGAACCTTCCGCGACGGCGTTCACCAGTTCTTCTAGGGCATCCTCCGGCACCACACCTAGCAGCTCGCGCACCTCTTTATCGGGAATGGTGTCGCCACAATAGGCGCGGGCCTGCTCTAGCAGCGACAACGCGTCGCGCAAACTGCCTTCGGCCATGCGCGCGATCACCGCCAGCGCGCCGGGCTCGACAATGAGTTTTTCCTCGGCGGCGATGTGCTCGAGACGCTTGGAGATTTCCGCAAAGGTCAGCGCACGGAAATGGAAATGCTGCGAGCGCGAGCGGATCGTATCTTCCAGGTTTTCCGGCTCGGTCGTGGCCATCACGAAAATTACGCGGTCGGGCGGCTCTTCGAGGGTTTTGAGCAGGGCGTTGGAAGCTTCTGTGGTGAGCATGTGGGCTTCGTCGAGGATGACCACCTTATGGCGCGAAGCCGCCGGAGCGTAGCGCACCATCTCGCGCAATTCGCGAATCTGGTCGATGCCGCGGTTGGAGGCTGCGTCGATCTCGATCACATCGAGGGAATTGCCCGAAGCGATTTCCTGGCAGGCCGCACACACCCCGCAGGGATTTGCCGTCGGTCCGTTCACGCAATTCAGGGCTTTGGCCAGAATGCGGGCCGCAGTGGTTTTTCCCACCCCGCGCGCCCCGGAAAAAATGTAGGCGTGAGCCACGCGGTCTTTTTCGATGGCGTTCTTGAGCGTTTCGGTGACGTGCTCCTGGCCCACAAGATCGCGGAAGGTTTGTGGCCGCCATTTGCGGGCAATGACCTGGTAATTGCTCATGATGGTTCTGAACTCATCGCGGTATCAGGTTCTCAGAAATGAATGCCGGAAACAAAGTGCTCTGACGCGAAGGAGGAACTTCGGGTGGTCTGCGGCGCACAAGGCGATCCCGGTACCGTTGCTCCCTTCCGGGCCTGGCGGGGTTCGCGGGACCTTGTCGCACAGAGCCCGAAGCTCCACTCTCCGGCAGCCGCACGCCCATCACGATGCTGCGAGGCAAAAGTTTAACACAGGGCCGGAGCGGCGCGAACGTGCCCGGGGGATCTTGGGCCGGCTCGGAGTTGAGGAGTTCGTCCCTTGAATTTGTGTCGTGAAGGTAAACACCCCAGGGAGAAGCACGGATGCTTCCGGGCGCAAAGGAAAGTACACTCCTTGCTGGACGGTGTTCCTCCGCCGTCCGCCCGCGCCGCGCCGCAACGTGGCGCCGGGTCCGCTGCGCCAGCGCACCGCATCGCGGCATCGCCGCGATGTCTCCCCACGTTACGGGGCCGGACGCGCTTCTTGAAAAGAGCGCGCAGGAGGAATTTTCCAATGAAAAGAAGCTTAGTCGCATCGCTGGTGGCCGTGGTGTTCTTGTGCACTTCCGTCGTTTCTTATGCCGAACCGCATAATCAGGTGACCCAAGGCACGCGCGTGCACCTCAATCTGATTACCGATATCAGCAGCTCGAGCGCGCGCGACGGCGATCCTTTTGTTGCCGTGGTTGCCGAGCCCGTCTTCGTTGGCAATACTTTGCTCATTCCCATGGGCACGCGCATCAACGGCACCATCGGCACGGTTGAAAAGGCCCGGCGCTTCTCGCTGTTCCGCGGGCAGGCGTACATGAACCTCACGTTTCGCAGCATGGAAGTCGACAGCCGCATTATTCCCGTTCAGATGAGCATCCTGGCCATTGAGGATCACCACAGTAATGGCGACACCAAGACGCGCAAGGACATCAAAATCGACGAGGGGCAGGTGTTGCAGGAGAAGCACGATTTTAAAGGCGACGTCATCGGAGGAGCCATCGGGACCGGCGGCGGCGCGCTGGTCGGGGCCATCTTCAGCAACGTGGCGCGGGGTTTCGGTTTCGGCATTGCCGGCAGCGCCGCGTACATCGTGATTCGCAAAGGCAAAGAAGTTGAATTGCCCGCGCAAACCGGCATGCTCGCCCGCCTCGACAGCACCGTGACCGTTCCGGTATTCGCCGGCAGCACTTTGGATAGCCAGAATGCCGTGGCTGCTGCCATCCCGGTGCCCACGCCTTCGGCGGGCAGCGGGAATTAGTCTTGCGTTTCTAACTGCTCGGGAAAGACCAGGCCGAGGCCAGGCCCGGCCCCTGCCCTTGCCGTTGGGCTTCCCGGAAGGTTGGGGCCGGTTTCCGCGTAGCGGATCTGTTGCAAGTGCCGCTCGCGGTGTCCGGCCATGAACAGAATCCATTCGTCGGCATCGAGCTTCACGCCGAGAGGGCTGCCCCTCGGCGTGCCTGCGCGAGTCCGGGACGTTTTAGAGGAAGGCTCGGCTTTTCGCGCGGCTTTCCACACAGTGCTCGCCGGATCCGGCAGCCTGGCAATCCCGCTGTCGCCCATTTTCCTTACCTAGAGTGTTCTTCGCGCGTTATTTGTGGCCAGAAGGAAAGAGCGCCGTGTTCCGGTGGTGACCGGAGCACGGCGCCATAGAGGGTTCAGGCTGGTTGATCGAGGGTTACTGGGGAACTGCCGTTGGTGGGATTCGGTTCGCGCCGCCGGAGCATCGCCAGGCCGGCGCGGAAAATTTTTCTTTGTTTCTCCTTATTTCGTAGCGATTTCACAATCTTGCAATCATGTAGTGCAGCGCGAGTGCCAAAGCTCCGCGGGGGAAAGCGTTCCGTATGAACGAGGTGCGAATCTGCGCGGTCAGCGGCCGCTGCCTCATCCGGGCACAGCTGTGCCAGCGCGGAACATGGCCGAGAGAGATACGCTGCAATACCCAACAGGCGGAGAATCAGGCTGCGGCGCCGCCGAAGCCCGCGTGGCGCTTGAGGGGATGTGCTTGCGCCGCGACCGCGTCGCGCTTGAGGTAGCGGTACAAGCTCGTGCGGCCGATGCCGAGAATTTGCGCCGCACGCAGACGGTTGCCCTGGCACATGTCCAGGACGCGCTGAATATGGACTTTGCGAACGTCTTCAAGCGAGAGCGGGCGCCAATCGTCTTGTGCGCCTCCGCGAGGCCCGTGGCGCTGCAGCTGTTCGGGAAGATCGCCGATGTCGATGAAATCGCCCATGGCCGTGATGCTGGCGCTGGAAATGACGTTCTCGAGCTCGCGCACGTTGCCGGGCCAGGCGTGCTGTAAGAGAACGGTTTGCGCGCGGCGGGTAAGCCCGGCGATGTTTTTGCCGTAAGCGTCGTTGTACTTTTTGAGAAAAAACTGCACCAGAAGTGGAATATCTTCGAGGCGCTCGGTGAGCGACGGGATGCGAATCTGAATGGAACTGAGGCGGTAGAACAGGTCTTCCCGGAAGCGCCCGGCCAAAACCTCAGCGCGCAGGTCGCGATTGGTGGCGGCGATCAAGCGGACGTTTACCTGCAAGACCTGTGGAGATCCCACCCGCTGCACTTCGCGATTCTGGATGACGCGCAGCAGCTTGGCCTGCATGGCCAGCGAAGTCTCGCCGACTTCATCGAGGAAGACAGTGCCACCGTTGGCGTATTCAAACAAACCGGGACGCGTCTCCGTGGCGCCGGTGAAGGAGCCACGCATGTGTCCGAAAAGCTGGCTCTCGAGCAGGGAATCGACCATTGCCGAGCAGTTGCACACCGCCAGACGCTGCTGGCTTACGGGACTGATTTGGTGAATGGCGCGGGCCACCAGCTCCTTGCCCGTGCCCGTCGGCCCGATCAGCAAAACGTTTGAATAGTGGCGTGCTACTTTGCGGGCGAAATCGAAGACTTCCAGCATGGCGGGACTTTTGCCCACGATGCCGTGGAATTCGAGATCGCGCAAGAGTTGTTCTTCGAGGACTTTTACGCGGCGGCGCTGGTCGTAGAGAGCCGCCGTGTCGTCGAGAGTGCGCTTCAGCCGGACGTGATCGACGGGTTTGGGAAGAAAATCGGTGGCCCCGCGGCGAATGGCTTCGAGGGCGGAGTCGAGCGTGTAGTCGGCGGTCATCACGATGACGTGCACGCCGGGATCGCTGCGCAGCACGCGGTCGAGAAATTCGTAGTCATTCATCCCGGGCATGTGCATATCCGCGAGAACCATGCGGCAGCGCCCTACGCGCACAAGTTGCAGCGCTTCTTCGGGATCGGAGGTCGGAATGGCCTCGTAGCCGAGGTCAGATATCAGCGCCTGCAGCATGTGCAGTTGTGCGGGATCCTGGTCCAGAATGCACGGGATGAGCGTGGTTTTCGGAGACAATATTTCGATAGCTTTGGTATGCGCTTGAGCCACGATGGTGGATTGCGAGGCATGTGGTGTGCCAAAACGCCGACGATTTTCTGGTTCTCACGCCGATGCTGCTGCGCGCCGTTCCGGGTCACGCCTTTCAGGCGAAGCCCACGGCAATCAAGGCTTTGGCGCGCGGCCGCGGGGTTTGTACAGGGTCTAGGGGCCCGGGCGACGGTCAGGAAATGCTAAGAAAACACTGCAAATTGAAACGACTCCGTGCCAAATTGGTGTGCTGGTATTCCGCTTTTGACCCATATTCGCTTGCGGAATGCCGCGGGCCAGCTGCCAAAAGCTAAGAACCCGGGATTCTTCAGGCGGCGCCGCGCGGGACCCTTGCCGGCCTGGCTGCACAGAGATACTGTTTGTGTGGGTATAGAGCGATCGTGAATAAGAAAAATCGAGATTTGGGGATGGGGCGGGGAATAACGCGCCGCGATTTTTTGAATGGCGTGGCCGTCGGAATCGGCGGGGCGCTTCTGAACCGGGAGTTGCGTGCGGAGCCATTGCTGGCCGCGGGTTTTGTCGGCGACTTTGCTCCGGAAAAGGCGCCCGATTACTACCCCCCGGCGAAGTTGGGGATGCGCGGGAATCATGACGGAACGTTCACCTATGCGCATATGCTGCGCGACGGCGTGGACTGGAAGAATCTGGGGGCCGATGCAAACACCGGCGAGACCTACGATCTGGTGGTAGTCGGCGGGGGAATCAGCGGCTTGGCGGCGGCTTATTTTTTTCGCAAGCAGACGGGGCCTGCCGCGCGGATATTGATTCTCGACAATCACGACGATTTTGGCGGGCACGCCAAGAGGAATGAATTTACCGCGGGCGGGCGGACGGTTTTAAGTTACGGGGGCACGCAGTCGATCGAGAGTCCCGGGAATTACAGCGCGGTCGCCGCAGGTGTCCTCAAGGATATCGGGATCGAAGTGCGCCGGTTTTACAAGGACTACAACCGCACGCTTTACGACCAATTGGGAACTGGCTGCTTCTTTGACAAAGAGACCTTTGGCCGCGATGTGATGCTTGCGGGGATGAATGTGACTCCCTGGCCGGAGTTTTTGAGGCGGGCCCCGCTTTCCGATGAGGCGAAAACCGATATTGCGCGCGTTTATGCGGAAAAGACCGACTATCTCAAAGGGTTTTCGCGGGAAGAGAAAATCGCCAAACTCTCGAAGATCTCCTATGCCGAGTATCTTACCAAGTATTGCAAGATGACGCCGCAAGCGTTGCCATTCTTTCAAGCCATGCCGCACGATCTGTTTGGCGTGGGAAGCGATGCCGTTTCTGCGATGGCCTGCTACGAAAATCCCGACGACTACGAATCCTTCACGTATGCGGGCTTCGCGGGATTGGGTCTTGAGCCGCTGGCCAAGGCCGAGCCCTACATTTTTCATTTTCCCGACGGCAATGCGTCCGTTGCGCGCCTGCTGGTGCGCGCGCTGATTCCGGGCGCAGTTCCCGGGAGCACAATGGAGGATGTCGTCACCGCGCGGGCGGATTACGGCAAGCTGGACGCCAGCGATGGGCCGCTGCGCATCCGTTTGAACAGTACCGTCGTGCACGTGGCGCAAGCGCAGGGTGCAGGTTCTGCTCCGGCCGTTGAAATTGCTTACGAACGCGGCGGGAAGTTGCAGACCGTGCGCGGCGTGAAGTGCGTGCTGGCTTGTTACAATGTGATGATTCCTTATATCTGTCCGGATCTGCCGGCCAAACAAAAAGAGGCGTTGAGTTATTTGGTCAAGACGCCGCTGGTGTATACCCACGTGGCGCTGCGGAGCTGGGAAGCGTTCGAGAAACTGGGCATCCGGCAGGTGGTGGCCCCGGGCGGGTATCACACGCATACGGCGCTGGATTTTCCTGTGAGCATCGGCGACTACGCATTTCCCAGCACACCGAAGGAGCCTGCGGTGCTGTTCATGCTGCGCACCCCGTGCAAGCCGGGGTTACCGATGCGCGATCAGTATCGCGCGGGGCGGCGGGAGCTGATGGACACGCCGTTTGCGACGTTTGAACACAACATTCGCGATCAGCTGGGCAAGATGCTCGGCGAGGGAGGTTTGGATCCCGCGCGGGACATTGAGGGCATTACCGTAAATCGCTGGGCGCATGGCTATGCCTACACGCCGAACTCTCTGTTCGATCCGGACTGGCGCGAGGACGAGAAACCCTGGGTTGTTGGGCGCAGGCCCTTTGGAAATATTGCTATCGCTAACTCCGATGCCGGGGCGAATGCGTACACGAACGAAGCCATTGAT
>JBEKSZ010000264.1:0-7190 GCA_049516615.1 Candidatus Acidiferrum sp. | reverse complement strand
AACGGGAGCGGCCTATCTACCGGTCGATATCCGCATGCCGCAGGAGCGCATTGCGTTGTGTCTTGCCGATGCGCAACCTTCGGCAATTCTAACGCAGAGCTCCCTCAAGCCAAGAATTCCCTCAACGGGCAGCGCGATCGTCCTTGTCGACAGCGTAGGCGAACTCACCGTCGCGCCGGATTCCCCCACGCAGGAGGTGAACCGTGCAAAGGGCGACCTCGACGATACGGCCTACCTGATATACACCTCCGGTACGACGGGCAAGCCAAAAGGCGTGGAGATCTCCGAGCGCAGCCTGGTGAACCTGTTGGAATCGATGCGCGCAGCCCCCGGCTTTGGCCCTGGGGATGTATTCCTTGCCATTACGCCGGTTTCTTTCGATATCGCGGCGTTGGAGCTTTTCTTGCCCATCATCAGCGGGGGAACCGTGGTGATCGCCAGCCGAGAAGAAACGGAAGACCCGGCGCTTCTGATCCGCGCCATTGAGGGGTCTCGTTGTACCGTGATGCAAGCGACGCCGGCGACCTGGCGCGCCCTGCTACTCGCCGGATGGAACAATGCCGATCCGCTCGCGGAAGGGAATTCGCGACGCGCGTTGCGGATTCTCTGCGGAGGAGAGGCCATGCCGGGCGAACTCGCAGACCGGCTCCTCAGAACCGGTGCCGAACTTTGGAATATGTACGGTCCGACCGAAACCACCATCTGGTCGCTGATCCACCGCGTGTCCCAGGAAAGCGCCGACAGCCCGGGTTCGGTGCCCGTCGGGCGTCCCATAGCCAACACCCGAGCCTACATTCTTGATGAACAGAGGCAACTACTTCCCGTTGGAGTGCAGGGCGAATTGTATCTTGGCGGAGACGGGCTGGCGAAAGGTTATCGAGGACAACCCGATCAAACCGCGGCCCGCTTTGTCAGCGTGGCAGCGGTGGGCGGCGATCGCCTATACCGCACGGGCGACGTTGCGCTACAGCGGAAAGATGGAACAATCGAAGTACTCGGACGCAATGACAATCAAGTGAAGGTGCGGGGCCATCGCGTCGAACTGGAGGCGGTCGAAGCGGCAGTTTTGGGCCATCCAGCCGTTGCAAGCGCGGCGGCGCGGGCCTGGCCAGAAGCCACCGGCGAGATGCGTCTCAGTGTGTACGTGGTCGGCAGGGACCAGACCGCGCCAACACTTGGGGAGTTGCGCCCTTTCCTCGCTGGCATTTTGCCTGAGTACATGATTCCGTCGGATATCATTGCTTTGTCTGCAATTCCTCTGACGGCCCACGGTAAAGTTGACCGGAGCCGTCTGCCCGCTCCGCGCGCGGGGGAAACGGCGGAGGTGCGGAGTGCGGCGCGTTCTTCCGAGGAATTGCGCCTGACGGCGATTTGGGGCGATTTACTCGAGAAGAAAAACATCGACCTCGATGATAACTTTTTCGACTTGGGGGGGCACTCGTTGCTGCTCGCTGCGTTGCAGCAGCGCATTGCCGCCGAGTTCGGGCGTACCGTTTCCATTGCGGACTTATTTCGCGGGCCCACAATTCGGCAGCAGGCTGCCTTTACTCAGGGCGAGTCCAGAAGTTCGGCACTGCCGGCGGGAGTTACGCCCCTGCAGCCCAACGGAACACGCAAAAGCATATTCTGGGTGCATATTCTAAGTCTTGATTTGGCCAAAGTGATCGGCGACGATCAACCCTTGCTGTATGTGGCGCTCACCAAGGAAGATTTTCCCTCGTTAGGAACGGCACCGGATCTGCAGAGTATCGCGGCTTGTCTCGTGCGCAAGATTCTGATAACGCAACCGCAGGGTCCATACACGATCGGTGGTCTTTGTCTCGGTGGTATTTTGGCTTACGAAATGGCGTTTCAACTGCGCGCCGCTGGGCACGATGTTGGTCTGCTGGTGCTCGTGGACCCGCCGAATCCTTCCTACATCGTCCCGTATAACCCAATAAAGCGGGCCTTGCACTATCTGCCATACGTATTGCAACGGGCGGTAAAGCTAGGGCCGCGGATCAGTCTGATGTATCTAGGCGGCCACATCGTTAAGTACTTCGAGCGGATCTTCAAAACCAAGTCCTACGTCACCGAGACACGGATTGGGCAGAAAGCCATCGAGGCCGCAGCCGTAAAGTACCAGCCCAAGATTTACGACGGGAAGGTGCTGCTCTTGCTCGCTTCGGAGCGCCCACCACACAAGGACTTTCTGCCTGGTTGGCAGGCTGTTGTTCCCAACCGTTTGCACACTCAATATATCAACGCCCACCATCGCGACTTGCTAAAAGGAGAAAACGCCAGCGGCGTCGCGGATGTCATCACGTCCAACCTCAAATCTGAAAACCCCGAACAGACCGCGGCTAGGAGCGCAGGGCCGCCGGAGCAGCTGGCTGCGGTGCAAAGCGGGAGCCTCGCGACGATCTAGGATCGCCTTGCATCCCGTACGAACGGAAGCATCTGGCGGCAATCCAAGCCGCAAGGAATGGTTGACGAGCGAGCGAAGCCCAGCCCATGGAACAGACAACAACTCAATTTTCCGGCGCCAGTGCGGTCCCGGGACCGCACGACGAACGCCTAAGCCTTCTCCGATTACTCGACCCCGGCGTCTCGGCCGATCCCTATGCACTGTACCGTGCGTTGCGCGAATATGATCCCGTGCACTGGGATCCGTACATGCATGCCTGGGTGGTGACCAGCTACAACGAAGTGATCGACGTGCTGATGAATTATTCGGCGGATCGCGCGCCAGCGGCGGAGTATCTCGATCAACTTGGTTTGTCTTTTATGACGCCGTTCGCTGACATGATGCGGCAGCAGATGCTGTTTATGGATCCCCCAAGGCACGCGCGGCTGCGTGCCATTTGCTCTGCGGCTTTCACACCCCGCCGAGTCGAATCCATGCGGCGGGTGATCGAGTCGGTCGCGAACGACCTGATCGACAAGGTGATTGCCAGCGGTCGAATGGATATGCTCGCGGACTTTGCTCACCCGTTTCCAGCCATTGTGACGGCTACGATGCTCGGAGTGCCCACCCAGGATCATCGACAGCTGAGTGCCTGGGTCATCGACCTGGCAGAGGTCTTGGGTAATTTTCAGCATCATCCGGATCGCGTCGCGGAGATCGTGCAGAGCATGCAGGACTTCAAGAGCTATGTTGTCGCGCGCATGGAAGAGGAACGCAAGCGTCCGACGAACGGCTTGATCTATGCGCTGATGACCTCCGAGGTGAACGGCGATCGGCTCACCGATGAGGAAGTGGTCGTGAACACGATTATTACGCTGATTGGTGGCCATGAGACCACCACCAACTTGATTGCCAGCGGATTTCTGACTCTCCTTCGCGCTCCCGAAACCTTTGAGCAACTGCGAGCCCACCCGGAGATTATTGCCTCGGCCATCGAAGAACTCCTGCGTTTCGAATCTCCGGTGCAACACACCGCCCGCATTGCTCCCGCAGATATGCGGCTCGGCGCAAAGAACATCAAAAAGGGTTCCCGGGTGGTAGTCGGCCTGGCTGCCGCCAACCGCGATCCAAACCGCTTTCCCGATCCTGACCGTCTCGATCTGCTCCGCCCCGACAATCGCCATCTGGCGTTTGGCTGGGCCGCTCATTTCTGTTTTGGCGCACCATTGGCGCGCATGGAGGGCCAGATCGCCTACAGTACCCTCCTCAGGCGACTGTCAAATCCCACGCTCGCGGATTCCCGGCTAAACTGGCGGGCCAACGCCGGCCTTCGCGGGTTGACAAGGCTGGACATCACCTTCGATCCCGGCGCTCCCGCAGCGTTCCGCGCCAACAGCGAGGATGCATCTTAATCGCAAGATTCTAAAAGAGCTTACCCGGATTTCGCTGGGCCTGTGAAGGAGGACAGGTGGTGCCGCTGTAAAGGTACAGTACAATTTCTGTACTCCAGAACAGTAGATTCGCTTCCTTCCCAACTCGTATGCTTCACGTGTCGCCGCTTCTCTAAAGCGGCTCCGCGGGGGTTACGAAATGGGTATCCAAACTCGATGCATGAATGTGTTGCGGTTGGCCTTGGTGGGCCTGCTGCTGCTCTTAGGTTCCACCGCGAACGCAGCCGTCCCGGCAGTGCCCTCGGGTCTCACCGCCACTGCAGGCAGCGGCAAAGTCACCTTGCGATGGACCGCCACGCCCGGCGCTGCCAGCTATCGCTTGAAGCGCGGAACCGCCAGCAGCGGACCCTTTACGCAAATCGCTGCCCCGACTTGGCACGGCTACACAGACGTCGGTCTCGAAAATGGCCATACTTACTATTACGTGGTGCTCTCGGTGAATTCCTCGGGAGATAGCGCGACTTCCTCTGCGGTCAGCGCGAGCCCGGTCGCTGTCGACGTTCCCGCAGATCTCACGGCCACAGGTGGAAATTCTCAAGTAACGCTCCGCTGGAGCGCCAGCTCGGGGGCCGCGAGCTACCATTTGGACCGTGCGTTGGCAAGTGGCGGTCCGTACGTCCAGATTGCCGCCCCGACATGGACCGGCTACACGGACGTGGGTCTCCGTAACGGGACGACGTATTACTATAAGGTTTCCGCCGTCACCGACTCCGGCGACAGCGCCGAGAGTTCTGATGTAAGCGCAACACCAGGTAATACCGCTCTCACCGCCGACTTTTTTGATTTGAGCTGGAGCGCACCAACGGCTTCGCATTACCCGACAGTCACCTTCGGAAGTTTGCGCGGTTGGGAGATCGGTGCTTCTTGGGACGAGATTGAGACGAGCGAGGGGGTCTATAACTGGACCACGCTGGACGAATGGCTGGGAATGTTGTCAAGTCACGGCAAGGACGTGATGTACACCTTTGGTTTTGTGCCCCATTGGGCGTCCATGAGACCGACCGAAGCCTGCAATTATCTGACTACGGATCTCGGATGTGCTGCTCCGCCTGCGGACGTTGACTCCGGAGACACGATGTTTAAGAATTTCGTTACCGCGCTGGTGAATCACTCGCTCGCCTCTCCCGATCATCATATCGCGTACTACGAGATTTGGAATGAGCCCGATTTGACGCGCAACTGGACAGGAACTCCAGCAGAACTAGTGACCATGGCAAAAGATGCCTACGCCATTATTCACCGACTGGATCCGAGCGCGAAGGTGGTTGGACCTTCCCCGTCTACCGCCAACCAGTACGGAGTCCACTTCTTGCCTTCTTACTACGCTGCAGGAGGTCAAGCTCCTCAAGACATCGTCGGGATGCACGCGTACTTGTACGACGGGTCAAGTTTTTCGACATCTCCAGCTGGAATCACTACCACGATCACTCAGCTGCGATTATTGATGTCCAAGTACGGCATCAGCAATGAGCCCATCTGGTTCACCGAGGGCAACTGGGGAAATACAAACGACGACGTCCTGTCGGCTTCTCAGAAAGCAGCCTACATCGCCCAAGAGCATATGTTGATGTGGTCGAGCGGAGTGGTCGGCCGTTACTATTGGTATGCGTGGGACGCCACAAGCTACGGAACTCTGTGGAACTCGAGCAGTGGTATCAACACCTCCGGCATTGCCTACGGTCGGATCGGGGATTGGCTTGTCGGCTCGACCCACGGAGACCAACCCTGCTCGGAGGGCTCCGATTCTAATCCTGGCGAAATTATCTGGAACGCTAGCACCTCTAAGACCATCACCGTGGGCTCGGAGTTTGTAACCTACGAAACGCTTGCCAACAGCACCGTCAATTCGATCTCGGGACACGCGGTCGCGATTGGCAATGAACCCATATTGATCATCGGCAGCCAAGCGCAGTAGCTTCTGAGGACGCCAGGGCGGTCGGAGCAGGTCAGCAGGGGTCGCGGTTATCTGCGCGTCGCTCGGCGTTTGCGGCTACCTTGTCGCGCGGGCTTGCGGAGATAGTCGCGCACCAACTCTGCCTGGTCCCAGGGAACATCGTGGTATCCCGAGTGAAGATATGGGCTGGTTGGGTCTCTCAGCCATTCTTTGGGGAATAAGGCGACCACATCGTTCTCCGTCACCGGGGGAGACGGGCTGGCTGCAACACCGTTAAGCGCTGCGAGGAGTCCGGCTGGCAGGTCGTGACCCGGGCCGAAGCTTAAGTGACCCACTTGCGTGACGCGCGGATTGATTTCGATCAGGTAGGCATCGTGGTGCTCATGGCTCAGCATAAAGTCAAAGCCGTGCAATCCGCTGAGCTCCAGCCGTCTTACCATTTTATCAACAGCGCTGACCATCTCGGGGTGCGCGATGCGGCGCAAGACCGTGGAGGGTCCCTCAGGATCGCTTTTCTGCAGCACTTGAAAGTGCAATCCGGCCACAACCTCGCCCTTCCAGCAAGCGACTGCGCTGGTGGCTTCCGTTCCAGGGATGAACGACTGTGCGCTGATACCAGTCTTGCGGCCCAGGATAGAAGGCCACAACAAGGTGGTGTTGTGGTCGAATACCGCGCGTTTGACCGCGCGGGCAATGAAGGGAGCCGCCTGCAAACGCTGCAGAGCTTGGCGAGCCTGGTCCGCGCTGCGCACGATTCTGACCCCTTCACCGCCGGAGGTGCCATTGGCTTTCAAGACCAACGGGAACCCGTATTTCGCCGCCCACTGGTCGAGGTCCTTGGGGTCATTGATTACCGCGCTTCGCGGGACACGCACCCCGGCCTCCTCGCAAACGCGCATGAAGGACGCGCGGTCTTCGATGAGGTCGAAATGCCTCGGTGCCCCGACCGAGCGTTCGATCAGCCCGCGAATCGCCGCGCCAGATGCGCCGAGCGACAGCTTATAGAGACTATGCAAGTGTTTGACGGATAGATCGTCACCGCAGACGAGGAGGTCGGGATGAGTCGCTGCGATCGCTGCCGAAACCGAATTGATGGCTCTTAGTCCACGATACGGGAATGTCCTCCGGACGACGGTGGTCTTCTGGATCGGGTGCTCCGACGGGCAAACGGCTTCGACCGAAAAACCGGCCCGGGCCAACGCGATGGCCAAGCGCGCCGTGGGCAACCATCGCATGGTTGTCACCAGCAAGACGGTCGGCGGCTTCAAGTTGCTTCAAACCCTTCTTCGTATTTGCCCATGGTATTTAAAGAAATCCGCAAAGATATGCGAGCTCCGGCAAATCAATTCGACTTCCAGGCCCCTGAATCGCGTGACTAGCTGAAGCAATATTGTACCAAGCTTTAAAAGGCTACCCTTATTACAAAATCGGCGTACGTTCCTCTGTTGCGAACAAGGCT
>JBEKSZ010000263.1:0-5614 GCA_049516615.1 Candidatus Acidiferrum sp. | reverse complement strand
AACTGTTCCGCGAGGCGTCTGTAGCTTTGCTGCGAAGACTCGCTTTCGTGCGCGCCCGTAATGGTTAGTCCGGAGATGAATGGCAGGCGTCGATAGGTCGCGCCGTTGGGTATCCTGTCGAAGCGCTCAATCAGGTAGATGTCCTGTCCGAGCACCTTTTCAATGCGGACAGGTGGCACGTTTATGCCTGCTACTTGCGCGAGTTTCATCGTTGCAAATTCCGCGCGACACATTGGTAGGTGATCGTCGGCGCGGCCAAATTTCGCAATCCATTGCCTTCCGTTGTACTCGGTGGTCGCCTTGGGTCGGGCTCCGCCTAACGAAGAGCCCCGAGAAAGGAAGCGCCCATGCTTACGCGGCAAATCGTCTGCTGTGTCCACGTCCTGCAGAGCCTCAAGCATGCCCTTTAGATCGAGGTCTTCACCGTCCAGGTTCTGTTCAGTCCACGGCACAATGCGGCGAGGGCCGGAAAGGTCCGGCCCGAAGGCCAGCGCGCCGACGCGAGCATCGCCGGTTGCCACCAAGTAATCGAATTCAGTTAGAGTGATTGCGCCCGCGGCACGATCCATAAGGTGCCTTCCCCAGCCGTCCGGCGCGGCATCTCGGATGCCGTTGAAAAGGACAAAATCCTCTGGCGTGACATAGTCACGGTCAGGGTCGTCGTCGGGCAAGGGCAACTGGATCGGGTCAATAGCCATCCGATCCTTTCGCTGAAGATAGCGACGACCATAACGAAAGCGAGCGGCCGCCTCGCGCCCGGAGCCGATCGTTTCCAACACCCCGGCGGGCACCGGTCCCTCTTCCAGATAGATGTAGACGTATGCTTCTGGCATGGTTCACTTAAAAATCGTATTTGTCGCTGCGGCTCTTCTTTTTGCGAAAATCTCTCGGCAGATTCCTAATATCTTCTTGCAGTGCCGTTGTATCGGTTTCTGGCGCCGCCAAATCGCCTAGGCGCCGATGCATGCCGAGAATCCAGAGGGCGGCGGCGACGATTCCAACTCCGACCGCAGCGTCCCCTTTTTCCAGTCGCTGTACGGTCTTTAGGTTGACCATCATCCGATCAGCCATCTCGCGCAACGACAGATGTCGCCGCTTGCGGGCAACAGTGAGATCGCGGCCGAGCTTTTGCAGCTGGTCAGCGACCACTGCGGGCAGCGCGGGATAAGATTGAGTTGCTCTGGTCACGAGTCCAATTATACCCATATAAGGGTACATTGCAAGCTAAACAGCCGCTATATGGGTACATTTTGCCAACAGTGAGGCAAAGAAAGGATGATGTTAGGTATACATACCTAACAGACTCCGAAGAAACTCCGAGAAATAGAGAACGAATTCAAAGTAACCAAAAATTGTCTTGACAACCGATCAACGACAAGAGTACATGCATGGGGAGCTAATTGTAAGCGATTACGGTAGCGATACCGTAGCGCTTCTTTTGGACCTGGCGCCGCCACCACGGCCCTCGCGGCGCTTGTCCCCGACACTTCTTCTGTGCAAAGGAGTCCCCATGTCTTCGAGGAAAACGATTTACTGGACCCTAGTTGCATCGTCACTGTCCGGAATTCTGATGGCCCTCACGGTCGCCACTGTTCCGGCACGTTCTCAAGACGAGCGTGTCGGGTCTTACGAGTGGAAAAATGTGCAAATCGTGGGAGGTGGTTTCATCACCGGTATCATTGCGCACCCTGCCGAACGCAACCTGCGGTACGTTCGCACGGATATCGGCGGCGCCTATCGCTGGGACCAGGACAAGCATCGCTGGATCCCGCTGACGGACTTTATCGGGCTATCCGATCTGAACTATCTGGGCATCGAGAGCATCGGCCTCGATCCCGGGGACCCCGACCGCCTGTATCTCGCCACCGGCACCTATACGGAATCGTTTGAAGGCAACGGAGCGATGCTGCTGTCGGGCGATCGCGGGCGCCATTTCAAAATCGTTCCGCTGCCAATTAAATTGGGTTCCAATGATGCCGGCCGCTTCGCGGGGGAACGTCTCAGTGTTGATCCCCATCTCGGCACGCTAATTTATTTTGGATCACGGCTAAATGGCTTGTGGAAAAGCACGGATCGCGGTAACACTTGGGCGCAGGTGGCGAGCTTCCCGGTCACAGGCCCAACGGGAACCCCGTCGGACCCCGGCGTCGGCGTAATTTTCGAACAGTTTATCAAGAACTCGGGAACGACCGCTGGCGGAGCCACGAAAACCATCTACGTGGGAGTTTCCGATCCTACCACTGGCCTGTACGTGACCAACGATGGCGGGGTCACGTGGACTGCAGTGCCCGGCCAGCCCACCGGTTTCTATGCCAATGCCTCGGCGCTTGGCCCCGACGGCAATCTGTACATCGCCTATGGCATGAGTCTGTACGGCAATAGCGTGGGCCCCTACGCGATGACCAACGGTGCGATCTGGAAATACACGCTGCCAAGCGCCAGCAATCCCGCGGGAACATGGACGAACATCACGCCGCCGAAGCCCAGTTATTACAATTGGGGCTATGGCGGCGTCGCTGTTGATCCTCACGACGCCAATAGAATCATGGTCACCACCATGGACCGCTACTATCCACCACCTCAGGACGATATCTATCGCACCACGGACGGCGGGCAGACCTGGTTCAGCATTCAAGCCAACGCCGTCCGCGATGTTTCGTTGTCGCCGTGGGTGCTGTTCGGTGCCGCCACCGCTGGCGCAGGGAATTGGATGAATCATATTTGCATCGATCCGTTTGACTCCAACCACGTGCTTTACGGAGATGGTCAGACCGTTTGGGGCACGCACGACATCAGTGACGCTGACTACGAGCAAACAATACCGGGAACCATCGTCGACGGAGGCCCCACCGATTGGAACATCGATGCCCTCGGCATTGAAGAAACTTCGGTGCTGGCGCTGATCAGTCCGCCGTCCGGACCTGCACACTTGCTGAGCGGGGTAGGCGACATCGGCGGTTTCACACACGTTTCCTTCGATCATTCGCCACCGGGCGGGATGATGAGCAATCCCATTTTTGGTCAAACCACGGGCCTAGATTTCGCCCAAAATCAGCCGCTGATCATCGCCCGCGTGGGCTCCAACGGCAGCAGCCAAGACGGCGCCTACTCGACGGACGGCGGGCTGACCTGGACGCCATTCGCCTCCTTGCCCGCGGGAGTTACGAGTGGGTCCGGCTCTGTCGCGGTCTCCGCGGATGGCGCCATTTTTGCCTGGCAGCCCGGCGATAGCGGAAGCACAGTATCGTACTCCTCGGACCACGGGACGACCTGGACCGCCTCCGCCGGCGCCGCGCCGCAACAAGCCAATCAATCGCAAGTTATCGTCTTGTCGGACCGTATCAACGCCAAGAAGTTTTATGTTTATGATCCGGTGGGCGGGGACCTCTACGTAAGTACCAACGGCGCGCAGACTTTTTCGGCCGTATCCGCTCTGACCACTTACTCCACACTTAACGTATCCCCGGCCGCGGAAGGCGACTTGTGGTTTTCCAGCGGCGCGGGGCTTTCCCATTCCACAGACTCCGGCACCACCTTCCGTGCGCTCCCGGCGGTGCAGTCAGCCGACACCGTCGGGTTCGGAAAGGCGCGCGCTTCCGCCACGTATCCCACGATATTCTTGTATGGCCAGGTCACAGGCGTACAAGGGATCTTCCGCTCCACGGACGAGGGAATCAGTTGGCTGCGTGTCAACGACGACCAACACCAGTATGGTTTTATCTTCAAAGTTACGGGCGACCCGCGAATTTTCGGGCGCGTATACCTCGGCGCAAACGGCCGAGGTGTGCTCTACGGAGATCCTGCGGAATAGGCCCAGTTCGCGTATCGAGGGTGGGCCGGGAATCGGTGCGGCCCGCCTAGCGTGTGGGGAGAAAGCCGGCGGTTGCTTTCGTCAAGCGAAACCCTTCGTCGCACTTGTCGAATTGGATCAGCAAGATTGCTTGCGACGCACAAGAGCGAGCGCGAAGAGTCCGAGGCCCACCAACAATAGGCTGGAAGACTCGGGTGTTGAGGTTGCGTTGCCACTCACCGAGATATCGATGAAGCTCGCGGTGTTTTCGAAACCTAAGCCCCCAAATCGACATAGACGGTTTGTGCGTCGTGGCTGGCTCTGGCACCGTAATTTTCGCTCACGCCGATTCCGGTGATTGTAAAATCAGGAAATGTAAAAATCTCACCGTCGAAACCCGCTGGGCTAAAGCCTAAAGAGTTTTGCAAAGGCGGGGAAGCGTAACCTGTGTGTCCGGTAGAGAATATCTCCTATATCTCAGGTCGCTCAACTGTTGACGAAGTTGGCCCTTCTGGTTGCCATCCCCCAGAACTATAAAGTCCCTATTTTGCAGGCAGTTGGGGGCGGATCCCATGGGACGCGGCCCGGTGATCCGCCGAACAGCGAGCCTCTCTCCGTCCCTGCGTCCTTTTTCGTCATGCCGGAGCCCTGCTCAGAAAATGGCCGGGACCGGGGGCTCGCGGGACGGAAGCAAGCAACTAATCCCACCGCACGGGGTTTAGAATCCACTAAACTCAGGAACGTAAGATGGCGGGCGCAGGGGGTTGATCCAGGATGGATTCTTCCTACGGTGCAGTGGGCTGCAAGGGGTGAACGGGATGGATTTGCCCAGCCCGAAATACGGCGACACCGGTCTCCGGAAAGTCTTTCTGGCCGGCGGAGAAGCCCTCAGCCGGTTGCGGGTGGACTCATGAACCCTCACGAACAGGAAGAGGCCCGGCGCAACATTGCGGGACTCATGTCTGACGTGCAACAGACCGAGATGAAGTTACTCCTGGCCCGCCGGTGGCCACCGCTCAAGCCGTTGCCGGTGTTCAAGTTCGAGACAGATGAGTATCGCGCCTCGATCGATTTCGACAAGACGCGCGGAGACTGGTTCTGTCGCAAAACATCTTTGCTGTCCAACAGCGTTGAAGAGCTGCGCGGCGCGTTGACCGAGATCGTCATGGCAGTTCCCGAGTGTCGAGTGGCAGTGACCGCGGAATGTGCCACAGCCGAACCGCCGGAACAGGAGTCAGCGAAGGACGCCCGTCGCCGTCTCGAGGCTACACGGGAGTGGTGCGAACGCTACGAAAACGGCGCATTCTATTCCGGTCTGCGGGACCATCTTTCCGAAAGTCAGCAAAATGAAGTCGCCGACTGCATTCGGCTGACCCTTACGGCTCGGCAGCTTCAATTCAACCCCAAGAATGTCGCGTATGTCTTTGACGCACTTTCGAAGACGGGCGGCACGTTCGCAGCTCTCATAGAAATCGCGCAGCGGAACATGGCGAAACAGGGGGCGTACGCACCGGCAAAAGCCGAAGCGGCCCCACCCGAGACCGAACGCCATGCGTTGGTTGCGGCGGTTGATCCCCCGCGCGAGCGCCGCCTTCAGAAGCGCAAGACGCCCGCCACCGCCTACGTCGAACTCGGCGATAACAATGGCGGTCTTGTCCTTAATCTCAGCGAGACGGGCATGGCCGTTACTGCAGCCGTCCCGCTGGTTGCCGATCAGCTTCTCTCCCGCATTTTCTTTCAATTACCCAACTCGGGGCAAAGCGTCGAAGTCGCTGCGCGCATTGTTTGGCTGGCGGAGACCAAAAGAAACGCAGGCATCCGATT
>JBEKSZ010000262.1:0-5691 GCA_049516615.1 Candidatus Acidiferrum sp. | reverse complement strand
AGTGCTGATGCTGTTCGAAATCGAGGCAAGATGCGGCGCGGTTGTCCCCGTGTAGCTGAAACTGTACGAGTTGCCTCCGTTGCCCCGCGCCTCCTGGATCGTATTGATCCGCCCGCTGGTATTGATCGTTCCCGCCGCAAGCCCCGCCCCGCCGTTATAGGACACGATCACCTGGTTTTATGCGCAGTAGAGATTTATGCGGAGTAGATTGGTCAAAAGCGGTGGCGAGGGGAGTGTCGTCATTTTCTTCTCACCATAATATGGGGCAGTTTCCAGTCGTTCTCTGGGCGAGGGCGCTGACCGAATCGCGCCTGCCATCCGTTGTAGGCTGGTAACGGATCACGGTTTCACTCGCGATCAAACTGCCATGAACGCAAATGCTTCGGTTTCGTTTTCGGTCGAGGAGTTGAGTGAGGACAAGCCAATTGTTTATGCTGTGACGCCGGCGATAAATGGCGTTCCTCTCACGCGGTTGGTCGCATCTTTTGAAAATGGCCAGCACTTCGAGCCTGCGGGCGGATATGGTGGGTTGGTTCCGCAGTTTTTCGATTATGGCCCTCTCGATCGTTACTTGATGGGAGATTGCGAGCCAGATAGCCATTGGGCAAACCTGGATGGTATCTACGTATTGGGCTGCGATTGCGGCGAGGTCGGCTGTTGGCCTCTGCTGTGTCGAGTCACGCTGGACGGCGAGGCCATAGTTTGGGATCAGTTCAGGCAACCGCACCGTAAAGAGCGCGACTACTCAGAGTTCGGCCCTTTCGTGTTTGACGCAGCGCAGTACCGCAATGCCGCCAGCGATCTTCAGGCGTGTTTCTCAGAGAAATTTGAACGTGGCGAGAAGCATTGAGGAGCTTCCGTTAAAGGGAATCCAACCAAGCCAGCAAGTCAGCCTCCCGCTTCCATCGCGGTGGCTTGGCTGGCCGCAACTTCGTGTCAACCTGTTCGAGCGCCCGCCGCTTCGCTTCGAGATTGGCCTGCGCGTAGTGATTGGTCGTTTCCAGATGAGCGTGGCCCATCCAGCTTCGAATCACCGTAACATCTACACCGGCGGCAACCAGATGAACGGCGGTTGTGTGGCGAAAAATGTGCGGGGTGATTCGCTTTCGTGAAAGAGTGGGCACGTGCTGAGCTGCCGCCTTCACATACTGCCGCAAACGGAAGCGAAATCCGGAAGCGGTCAGCGGTTCACCATACCGGTTGACGAACAGAGGTTCATCGACCCGGCGCGGACATCGTCGCAATAGCGCAGCAAGCACTTCTGCCGTTTCCGGCCAGAGCGGCGAGATCCTTTCCTTCTGACCTTTACCCATCAGGCGTACGTGCGCCGGCGATTTCAAGTGAATATCCTGAGGCCGAAGATCGAGCGCCTCCTGGATACGCGCTCCCGTGTTGTAGAGGAACGAGAGCAGCGTGTGATCACGTTGACCTTCCGCACTCGACCGGTCCGGCTGCGAGAGGATTGCCGAGACTTCAGCGGACTCCAGATAAGACACCGCCTTCTTCGGCGCTCGCTTGAAAGGGACATGCAATACTTCCGAGCAGAGCCTGGCAGCCCGCGGCTCCCGATCGGCGACGAATGCGAAGAAACTGCGAATCGCCGCCAGGCGGCAGTTCCTCGTGCGGATACTGCCTTGGCGGTCTCGCTCGATATGCTGCAGGAAGGCGAGAACCTCCACACCAGTAAGGTCTTCCGTACGCAACGCTGCGACCTTCCGCTTCTGCCTCTCGGCCACGAACCGAAGAAACAGTCGCCATGTGTCGCGGTATGCCAGTATCGTCCGATGCGACGCGTTGCGTTGCTCTACGAGCCATTCGTGGAAATACGCATGCAGCAGCCCGGCAAGGACTGGAAGAGCTGGTTTCACTTTCAAGGTTCTCCTCGGATCGCCTTCCGCACGCTCGCCTCGGCGTTATGGAACCTGGCATTCGCCTGCTGAAGGAGTTCCTGTGTGATCGTCAGATAGATCAGCGTTGAATGGATATCGCGGTGGCCGAGATACGTCGCCAGGTACTGCAGGCGACTCTGCGGATTGATTCCCTCGCCGTACCACTTCGTCATCCTGTGGATAACAAACGTGTGTCGGATATCGTGAATCCGCGGCCCGCCGCGGCCGCGGCGCGCGTTCAAACCGGCCCGGCGGATTACACTCCTGAGTAATGCCCCGGCGGTGATCTGGCTGTACCCGCCTTTCTCATAGACGAACACCGGAGCCTCTGACTCCTGGGATGCTCCCGCTTTGCGCCGGGCAACGATATACTCCCGCAACGCGGCCACGGCGCTCGGCGACACCGGAAGCTGGCGAGACTTGAAGAACTTGGTATCGCGAACTTCAATGGTTCCTGCCTGCAAATCAATGTCTCTGAGTTTCAAACGTACGATCTCGCCGAGGCGAAGTCCTGCGCAGTACGCCAGCGTCAACATCGTGCACAACGTGACTGGTCGCAAGGGTGCCCGACGACCGGGGTAGGTGCGGGCTGTCCTGAGCAATAACGCGATCTGTTCGGGGGTGTATATAAAAGGTTGGAATCTCTTTCGAGCCACGTCGCGCATGAGCAGCCGGTCGGGAACAATCGGAGGAGTGGCGCTCCCATTCCGCGTCAAAGCCTTCGCTACGAGGTTGCCAATCCTGAGACGCCAGAGTTTCGAGGCCGGCGACCCCGCAACAGCGGCATGCTCGCGGATCAGTTTGGAAAGTGGTTCCCCCGCAGCGCCCGGTCGTTCCTGGAGGAATCGGTCGAAGCGAAGAAACTCGCTCTCATGCCCGTAGCGAAACCCCAGGTTGCGCATCCGCTGGATGTGATTGCGCATGACAGGTCCCAGATGACTGCCAAAGCGCGGCAACGGGCGCAAAGCTTCCAGGGCTTTTGAAGGATCGGCGCTGACGAGAGCGCGTACGATTCCCGCTGTTGAAGGACACTCATAGCGCTTGCGCAACTCCGCGAACGGATTCACACGGATGACCTTCTGTTCCGTCAACCAGTCGAGGAATCGAGTCACCAGTTGGGCCCGATGAACCACCCCGTGAATGGGAGTATCGGTGAGCTGCACCAGAAGCCACCGGCGGATCGCGCTCTGCTTGAGACCATACAGGCCATTCTTGCCAAGTGAAGCGTGGAACTTCCGCAGAGCGCAACGATAACTGGTAGCTTTTGTCCGCACATGCAGATCCTTCACAAACTGGTCCAGTAAGTCGTCGAGCCTGTCTACCCGGGCCGGCATTACCGCTTCCCCGGCACTTCGAGACTCAGCGCGCGAAGATCTTCGGTAGCCAGCCGAAGGTAAGTCTGGGTTGACGACGCGCTACGGTGTCCAAGCAGATCGCCGATCCACTTCTCGGAGACCGAAGCCCGGAGCAGGCTTAACGCTCGTGCAAATCGAAACGCATGAGCGCCGTGCCGTCCCTTGACTTCGATTCCGGACTCCCGCAGACGACGAAGGATTATCGTGGCGAAGGAGCCAGGCCCTGCAAGCGGACCGAACGGAGCGCGAACACTGAGAAATACTTCCCGGCGCTCCGTCTGCGGGCGGCCGTCGCGGAGGTAACCCACCAACGCCTCGCCTACGGCCTGCATCAGCGGCAGGAAAGACTCAATGCCGGTCTTCGATTGCCGCACCCTTAGCCGTTCTTCACGCCATTCGATGTCTTCCAGCCGTAGGCGAAGTACTTCGCCGGAACGCAATCCGTATGTTGCGAGCATCAGAAGCATCGCGTAATCGCGTAAGCCGACAGGCCTCCGATCGCGGCGGGCGGTCTCCAGCACCGCTTCAATCTGCGCTTCGGTGAATGCGCGAGGGATGTCCTCAAACTGATATAGGGAGGGGCTCGAAACCGCGGGAGCAAGGTCGCGGGCGATTCGTTTCGCCGAATGGAGATAGCGAAGGAAGCTCCGCAGGCTGCCGCAAACACCCATCCGCGTAGCCCGTCGCAAGCCAGGGAGTCGCCAGGCCAGATAGGCGTCGATGTCCTTAACGCTTAACCGGCGAAGTGATTTAATGCCTGCATTCTCGTGCAGCCATCGAAGAAAAACGCGCGCGGCATCTCCGTCCTTGCGAAGGGTGGCCACGGAGAGGCCCCGTACGTCAACGAGCCACTGAGCATACCCATCACAGACGCCTCGCTGAAACCGCTCCTGAGCATTACGCGGCGGTGCAGGCGGGGGCCACTCAGGATTTATCATTCGCATCAGCGAATATGCCGGCGCTTTGAACTGGGACCGCCACCTCGCCTCGTACCTGGGGGCGCGGCGATGATGACTGAGATACTGCTCCTTCTGGATTGCGAGGAACGCCTCGACGTCCGCGGGCTGGACAACTTCTATGGCGATTCCATGTTCTCCGAGATAGGTTACGAACCGTCTCACGGCCCAGAGGTTGCGCTCAATCACCTTCGCTCCATACCGCAGGTCTTTCAAGTGCTGCCTGAACCGGACTACCACAGCCGGGGTCTTGTCAGGCGGCCACTCCCCGAGTCGGAACCGCAGAAAACTGCGGACGGACTTACGGCTGACGGTGCGCCACCAGGCAATGCTGTTCACGCGATTCGGTTTCCGCTTACGGTACATGCGCAGCCCGACGCGATGGAAAGCCTCAACGTCGTTGGGCTTAACGTCACCAACGCTCGTGCCACACGCCCTGACGTAATCGAGAAAGATGCGCACATGGAGGCAGTAATCGAAGATGGTTTTGCGATTGATGGCGCGGCTGATGAGATGCTGCCTGTACTCGTCGAGTTCGAGATCGGGACGAGGCGGCGGAGGCCATTGCCCTTGTACAAAGCGCAGGAATCGGTGAATCGGTGTCAAATACCCGCGTTTCCACCCGCGAATATCGCTGGGAGCGCGTTTATGCGTTCGGCGATACGACTTCAGATGGTCTTTCAAGAATGCACTCACGTCCTCGTGAGTTGCTCGCTCAGGTGGAAGCGCAATGCGATGCAGGAAGGCGAGAAACTGTTTCACCCCGCATTCATACTTGCGCGCCGATTCGGAGTCCAACTTCTCCTTGAGCAGCTTCTTTCGGAACCAGGCGGCCCGCCGGTCGACCTCCGTGGCCGGGGGCCAATGACCTTGAGCTAATGCGAGCAGGCGGTGGATCCCCGGTGTTCTCTCGCATCGCCAGGCAATATCGTCCGGCGGTAAATGTCCGCGCCGGCGGCGGTACTGCCGACGTTGTTGTGAAAGGAAACTTTCCACGTCGGAGGGCTGGGTTGTTCGGAGAGGAATGCTATGGCCGCTGAGAAAAACAAGAAAAAGCCGTGCATCACAGAGATAGCCGTCGACGGTCGACGGGCTCAGATGCTCTTCGAGTAGATGTGCTCGCAACATTGCGAGCCAATGATCAATTTTCTGCGCGGGGGAAATCGAACGACTCCTGGGGACGCTCTTAAGATGATGCGCACCACGCCAGGGACTCAGATTTATGAGAAGGAAATATGTCTGGAAGCATTGCCCTGCGCGGTGATCGCGATCTCCCTGCGCATAAATCTCTGCTCCGCATAAAACCAGGTGGTTGTGACGTATCTGGCGGCGCCATCGCTGCCGGGCAGCGTGAACAATACGAGTTCCCGGATTTCGTCGATTCAGGGGGTGCAATCGGGTGGATATACGTTTGGGTACAATACGGACCTTCCGGTTCCGCACCTGACGTCGGTGTCGCAGGCGGGGACTTTCAATTCGTTTTCCCTTGCG
>JBEKSZ010000261.1:0-5793 GCA_049516615.1 Candidatus Acidiferrum sp. | reverse complement strand
TGGCGTCGCCATGGCCCAGCATGATGTGGTTGGCGCCCGTGCCGCCGTTGACGGACTGGTGGAAGTTGTCGCTCATGGCATAGGTATCTGCGAGGCTCTTGAAGTACGGCGCGTCGCCCTTTTGCACGTTGTAGAAACCCAGGGCCGTCGAACCCTCACCTGTGGTGGTGGCCGAGGGGGAATATTCGGTGCTGAAGTTCGAAGGCTGTGCCAGGCCGTTGGTACCTGCGCCAACGGTTACCTCGACCCACGCGAAGAGCTTGTTGAGGCATCCGACCGGATGGGAGAGATCAATGTTCGTCTGGCTGCAATCGAGTTGCTGCCACATCTGGTAAAAGCGGTGCACTGGGCTTGCCGCATAGGCGTCATAGGTAAAGGTCTTGCCGTTGGTTAACTGGAACGGACCTGCCGGAAGCGCGTCTACATTGGTGATCCGGGTGTCGGGCGTGCGGCTGGTTTGCCCGCTGCCGCCACTGAGCAGGTACGGAAGGTAGGAGTCGGCCAAAGCAGTCTCCGACTGCGCCGCTAGAATGAGACTGGCGTCGCAATCAGTGATCGGCGTTCCGGCCGCGCATTCATTCGGAACGTAAGAGACCTTCGGTCCACCCACGAGCGGCGCGGGAAGCTTGTCCTTGGGGAAGTCGTGGCTGGGAGGGCTGAGCAAAAACTGGTCGCTGGCGGCGTCCACGGCCGCATCCTGGTGCGCGGCCCACCAACCCCAGCCTGGTTGGCCCTCTTTGTTGATGATGCCCTCAGATAGCAGATTCTTGACCGTTTCTCCTGGTTTCTTCGGGACGTAGGTGGCGAAGACGTGGTCGAAGCTACGATTCTCGCCGATGATCACGATGACGTGCTTGATCGGGCTGGTGGTGGCGGTGCTGGGGTCTGGCGTTTGCGCGGACGCCATCGGTGCGCCAACCGAAAATTGCAGTAGCGCAAGGGAAAGCAAACCCATGCGCACGCCGTTGGCGGTGTGCGATGCAGCATTCTTAAAACTCATTCACGTTCCTCCTAGTTTAAACGGGGGCTGGGACAAGCACGTAGTTTGTAGCCGCTTTCTGTTGCAGCTTTGTGCTTCTCATGTGAACGCTTGGTCAATACGACAGTCACCGGGCGGTCACCAGCGTCCGCGCACTAGCCAGGGACTCCGGAGAGACACACACATGCGCTGCGACCCCGCACCCTGCATCGCCGACGAGACGCAATTTTGCTGGGGAGCGCAAGTATATCCAGTACTTTGACGGATTGGCAAGAACCCGTCGGGGACGAAATTAGCGTTCGCTGCGCGTGCGGGAGATCGCTTTGGGGGATGTCGGCGCCCCGGGGGTCCCGGTCTGATGCGCGGACTCGACACGGATGAGGCCCATCATTCCCCCGTCTTCATGCTCCAAAAGATGGCAGTGATAGACGAAGGTTCCCACCGTGTTCGGATCGCGAAAATCCATGCGCAGGCGCACACTCGGGTACGCCAGCGCCCGATTGTTGTAATACGGAACATTGACGGTGTCGCGCAAATACGGCTCGTCGATGGGCACACCCGACCATTCCAGCATTAGAAAATGGATTTGGTGAATGTGAAAAGCATGTAATTCCGTCGAGCGATTCTCGATGATCCAATCTTCGACGTCCCCCTGTTTCGCCACTATATTCGGCACGCTCGAAGCCGGATCAAACGGTGCGGGCGTCTGGCCATCCACGGTGAGATAAAAAGTCGTCGCGCTGTTCGGATTGTTCGGATCTTCCAGCTTCTCGGAAAAATACAGTCGCCGCACCCGCACGGGCTGCACGCTTCCGAGCCACGGCAAAGCCGGAGCCGGCAGCGCCTCGGGATTCGCGGCTAGCCTTGAACGCGGTTCCGGTGCGTCCGCCGCCGCGGTAATCGTCGCCAGCGCGCGGTTCGGATCGTTTTCTCCCCCCTGCCCGGTGTCCACCGTGCGCGTCACGAGAAGGCCGCTTACCCCCGCGGGCGGTCCCGCCACGATAAACTCCACGCGCGCTCCGGGCGGCACACCCAGGTGATCGCGCCATTCGACAGCGTTCAGAGCGTTTCCGTTGGTATTGGTGGGCACTCCGTCGATGGCCACGATGCCCAGCTTTTGCGGCGCTTTCCTGAACAGCACCGCGAGATTCAGGTACGTTACCGACGAGGCATTCAGCACCCGCCAAAGTTGCCGCTCGCCCGGTTTCATCTGCAACGTGGCCGTGGGATAGTCCGGATACGGCACGGGGACAAAATTCAGCGACAAATCTTTTGCCGGTTTGCCGAAGCCCGTCCCGTTGTTCCCGGAATCGCCATCCCGGTCGATCATCATCCTCGGCACCACCGGCTCCGACTTCGACGGCGGCGCATCGGGATTGAGCAAATCCTGATCGCGCACCACCAGCACGCGTTCCGGCAACCCCGCCAACTCAGGATTCGCCCGTTCAATCCCCTCCACAATCAACGCGCCCGAAGCCCCGCCAACGACTTGTGCCTTGCTGAAGCCGTGAATGTGCGGGTGATACCAATACAATCCGGGAGGCTCGTTCCCCGGTATCTGAAAGCGATACTCAAACGCCGGGTCGCCCGGCTGAATCGCGGTCTTCAGCACTTCGTCCTGATGGCAGACTGCCGGAACCGTCAACCCGTGAAAATGTAGATTCGTGGAGGTCAGCGACATGGAACTGCTGGCGCAAGGGTCGGATTTCGCCTTGGCATTCCCGTGACCATGCGCCTGGCTCGTCTTGGGCGCCGCATCATCGTAAACGGTCAGCTCATTTTTGAGATTGAGGATCAGCAGGTCTCCGGGATGGAGGCGCAGCGTGGGCGACTGGCTGCCGTCGGCAAGTAGATAGCAATACTTCGTCGAGCCGTCTTGCGCCTTGTAATTGCGAACCGTCAAATCCACGTTCAGCACGCCGTTTTGACTGCGTAAATCCTCGGGTTCCGGAACCGCGCTGCCCGGCGCCGGACGCGGACAGGGATCTCGCGGCGCCTCCTGGGCGCGCAGAGTCACGCACGAAGCACCCAGCCAGACACTGAGGGAGGCCAGCCCGAGAAGTCTCACGAGGAGACGCGGAAGCGCACGTTCAGCAGACTCAGCAGGCGGATTGGCAACAGGAAAAACAGGCCCCACAGCAAGCAGGCGGCGAAAAGTGTTTAAGGAAGTCCCCAGCAAACCTGCTCCAATGCCCTGCATGTCCTGCGTTCCCTCGAGCTCTTCTTGGCGCGTTTCCGAAGCGCCTCAGAATACTAGGGAATCGTTACAGAATCATGACAGCAGCATGAACGCGAAAATCCGGAGGAAAAAATAAAACCACAAAAAGGAGGCGCCAATCCTGGCAAAAAAGCGCTGACCGCCAGGGTTGGCCAAATCCGTACCGGCAGCGACCGCAATCCTACTTCGCGGCTTTGGCCTTTAGTCCGTTGTACGCCAGCGAAAGACGCGACTTGTAGCGGTTCCCGGTATTCTCGTGCAACACGCCTTTGGTAATCGCCCGGTCAATCGCCGCCATGGTCGGATGCAGCAAATTTCCCACCGCTGTCGAATCTCCGGTCGTGATCGCCGTGCGCATGCGCTTCATAAAGCTGCGCACCCGCGTGCGGTTTGCGCGATTCACGTCGGCGCGCTCGTGGGATTGCGCGGCGCGCTTCAACACGGACTTTTTCTTCTTCTTGATCTTGGTTGCCTGACCCTGCGCCATCTATTGCTCCTTAGCGTTGTCGCTCAAACCACCAATTTTAGGGGACGCTCACAGCGAAGTCAATTGCCTTCCTGTGGCCCCAGCGATTTCGGAAGAATGAAGGACGCGGGAAAAGGGAGGCGGGATCTAGGGAGGATTTCTTGCAGCACGGCAGGGGAGAACGGAGGGGCCTATTTTCAGACAGGTGTTCTCGGTCTCGTTTCTCGCTTCATGAAATGTTGGGCGATGGTGGTGGGATAGGGAGCAAGGGAGATGCAGTTTTTCCCGGTGCTGGGACTCAGCTGCTGTTGGCAACACACGGTCGGGAAAGACTGAGCCACAAGAGCAGTAGCAACTGGGCGCTGCTGTGCACCCGGTGTTGCCCGCGGTGGAGATAGCGCAGGCGGTAGAGTCGTTCGATGGTCAAGGCCAACATGGCCAGAAGCCAGCCGATCAGCAGAGTGTTGGCATGATGATGAGCGATATGCTCGAGGCCGTGATGGTTCTTGGCTTCGTTGAAGCCCTGGTTTTCGATTTCCCAGCGACTTTTGGCCATGCGGAACAGCGCCTGGGGGCCCACGGTAGAGGAGGAAAAATTCGTTAGCCAGTAAGCTTCCACCACCGTGCCGTCGGGTTTGTGCTGGCGATAGAAGAACACCCGCACGGTTTCCCATCGCAGGGTGGCCCAGGGATCGAAGTCCTCTGCGTCCCATAGTTCCACACGATCCGCTCCGTGCTGAAAGACCGTGCTTGGAGGAGCACCAGGAAAGCGTTGCCGGGCGGCGCCGAGCAATTCAGGCAAATTGTCTTTCAGCCGTGCCACCACCGGGAGGCCGAGCTGTCCTGCCGTGTGCAGGAACGGTGCGGTGGCAAAACCGCCATCGACGACCACATACTGCGCAAAACGCTTCCCCAGGCCCCCCAGCACTCGTCGTAATAACCGCTGCCCGGCGGCGTACTCGCTATCGTCCGGTCCGTAAGGTTCCCCATCGAAGGGCAGCGACAGGCCCGTGCCCACCACGCTGACCATCACCAAAGAGTGTTGATAACCGCAGATCTGTTTCTCAGCGTTGCGCTTCGGTCGACAGAAGTTGCAGCCCTGCTGGGCCCGCCACCCGGCGCCGGTCCCGTCCAGGGCCAGACCGATCCAGCGGCAATCGTCAAAAGCCTTGTTGCGTTTGGCGCCGCGGATGACGGAGAGCAGGGCCTGCCGGGTGGGTCGGGGATCGAGCCGTTCCGTGAAATAACCCAAGGCATCGTCGGAAAACGCCATCGGGATACCCAGGGTTCGTCGCGCCGAAGAACGCACCAAGGCTTCGATGGCATGAAAGCTCGGTTGGCGAAGGATTCGACCGAGCAGCAGGGCCCACAGCAGAGCCTGCGCCGGAATCTGGGGTTGCCGACGACCGTCCCCCGGATGCTGCAGATACCGTCGGAGGTCCAGACGCCGGGTCACATAGCGAAGCAGATGACGTGGCGTGGCCCCGCTCACTTCTTCCTTTTCTTTCCCTTCTTCTCTTGCTGTTTGGCCAAAAGCAACAGCTGAATGTTGGCCGCTAACACTTCTCTGACGGCATCCTGCAACTCCCGCCCGGCCGCTACCCGCTGTTCCACCTCTTCGGCCCACTCTGCGGGAATGCGCTCGACATGTCGCCGCCCGTGGAGCATGAAGGTCAGGGACCAGGCGGCATGCCCGCGGCCGTTCGCGCACCGGCACGTGGGCTTTCCGCAACGCGTATAACTGCGGGTAATGGTGCCAGAAAGCTGATCAGCGAGCTTGGGCAAACCCTGAATTAAAGCAAACTTGCGCTGGCGCAAGCGGGAGGCCTTCGGGGTGCGCGCTTCCTTCCACATCTTGAAGCAATTATGCTACAAGAAATACAGCAAAGCAAATATTATCTTTGAATGCGAAAATAGAACGCATCCTCAGAGCACCACCCTACTGCCGGAAACAGTTGATCTTCAAGGACTACTTACCGAGGCTCATCGAAATCTTCCGAAACGGCTGGGGAACAGTCAAGGCTCGTTAGAAATGTCCCCTTTCGGGGTGTTTTCTGTTGCTCGTTCGTTTCGCGGGTCTTGTCGGCAGCGGAGGCCTGCGCCGCGCTTTAAATCAGTTGAGGTTGAGGG
>JBEKSZ010000260.1:0-5858 GCA_049516615.1 Candidatus Acidiferrum sp. | reverse complement strand
GACCGCTCCTTCTGAAAAACATGTCTTTTTAGCGGATGCGATTCCTTACGGGCCAGCGCCGGCATTCCTAGCTCCCGGCGCGCAACTGGCAGTGCTCGAGGGCAACCCCGGCGCGGCCAGCGGGGATTACACCGTGCGCTTGAAGATGCCTGACGGATACCGCATCTCACCCCATTGGCATCCTCTACGGGAAAACGTGACCGTCATCTCTGGAACTTTCAAGGTCGGCATGGGAGACAGCTTTGACGAGAGCAAGATGGGAGCTTTTCCGGCTGGCAGTTTCGCGTTCCTCGATCCCGATATGCATCACTACGCCATGGCCAGTGGAGAGGTTGTGGTCCAAGTCCACGGCCAAGCTCCTCTGCAGTTTCACTACGTCAATCCTAACGACGATCCGAGCCGAAAGAAATAATTGACTTGGGCATTGCCACCAGCGACCGGGGGGCCGGGTGCCTAGCGCAGTGGATCCCGCCCTCCTCGGCGGCCCGCCTCGGAGGTCGAGAGCGATGCGATCGTAGACAGCATGCGCGCCCCGAGCGCGCCGCATTCTTTTGCTCGCGTCTAGACCGTCATGATCGACAGGCACAGTGATAGGTTTCGCCCAGCCATCATCAGGGCCTGGTGTGCTCCTGGATATTCCGGCTCCTCGACCCACACCCGCTTATTGGTATACAAAGAACCTGCGGCGAAGGTTGCAAGCCCTGCTGCGATCCCGTTGTTACCAGAATCCGCGATGGCTCGCAGCGCACCCGTGCGAGCAGCGCCCAAATATTCCGCAATCGCTTCACGAAGCGGCATGTATAACTTTTCGTTAGTGGACGGTTCTTAGACACCCCGCACACAGCACTTTTCCGGGTGTCGGCTTTAAGGCCTCGCCCGGGATCGACCGTGAGACCAGAGGCGCCCGCTCGAGGGAAGGTCTCGAGTTAACCCTCTCGCCGTAACCCTCCGCGCGCAATGGTTCGTGCGCGCTTGACACCCGCGGTGCGCGATGTCCGCAGTTCCTCGGCCAGGTCTTTTGTGGAAGGCACGCGATGGCCGGGCCGCAACCGTCCCGCGAGGATGGCTCGCCGAAACCATTTCCTACAATTGCCGGTAGATCGCGATCTTTCTGCTCGCGTACAGGGAAATCGGCGGGAAAAAGCTTACCGAGACTCGCTTCATCGACACGGAGCTTGACTCGAGTGGCCATGTCGTATCACACGAAAGTGGCTATTCGTTTGAGCCACGTTGCCAGCTAATGTCGGCAAATTCTAGTGGCACGGAGACACTGATGAACGCGCGGCAACGCATCTCGACTTATCTCCTTGCAGGGATCCTGTTGCTGCTGCCGGCCTTTGGTGGACTCGCGCGGCAGACTTCCGAGGCGTCGAAGGAGTTCCGGCAACCGACCGAACGGGATGGCCAGCACGATTTCGACTTCGAGATTGGTACTTGGAAGGTAACGAGTTAACTCGGGAATTTCGCGGGAAATTTTGGGTAGACAGGGAACGAATGGGGGAAACGATGAACATCAAACACATTTGGGGGTATCTCATGGCGTGCGGCGTGCTTGCCGGATTTCTATGCTTTTGTGGACTTGCACGGCAGAATGCGGAGGCAGCGAAAACCAGCGCTCAACAGACGGCCGCGCAACATGACGGGCAGCATGACTTCGATTTCGAGGTTGGCACGTGGAAAATTCATCTGAAACGTCTCGATCATCGCCTGGTCGGCTCGAAGAACTGGGTCGAATTTGACGGTACCTCCGTCACCCGAAAGGTCTGGGGCGGTCGCGCCGATCTGGAGGAGTTTGAAACCGATAGCCCGGCTGGCGGCCATATCGAAGGTCTAACCCTGCGCCTATACGATCCCCAAACCCACCAGTGGAGCCTCTATTGGGCGACCAGCAAGAGCGGTGCCATAGGCGTGCCGACGATCGGTGAATTTAAAAATGGACGAGGCGAGTTCTTCGATACCGAGCCATCCGGCCCCAATGGCCGATCCATCCTGTGCCGATTCGTTTGGACAAACACGAACACCGATACGCCGCACTTCGAGCAGTCATTCTCGGAGGACGGGGGCAAAACCTGGGAGGTCAACTGGATCACGGACCAGACGCGGTTGAAGGATGAAGTCGACAAAGGGCACTAAGGACTAGAGGACTAAGCAACGATGGGCCAGACTTCGGACCCGGGTTTCTAGGCGGACGTCGCCTTTTGCTTCAATGGACAGCCTTTTGTCACCCACGCGGTGAGAGGCCGCGATGCTCGAGGCTATTTCGCCGATCAACCCATGCCCCAATTTGATGTCCGGAGGTAGCCGTCGCCAAATATTTAGCTGTTCACAAGGCTTGATCGGATGTTTCCGGAGCCGACCCGTTCTCTCCGCCGGCACGCAACGGTCCTGGAAAAACGCAGAAGCAGACGATGCTGCGTCAAGGCAGGAGAACCAGCCCCATTCCACGTAATGGCTCCGATCGGCTAGACCGGCGCGCCAGGCAGTTTATGTCCCCTTTGAGACAGACAGGCGTTTCTCCAGGTGATATCTATGACCGTTAAGGATTTTACTCTTCGCTCGCCGAAATGCTGCGGCATCCTCGATCGCAAAATGGAAGCTCCAGGCAAGGAAGAATCCAAGATGAGATTTCTGCGGTTCGTCGCTCTATTCTCGGCGATAAGAGTCTCGCTAGTACGAGCGCCCATCGATCCAGCGCAATCGACTGGCAGCCCAAGCGCGCACCACGAGTCAATAAGCAAAAACTGTGAGCCACCCAGCGAGTGTTCCTAATCATTTGATCGCCCAGGATGCGGTCCAGGCGCCATCCCCTGCTCCGGCGCAGCACGCCCATCTCTTCGCCGTTCTTGAGCTCTTCTTCGGATGGTTCGGAGAGCTCGGTCTATTTGTCTGGCGGGTGCTGCGCTCTGCCGTGCGTCGCCCCTTTGAAGGCCGTGAACTCTTGCGGCAGCTCGACGAAGTGGGCTCGAAATCCCTGCCCCTGGTCGCCCTGGCCGGTGCCGCCATCGGCGCGGTGCTCTCGCTAGAAAGCCGCAGCAGCCTGGTGCGCTTCGGCGCCAAATCCATGCTTCCCGCGGCGCTGGTTTTCTCCATCATTCACGAAACCGGTCCCATCGTCACAGGCCTGGTGGTCAGCGGCAGAGTCGGCGCAGGCATCGGCGCGGAACTCGGCTCCATGGCGGTCACCGAGCAGATCGACGCCATCGAGGCTTCCGGCGTAAACCCCTACAAATATCTGGCTTTCACGCGCATCGTGGCCTCGATCCTGATGCTCCCCTTGTTGACGCTGGCTGCAGACTTCTGCGGGGTGCTTTTCGGCTGGATCGCCGATACTTTGGCCGACCCCATTTCCTTCCACAAGTTCATCAGCCAGGGCTTTCACGGCACCACCTTCAGCGACTTTCTCGCCCCCACTTTCAGGACCGCGGTCTTCGGTCTGATCATCGGCACGATCGGCTGCTTCCAGGGCATGCGTACCAAGGGTGGCACCGCCGGGGTAGGACTTTCCGCGACCAGTTCCGTGGTTCTGTCCTCGCTCTTTGTCATTCTTGCCGACGTCATCCTGGTCAAATTGATCCTGGTGTTTTTTCCATGACCCGAGCGGAGGAAGACCTCCTGCGCGCTGCTCCCGATGGCGGCCCCGCCTGGTCACCTCTAGCCGCTCTGACACCGGCTCAGGAGTCCGCCGTGCTGCTGCGCGGCTTGCGTAAATCCTTCGGCAGCCAGGTGGTCTTAAACGGAATCAGTCTCACGATCAACGCGGGCGAAACTCTGGCCATGCTCGGGCGCAGCGGGACGGGCAAGAGCGTCCTGCTCAAGATCATCATCGGCCTAGAAAAGCCCGACGCCGGCTCCGTGCTCGTCGAGGGCCAGGATATTTCCCGCTTCGAACTCGAAGCCCTCAATGAAATCCGGAAAAAAATGGGCTTCCTGTTCCAGCACGCCGCACTATACGACTCCATGACCGTTGCGGAAAACATCGCTTTCCCGCTCAAGCGCCATACGCAAATGACCCCGCCTGAGCGCGCCGATCGCGTCGAGCAACTGCTCACCAGCGTGGGCCTCGAGGATCACCTCCGGAAAATGCCCAGCGATATCTCCGGTGGCATGCAGAAGCGCGTTGGTCTGGCGCGCGCGCTGGCTCTTGATCCTTCGATTCTCTTGCTCGATGAACCCACTGCAGGCCTTGATCCCATCACTTCGGGCGAGATTGACGAGTTGATTCTCAAGTTGCAGCAGGAGCATCACATGGCTTCCCTCGTGGTCACTCACGACCTCCACAGCGCCAAGACCATCGCCAATCGCATCGCGCTGCTCGACAAAGGCCATGTGGTCATCGAAGGCACCTTCAAGGATCTGGAGCACAGCGATAACCAATTTGTTTCGGAATTTATGCAGCGGGATTCATAGGGAGGGCATATGTCAAGGACGGCAAGGCTCGGAGCCTTTATCATCCTAACGCTGGCTATTCTGATAACCGGCATTTTTATCATTGGCAACAAGCAGTACCTGTTCAGCCCCACGTACCGCCTGCAGGCTCAGTTCGCTACCGTGGTCGGCCTCGATGCCGGCGCGGAGGTGCGCATCGGCGGGGTGCACAGCGGCACGGTCCGCGAGATCCGCTTGCCCGGCAACCCCACGGGCAAAATTACCGTGCTCATGGATCTCGAGCGCTCCACGCACGACATCGTCAAGCAGGACTCGGTAGCCGCCATCGAAACCGAAGGCCTCCTCGGCAACGAATATATCTCCATCTCTTTTGGCTCCGCGGCAGCGCTAAACGTCAAAGACAACGATACTCTCCCGAGCGCAGCCCCGCTGGTCATTGCCGACCTGATGAAAAAGGCCGATGGCATCCTGGTCACCAGCCAGAAGGCCCTCGACAGCGTTACCGTGGTGGCCGCCAATCTGAGCTCCATCAGCAGCAAGATCAACCAGGGTCAAGGCACCGTCGGTGCGCTCGTCAATGACAAGGAGCTGTACGCCCACCTGGACCAGACCACCATCGGCCTGCGCGACACCGTCCTGCACGCGCAAGCTGGGGTCACGGCCTTTGAAGAAAACATGGAAGCCATGAAGCACAATTTCCTGGTCCGCGGTTTTTACAAGACCCGCGGTTATGACGATTCCTCGGACCTGGTCAAGAACGACATCGCGCAACTTCCCCAGGCCACGCCGCAAAAGACCTTCACCTTCGATTCGAAACAACTCTTTGAAAAGGAGGACACCGCCAAACCGAAAAACCAGAAATCTTTGCGCGCCGCCGGGCAGTTTCTGGCGGACACTGAGTTTGGTGTCGCGGTCGTCGTGGTCGCCAGCGGCATGACCGGTGACGCGCAAAAAGACCTGGTGCTCACGCAAGCGCGCGCCATGGTGGTGCGCGACTACCTGGTCGCCAACTTCTCCTTCGACGACAAGCAGCTGAAAACCCTGGGGATCGGCAAATCGAAAACCGCGACTTCCGACTCCGGCTGGGGCACTGTCGAGATCCTCGTCTATCCCGCGGGCAGCGCAGCCCCCGCCACGCAAACCAGCGGCCTCAGTCCCTAGTAAGTATCTCGACCTCGCCCGCGACGAGCCTTAACCATCCATCGCGCATGACGCGCCTCCCGGAGCGGCACAAGTCCGTTCATTCGAACACTCGCCGAGCTGTCCGTAATGCCCGGGGGGGCGCGGGCGGCGGCAAGGACGGCCAGTTCGAGGCCAGGCAACTTTCTCGTCCCCCGGGAGACCGTCTCCACAATGCTCTCAGCCGTCAAGCGTAGCTGTGGCCTTGTGGTCCCGGGGCCAAGGAATCCTTGAGGAACCGGATCATGTGGGCTTTGCTTCTCACGTCCCGATGGGCGGTTGCTGCCGACTTC
>JBEKSZ010000259.1:0-5879 GCA_049516615.1 Candidatus Acidiferrum sp. | reverse complement strand
GTAATCAGGTCTTCAGGTACACGCGCACGCCGGAGCGTTTCCGTGCGGAATCGCCGGAACGCGTGAAAACCGACTTTTTTTCCGGTTGTGTGCAAAGCCCTGAGGACGTTGCGTTGTGACAGCGGTCGCCCGCTGGATGCAGCGAAGAGATATCCCGTTTTGCCAGCCGCGTAATTTCTCAAGACCCGCGCCAGCGCTTCGGGAACATCTACGTCTCGCACACTGTTGGGCGTTTTTGGCTCTTGCTCCGTCCCTTGCCAGATGCTGCGCCGCACGTACACGACGCGGTCAGGAGTTGGGATAACCTATTCAGGATAACTTTTGCAAGTTTCGTCCGGTTGTCCGGGTGCTATCGGTAGCGAGGGTTTACGAACACGAAAACGAATGTATTTAGGTTCTTGTTCGGAATCGCGGCGCTCATTTTTGGGTTACCAGCTTTTGCTCAAACACCAGTCGCCGTTCCGACTTCGGTTGATTCGAAAATGGTAATTGACGCGGCTGGTCCTGAGCAGCGCAAGGCTTTGAGCGCCGCCCTCACAAAATCGGGCTGCTCGTTTACTCGAATCTCACGTATTCCCTGTATTGCGCTTCACGTCGCACGCGTATAGGTTCCTCACGTTGTTCCATCCCTGCGATGTTGTCTTTGAGGGTCTAAATGCCAAGCTTAAAAAGTATCTCAGCCTTCTGTTTCTGTCTCCTGTTGACCTTATGTGCGGTATCGGCAAAGGCCGACACCACGTACTCGTACACTGGAAACCCGTTTGACCTGCTATTTCCGGGCACCCCGGGAGGCTGTCCTCCTTTCTGTAGTATTGTCGGGTCATTCACCGTGGCCGAGCCCTTGGCTCCAAACTTCTTAGGGAATGTAGACCCCATTTCCGCTACGCTGACTTCTGGCCCCTTCACCTTGAACTTGACGGACCCGGATGTTTCACTCACCCTCGGCATTGGAACTCTGTCCAACGGTAGCATCTTCCAGTGGGGTTTCTCTATGACCGGGCCCGCTGGAACTGCGGACATCACGATAAATACGCGTAATTTTGCTGCTGTCGCGACGGATACTATTCAATATCCGAGCGATGGCTATGTGGACGGCGGCAACGCGTTCGACCCCGGAACTTGGACGGAGACAACAACCACAGTTCCTGAGCCATCCACTTTGATGATGCTTGGCATTGGCCTTCTTGGTTTGGTCTCGGGTGCTATTTGGGGTTTTTGTCCGTTGCCCACGAAGGCGATTGAAACACTTGCATCACCTGCCCTTGCGGACTGACAGCGTACAAACCTTGCGCACCTGTGACGTAGAACGTCTTTTTGGTTTTAATCGCAGCGGCCACATCGGTCGGCGAAGGGGTGGGTCTGCCACACTTCGGAGGCGCTGCCAGGGCAACCTCGAGGCCGATCACAGGAGCGGAGAGGTGAGTACCAGGAGGATTCTCCTGCGCGCTTGGAGTGACAAATAATCCTGCAAGAAGCAGCATGGGAACTGCAAGTTTCATATTTGCTCCCGGTTCCGCACCTTCCCATTTCTTCCTTCACAGGCAAGAGAACCGACACCAAAGACCAAAGAAACAAGCTAATTCAGCACTTCTCCACGTCTACCGACCGCGAGAACGTGAAAGCCCCTTCCTCAGAAACCACGAAAATTGACGACCCTACTCCCATCAGAGTCTCGTGCCGCCCAAAGGTTTCACGCAGGCCCAAAGAGGCGGACTATTGTGAGCCACGCGTGAAGCCGGAGGAACCCATTGCGCGAAATCGCTACGATGTCGGTTTTTTTAGCTGGATTCCTGCACAAAGCATTGGATTGGATCCTCTTCGGGGTCATGATATAGCGATGATCGCTGAGGTCGAAAGGACCGAAGCGTTGGATTTGAAAGAAAGTTCATTGAGAATGCGAAGGAATGATATGCAGCCTAATCGAGTATGGATCGCAGTGCTTCTGGTTATGATTTTTGCCGTTTCCCTCGCGATAACGGCGGAGGCCCAAGAGAGTGGAACACCAAATGACGCTATCTGGCGGCGCGCAGATGAACTATTGAAGAAGTTGACTCTCGACGAGAAGCTTCAGTTGATTCTTTCCAAGTATCCTTCCAACGCTTCACCAGGCGGCGGAGGAGGATATATCGAGGGTGTAACGAGGCTCGGTATTCCCGACATCAATATTTCTGATTCGGCCACGGGTTCAGGGAGCACAGCCGAGCCGAGCACTACTTTCCCTGCCACTATTGCTCTTGCTGCCAGTTGGGACAGGCAGTTGTCTTATGACTACGGGAGTGAAATAGCGATCCAATTGCGCGCCCAAGGATTCGCGATGGGTCTTGGCGGAGGTGCAAATCTCACAAGAGAGCCCAGAGGAGGCAGAACATTCGAGTACTTAGGCGAAGATCCATTCCTCGCGGGGGAACTGTTGGCGGCGCGCACGAAAGGGACTCAGAGCCAGAAGGTCATGGCGTCGATCAAACACTTTGCGGGAAATGAACAGGAGACAAACCGTATGGGTGGAGATAGCCGCATCGATGACCGCACCCTGCGAGAGCTTTATTTATTACCTTTTGAAATCGCCGTTGAACAGGGCCATCCGGCAAGCGTTATGTGCAGCTATAATCGGCTGAATGGCGGCTACGGCTGCGAGAATTCGATGCTTCTTACTGACATTCTGAAGACGCAATGGCACTTTCCGGGCCAGGTACAGTCGGACTGGGGAGCCACTCACACGACGGCAAAGGCGATTAACGCCGGCCTTGATGAAGAAGAAGGAAGCGATGCGGGCCCTTCTTACTTCGGGCGTGTCCCAGTTCTATTTGCGTTAACCAACCATGACATCACCCAAGAGCGGGTCGACGATATGGTGCGCCGCAAACTCTATTCAATGATTACTTCCGGCGTTATGGATAATCCTCCCCACAGTGGAGAAAAGATTGATTTCGACGCCGCGCGGACCTTTGCACAATCGGTCGAGGAACAATCCATCGTATTGCTCAAGAACGATCGTCGGCAGCTTCCGCTATCAGCCTCAAAGCTGAAGCGTATTGCGGTCATCGGCTCCCATGCAGACGTAGCTGTGATGTCTGGTGGCGGTTCTGCAGATACGATGCATCCCGTGACGGGTTCGTTCACCGGCTGTGAAGGTCTGGAATTCATCGACCATAATGGCTGCGGATGGTGGCGCAATCCGTGGCTGAAGGTTCCTGTTCCCCTGACAAAAGCCATTCGCGAATTATCGCCGGCCAGCGAAGTCGAATTTTCTGGGGTCCAGGACGAGCAAGCCCCCTTCCGCGCATATAGTCCGGACGAAATCGTCGACGCAGTCGCGCTGGCGCGTCGGTCAGACATCGCGATTGTCGTAGTCGCGCAGCCCGCTGGGGAAGATTTCGGAGATTTGAGGACTCTCAGTTTGCAGAACCCCTCGAACCAGAATGAACTGGTAGATGCTGTTGCAAGCGCTAACCCTCATACGATCGTTGTGATCGAGAGTGGCAATCCGGTTCTGATGCCGTGGAAAGATAAGGTCGCGGCGATCATCGAAGCCTGGTATCCAGGCGAAGCGGGAAGCAGAGCGATCGCCAATGTCTTGTTCGGCAAGGTGGATCCTTCCGGCAAGCTGCCGTTTACGTTTCCTGCCCGGGACGAAGATACTCCCACCTGGGGCTCTACCGGCGTCATTTCTAAAGATCCTGTCTATTCCGAAAAACTCAATATAGGCTATCGCTGGTACGATGCGAAGAGACTTGCACCGCTTTTTGAGTTCGGCTATGGGCTGTCCTATACCCACTTTGCATACTCGGACCTCTCCTTAAAACGCGATCCAGATCACATTCTCCACGTGTCGTTCACGGTCAAGAATGATGGCACTGTTGAAGGTGCAGAAGTTCCGCAGGTCTACCTGGGAGTTGATTACGCCGGGGAACCACCTCTGCGACTGGGTGGCTGGAGCAAGATTCGTTTGAAAACTGGAGAAAGCCAACAGGTCTATATCACGGTCTCGCCCAGGATCCAAAGCGTTTGGGACACGTCCACCACTGATTGGCGGTATATTCCGGATGCCGTCGCCTACGTGGGCTCCTCATCGCGAGACATACGATTGAAAAAGCGATGATCTGCGACGGAGAACAGCATTAGGCAAGACTGGATTCCACCCGAGTCACGAAAGGAAAGGTGACATCACGATGCAGTTGTCACGCCGACAGTTTCTTGCAGAGTCAGGCCCGGCCGCAGCATCGCTCCAGTCACGATCGGCGCAGATGTACGGGTTCGTCGCTCCGCGTTGATCGAACTAGATGCAATCAGGGACATAGGCATGGCGCATTCAGAGGCCATAGAGTCTACTGACGTCAATCGATATCGAGGTATTCGACGTTCTGGTCTCATCACGGCCACCGACGCACTCAAGCTTACCTCGGGGCCCGTACGCGGTTTGCCGTTGGTGGAGTCGACACGTTCGTGACGGAAATAGCCAGCGCTCCAAATGACGATTCCAAGCGCGTAACTGTCGCCATCGCGCAATTTGCGCCCGTCTACTTGGATAAACGAGCCAGTCTGGCCAAGGCTATTGATCTTATCCAGCGGGCAGCCAAGCATGGTGCACGGCTCGTAGCGTTTGGCGAGACCTGGCTGGCCGGTTACCCTGCGTGGCTCGATGTGTGCCCGGGTGCAGCATTGTGGCAAAACCCATCTGCGAAAGACGTCTTCGCCAGGCTACGAAATAACAGCATCACCGTGCCGGGTGAGGAAGTGAATCTTCTCGGCGAGGCCGCGCGAGATCTCAAGATTTCGATAGTAATCGGAGTCAATGAGCGAGTCGATTCCGGTCCGGGAAGCGGAACGCTCTACAACTCCCTGCTCACAATTTCAGATGATGGACAACTCAAAAACCATCATCGAAAGCTCGTTCCCACCTACACCGAACGCCTGGTCTGGGGAAATGGGGATGGCCGCGGGCTGGAAGCTGTACCCACATCCGTTGGGAGGGTGGGCGGATTGATTTGCTGGGAGCATTGGATGCCGCTCGCGCGCATGGCCATGCACAATTCCGGCGAACACATTCATGTCGCAGTATGGCCGACAGTCCACGAATTGCACCAATTGGCCAGTAGACACTACGCCTTTGAAGGCCGATGTTTTGTTCTGGCCGCCGGCTTGATGATGGCGACTGACGACTTGCCTCACGAATTTCGTGATGGCACTACGTTGCCGCTTGGCAACGGCCAATGGATCGCACGTGGAGGCAGCGCAATCATCGGTCCGGACGCTCAATATGTGCTTGATCCAGTGTTCGACCGCGAGGAACTTTTGGTTTCGGATTTGGATTTGGCGCAAATCGACCGTGAATTGATGACCTTCGATGTTTCGGGTCATTATGCGCGGCCTGATCTGTTCCGATTCGAGAAAAAGCTGTGATTGTCATAAAACTGTCATTCGGATTTGTCGTCAATGGGGAAACACTCCCAGCCGCCCGCACGCCGGGCCGTTTTCCGTCTAGTTCTGAAAGGACGCTGACTGATTCCTACCGGCATTCAATGACAAGGTCCAACTCGGCGGGCACTTCGATATCCCCCTTCCGGAAGACCTAATGCCTCTCGAATTCCTAAGGCTTTATGGATTTAAATTAGGCTGAAACCTTTGCGTAGTTCCGCAACTCTCATTTTCTGGGAGATTGAAACCTTTCCCATGCACACCACTCCCTCAAACTCGGAAATCGCGTATTCACTCTTGCGCATCACTTTTGGCGCAAACATCTTTTTGCACGGACTAATGCGACTCCTGGAAGGTCATGCTGTCCTGCCTCAGCTGGAAATGGAGAAGAGCGTTCTTCCGTTAATATAAACGGAGAGGACGTATGCGAAAAGAGCGCAAGCATTACACCGGGGAAGAGAAAG
>JBEKSZ010000258.1:0-5888 GCA_049516615.1 Candidatus Acidiferrum sp. | reverse complement strand
TATAAGAATCTCGCCTATCTGCTACTCAAGGCGCAGCGCATGGCGGTCACCAAGACCGAATTCATCGTTTTTAAGAAAGCAGCCTAAAATGCGGGTCTCTACGAATTCCTGTGCAGAGCCCACTTGAAGTTGTTAACACAGCTTCGGTAACCCAGTGCCAAGCATCCTCCCGTAAATCTCAGCCGCCACTAAGCCCCCTTGACCGCTCCCCTGATTCAATCCGGCGAGTCGGTCCCGCCGCGCGCTGAATTCCGCGCCGCCTTCTTTGTTGGCGATGGCGTCCGAAGTTCGCTGGTAAGTTCAGCGGCGACAACGTGTGCTTCGTGACGAAAGCCCCACCCGATCCCGCCCAGTGGGAGCCGTTGCCACACGACGCCAAGCTGATGTGGATGTCTCTCGAGCTGATGATTCGCGAAACCAATCGATTATTCGTGAGGAACTGTCGCGCTGGGTGGACGTGTGGTATCGCGAGAGGCTACCCTACGCATAATCCAGAACCGGATAAGCTCCTGAAATTGGCTGACGCCGCCATGTATAGTTCGAAGCGCTCCGGCGGGAATCAGGTATCCATCGCGGAAATCACTTGGGTCGTTTCGGCGGCGATTTCCCGTCGACGCAAAACTCGCAAGTCGGACAGAACGTTCCCGTCCCAGGGCGGCGGCCATGCGACTCCCGAAGTCCTAAATTCATCGCAATTATAACAAGCACCCAAGCGCAAGCGAGAGTTCGTGAGGGCGTAAGAATGAATATTCGCATGTAGCGGGCCGGGCTTCAGTCTTCGCCTTCGTAGTGGCGAATCTTCAGATTCGCAGCCCTCAAATTTAAACACTCACTTCCCATTCGCTAGAATCTTCTTTATCATATTTGCCTTTTGTTGATTACGAATGTGTGTGCTATCTTACCGCCCTGCGGCCCCAGCCACGGTCTCGCAGAACTGGGAGCCAGCATGACTAAGATACTTTCCGTGGCATTGTTCTCTACCCTGCTTGCAATTTCTGTCACTCCGCAAATCAAGGCCGATACCACCTACACTTATACGGGAAATCAGTTAACAAATTTCATCGAAGGCAGCTGCCCCGTGCAAAGTGACCCGCAGGTGTGCCCACCGGTTAACTACTGTCCTCCTATTTGCAGCATGGACGCTCCATAACGTTTTCAACGCCACTCGGCGACAACCTGAACAACGTTTTTGTCATGCCCGGCGATTTTAAATTTTATGTTCCGGGCTTTCCTGAAGCGACGCAAACTCCCGCAAATTCTCTTCCTGGAGCGTTCAACTTTTCTACCAACGTCTCCGGTCAGATTATCAACTGGAACATATTCGTTCAGGGCGCGTTTGGCTTCTTTAACTACGACACCTATAACATGTCTGCCAGCTGTCCGACATGCGCCCCTTTTGCTGACGACAATGTCTTTGGCTACGCCGGCGAAGGTATCAGCTCCAATATGGACGATCCCGGCACATGGACCGTCTCAACAACGGCAGCAGGAGTGCCTGAACCGCCGGCCGTTACGCTTCTGCTAGCGGGCATAATCGGCCTGTCCACCCTGGCATTGAGGAAGAGCCTCTAAACAAGTGGCAGGATTTCTCTTCGAATCGAGCATCTCGGAATACCCTCTGCACAATCCGACCTCGCTGTCGTTGAGAAATCGCAGCCGTGTGCCGTACCATCTGGTGTCGAGGGTGCCGTCTTTGACTTCGCCTTTGGTCGCACAGACTTCAGCTTGCCCCCACTGTCGAAGCGTGCACGCGAAGGTCTCAGGCGTGCCGACTTCGCTGGGCGGCGAAACTTTAGTTAACTACGGCCATGCAACGCGGACACGTCGCCGTCGGATTGTAGGCCGCAGCGATTTGACGAGAACGAGGTGTTCGCGCCCGAGATGTCTGAGAAATCAGCGCTCACCGCAACTACTGATAAGTTGGGGAAAAGTTGGGGAAAATAATCTTCTGAGCGACATTGCAGTTCGCCGGGACTGAAGAAAAGCCGCATAAACACTGGTGATGAGCGACCTGAGACATAGGTGACATTTCGTACCGGCATAGGTTACCTATGTCTCCGGTTTGGACCCTTGAGAATATGGCGGGGACGACGAGACTCGCACTCGCGACCTCTGCCGTGACAGTGAGCTGTCTTTTGGTAAATGCTTGTAACTACGTGGCACGGATGGCTACCAAAACCGCGTTTAGGGACGCAAAGGAACAGTTATTGGACCATGAAACGCGGTCTACTCAATGGCGGAAACAGCGAATTCCCCGAGGTTTGTGATCATTACTCTAATAAAAAACCGTGCGCGCATGCGAGTAATAATTTTACCCACCCTGCTGGTTTTGCCCGAGTTGGACAAGAACTCTTCGGGACAGGGGCAACAGAGGCCTATCACGGTTGGTCGTCCTGATCGTCGATTCCGTGGCGGTCGGGCAACATGCGCTCATGCAGGATACGAGATATTAGAATGTCTCGGCGCTCCCGGCGGTAAAACACGACATGCTTTCCTTGCTCGAAGCGGCGCAATCCGGGGCGAACCTCGTCACAATGTCGGCCTAACGCCGGGTTGTCAGCGAGCATCTGGCAACAATGCTCGAGCTCGTGGAGATAAAAGGCGGCCTGCTTTATACCCCATGTCCGAAGAGTATAGTCGCCGATGCTCAGTAAGTCGGCTTCGGCACGACGCGAAAAACGAAATGCGGCCACGGCTAGCGCGGCGACACAGGAAGCTTAAGGGCCTTGCGGACGCGTCCAAACACGTCGCCCTCGGCGATACCGCTGGCGTCACCCTGGTCGATTGCAGCTCGCAGCGCTGCTAGCTTCGCTTCGTACTGCTGTTCGTCGCGCTCCAAAGTCCGTAGTCCGGCGCGCACGACCTCACTGGCGTTTTCGTAGCGACCCGTCTTGACCTTCTTGGCGACGAAGCGGTCAAGCTCGTCGGTCAGATTGACGTTCCGGGTTGGCATGGCGAGGGCCTTTCTGTGGGGGTGAATTTCAGCTCATCATAACACTCTTGGCAAAGATTGCCAATAGGAACTTATGGGCCTTCGTGGTGTCGGCCGGCCTTACTGCGTACGAATGGGCAGATTTCTTAATGCGAAACAACGAGGACGTGAAGGTGGTGCAGGAACTCGTTCGTCACGCCAACAGTCGGATTACGCTCGATCTGTATGCGCAAGCCGGAATGCCGGAAAAACGGTTGGCACAAAGCAAAGTGGTGGAAATGGTGTTGAACCGCGGAAGAGCAGTAGCATAACTGGACAATATTGGAACATGGCGGAAATGTTTCATTATCTCCAAGTGCTTTGAGCGACCTCTGCCGTGACAGTTGGCCTGGTCGTTAGCGAAATCCAGCAGGAACTCGACATTCCCAATTCCACGCTCTCCCACCATCTCGCGAACCTACCAGGCAACGACAAGCTGCAACTAAAGGTTCGCTTCCAGTGTCTACTAAGCAGCATAAATCTCGGCCACCGTCAGGGAACCGGGAATGCCGGGCTACACTAGTGTCATTGTTCCTAAAACGTCTACGGGAACCCATCGTGCGGCGCAAAGTCTTAACCGTTCTCATCTATTCCTTCGCAGCTATCGCCGCGTCGTTTTTCTGGATTACTCGTCAACAAGAGGGAGACTTGTCAGCGATACTACTGGTATGGTTCGCTTGGTTCGCTGTACCCCTCCTGTTTGTCTTCGCTTACCCTCGCTTTCTGTTCGCCGATTCCCCGCTGCAAACGCGCCGCACTCGATTCGCCGCGATTTTTCACGGACTTTTCTCCGGGGTGATAATTTGTTCGTTTGTCATTCTGGCCTCACCGTTTTGGAAAAACCCGTTGCGCGATGCGAACTCTCCTCTCCTTACGGGAGTTCCCATCGTCGCACTACCGGTATTCCTAGTGGCCGCACTTTCACTCCTGTTCAAAAAACGGTCGACGCTCGCAAAGTTCGCTTCGTTTCTCTTCTGGCCTTATTGGCTTCTGATCTCTCTGATGTTTGTAGGTCGCTTCTTCGAAGAGAACTCGTTTCGTACCGCATTCTGCTTCGGTTGTATACTTTCTTCCATTCTCTTTGCCTTTGCGGCTGGTGCCATCTCTTATCGCCCTGCCGTAGCTCATGCCAGCGCGTTGGCCGGTCTGGTGAGCATGCCTTGGATCTACTGGTCAACGCTGCAGGATTCACCACTTGGGAACATCTGGACCTTCTTTAATGCTTCTGGGCGAGACCTTTTCCCGCACGACATTCTGCGTATAGCGGCGTTAATCATTTTGTCGGTCGCAATGATTGTGCTCGCTATGGCCACATCCGCTCTACGCTTGCTTCCGGTCCGTTGGAGCGTCCGAAAGCTCCCGCTCTGCGAACGAACGTGGCCCGCGTTTGGCGCAAGCTTTGTCTTCCTTGCTTTCTGGTTCAGTCAATCGGTAATGCCTTATCGAATCTCGGGTGCCGTCGACTACGGTCATTGGCCCATTCTTCAAATCCTGCACGTTGAGAAACGCGGCCTTCAGTTTCACGAAAGCTGCATAAGCGTCGGGGGGTATCGCAAATACCCTGAATCGATTACTTTTTCAGGAAATGACCGCCGCCTCCTCCAATATCGCTTTCAACAAAAGACGTCCTCGGGAGATTTGTCCGACGCGCTTAAGGAGCGTATTCGATCCACATTGCAATCTTCGGATGCCGCAAGTCGGAACTGGGGGGCAGTCAAGCCCCTTCGCGCATGGAACGATGAGGGGTGGTACGTCAGCGCAACGGAAAGCATCGGACTAAGGGCCTACACGACTGAAAACGGAAGTACTCCTCCGCAGGAAATCGTCGATCTTTTCAACGAACTCGAAAAGATTCCGCACGTTAGGGAGACTCAGTCCGAAAGACGAGATGTCTGCTTTGGTTTCTGTTACGACCCGTTATCGGGATTGGGCTTGCTCTACGCCAACCATCGCTGCCAGTATGATGGACACGCTTACGTCTGCCGATGACCTAACTTCGCCCATCGCTTCTTCTGCGCCAGAGAAATCTTAGCCCTTGCCGTCGCACTCATTTTCCACGTGCGCTTCTTCCCAGCCTTGATTCTGGTCACAGCAGCTATCACGGTCGATACGCTACTTCCATTCAGCGCGTGAATGGCGGCATCGATTCCGGCCAGCTTCTTCGTCAGCGTGGCGCGTTCTTCGTGGAGCAGGTTCAGCAAGTCGGTCATCAGTCAAGTCTCCTGGGAGTTTCTACCCGAAGATTGTATCGCGGGAAATCTGCTAGCAGGTTGCGGAAAAACTCTGTGCTGTGCAGCCGGAGGATGAATTCTATCCAGCCCTGTCGAGGACGGTGAGTTGTCCAGCCAAATCGTCGTGGCGGTGTTCCATTGACAAGGTCTGCCCATCAGTAGACAGGGACCAGCAGTCACAGAAATGCATTTCGCGTGTACCAAACTGCATCCACGATTCGATAAGGAGTTCCTCTCCTTTCCACCTTGCGTTTCCGCGAACTGCGCTGCCGTTCAGCACGCTTTTACCTTGCTCACCGTTCGTCCAACATTTGAAGATGGCTCGCTCTTCGCTTCCGTCCGCCTTTGTGACCACTATCTCTTCCTGCAGCTCAGGATCTGAATGTTCGATGTTTACTGTAATAGCTGTCGGCGGTGGACCCGAGAATCTGCTCTCGGGCAAGTCTGCGTTCCAGGTACCAGTGAAATTGACGCTCATACGCCTCTCCAGATCCCTGGCCGCAGACGACATTGGTGGGCCACATGATTCGACGATACCAGGTCTTGCGCACCGTCGACGAAGGGAGTTGAGGAGTAGACCCAGCATCAGAAAACTCAGCACAACCTGATGAGAAGAAGGTATGCGCGGAAAAGACGAGCAACAGTTGGACGTGTTTAGCTACATCAGACGCATCAAAAGCAGTGGC
>JBEKSZ010000257.1:0-5920 GCA_049516615.1 Candidatus Acidiferrum sp. | reverse complement strand
CGCTGAGCTGCGGATGAACGCCGTGAAACAACCCTCGTTCGACCCGTGCCTCGCGCTTAGGCCCGGACGCCGGAGGAGCCACTGCAGCCCTATTTTCCGACATCCAGTCCCTTCTTGTAACGGCAGGTAAAATGTGGCCCACCCGGTGGTGACAGTTTCTCACGGCAGCGACGTGTCTGCAAAAGAAGCCGGCTGCACGCCCCCTTTTCGCCGGCGACGTTTGGCCATCAGCTTGAACCACAGAAAACCGACGGCCAAGAACGGCAATGCGAAGAGCAATAAATCCCAACGGCCATAGCCGAGCGGCGTGGCTTCTACTTCTGCAGCGGATTCGCCGCCGCCCGCCGAAGTACTCAGAATCAGGCGAACTTTCCAAAATTCCTGCCGATCAAATTGCACCTCGGTCTTGTATTCAAGCTGGCCGCGCTGATCTGCAATGCTCATGGGATAGAGGACTTCCGGCAGCCTGCCGCTGACGGGCTGAATCCCGATTTCAATCTTGAGGTCTTTGGGGACTGCGCCCCCGGGTGGGGGGTCCACCAGGACGAAAATCGGCGAGTTGCCGATATCCGGATGGATCCAGAGCGAAACCACGCAGGGACCTACGCGCTGGTCGGTAATGATGGGGAAGGGCGGGCCATTGTGGGCGCGTCCTGACGCGGCGAATAACGTCATCGCCAAACTCGCGAAGGTGCACGCGAGCGCCGCAGCGGTAAATTGGAATGAGGGTCGCAGTAGCGCGTTCATTTGTATCCATCAACCGCCTAGCAGCGTTGCGCGCATTTCCATCGGCTGAAACATCAGCCACACCGATGCCAACCCAATCAGCAAACAAACCGCGGCCCACGGCAAAAAGGCGCGCATCGGACTGCGCGCGCAATCTTCTTCCGCCAAGTGCTGGGTCACCAGCAGCGAACCGACAAATCCCAAAAGCAAAAACCCCAGCTCAATCGGACGGACGATGCGCACGGGCAGGCCCGTCCAGGTCCAAAGCGGAGCGCCAAATAAATGCATCCCGACACTGGCCAGCGCCGTTTGCGTAACGGGAATGATGGTGAGAATCCCGGTAAAAAAATGAAAACCGTAATGCGCGAGCCACATGCCAAGTCCGAGTGGAACGAGCGCGTAGCTATAGCGCACAGACAAGGGAATGAGCGCCAACTCACTGCCACCCAACACGCGCGTGGCCCAGGCGGCAGCCCCCAGCAAAATCACCGGTTCCACAATCAAAACAGCTACGAAAATGATTCCGAGAATCGGAGCTTCGTGGCGGAGAGAGAGCAGTCTGCCCAACCAGGCCTCGAGCACGTACACCGGGCTGACCATGCCTAAAGCGTTGACCAGCGCGCCAAAAGTGAAAACCAGGGCGAGAGCCGCGATGTCCTTTCGCCTGGAAAAATAGCCGATGCCCGAGCGTATGGGGTCGAACATCAGCTCCCCGGCCGGCGGCCGGCTGAGGACGCCGACATTTTCATGGGGACAGGCGTGTACGCAATCAAGGCAGAACGTGCAATCCATGTTGCCGACCTTGCGCGGCAGAAAAAGCGCCAGCTCGCAGCCACGCTGCAGAATCACCAGCCCGGATCCCTTTCCCAGGCTAGCCGAGGCGCCCCCCGCTGCCGGATCGCGTCCTCCAGCTGCTTTGCGGCGGCCGCGAATGCAATCTTTCGTCACGCAGCGATCGCAAACACGGTGGTCGCGAACCTGCACCTCCAGCGGCGAAAGCGTCGAGGCAATAAAATTGAATTGGCCGATGGGACAGACGAATTTGCAGAAGGCGGCGTGCTTGAACAGGCCGTCAATCAGCAGGATGGCGGCAAAGTAGGCCAACGCCAGGGAAGCCGTCCACCAGGGCGAAGACCACAGAGAAAACAGTTCATAGGTAAATAAAATCGCGAGCAACAACCCTACGGAAATCCATTTGTTGCGCAGCCATTGCGGCCAGTCAAAGCGCGGGCGAAACAGGCGCCGCGCTGCGTTGCGCACCAGCAGGAACGGACACGCCAGGCAAAAGAAATTCCCGGCGCACAGCAGCACCAGAACCAGCACTCCGCGGAAGTGCACCCACGTCAGCACCGTGGCTAGATTTTTGGGCGCCAGAGCAGGACCGAACAAGCCGTGCAAAATCATGGCCACGGCCAGCAGCAGCACGGGAATTTGCGACACCGTGCGGGAGTGCCGCCAGCGCAAGAACGCCCCGATGCCCGGAACGCGCAACAAATCAAAACGACGTTCATCGAGTGGCCGGACCGGCGGATTGGAGGAGAGCGTGCCCAACGAACTTAGTTTGCCTGAAGACTTCTAATCTGCAACTGGCGCTCGAAACTTCGCCCGTCCGCCAGCGTAACGTGAAACAAAATCGTCCAGTCGCCCCGCATGGTCAGATCCACGGTGCCCTGGTAGCGCCCCGCGGCGATCTCCTTGGCTTCGCCGAATACGGGACTCATGCCGGGATGGGTCATGTCGCCTTCTAGCGCAACATGCGCCCCGGTGAGCTGCGCCCCGCTGCGCTCCGTCAGCGTGACCGTGAAGATGTTGCTGCCAAGGCGCGGTGCAGCCGGCTCGCTCGCACAGGAAAAAATGATGTCGTCAGGAACGCGCGAAGTCTTGCCACAGCCACCCGAAGAAAGGCTCCCAACCAACAGCAGAAGCGCAGCAATGATCCCGGACAGGCGGTTCTGGCCCATGTAAACACTTTGCCCAAGCGCCGGAATACGTTCGGCGCAAGTCCCTTGTTTCAGAAAATCTCTTACTTGCGGGCACCGCCGCAAAAAAAACCCCGGCCGGCGCGGGAAGGCCCGTCACGCGGCGCAGGCCGCGGCGTTCTTGGCCTCGTGTTTGTTCCATTCGCAGGTGCAAACCGAGAGGCCCTCTTCGCCCTTCCGCGGGAACATGTGGTAATACATCCCGATCACCATGGGAATGAATACCACCGAATTGTAGAAGAGATGCAGTTCGACGCGGGGAAAGAACAGCTGCAAAACGCTCACCGGCACGGGCTTGCCCCAAAAATTGTGATGCATGGTCGCCTGCGTAATCAGCAGCAGGTGTTCGATGTGATGCCAGAATTGAATGACCAGCGCGACGGTCCACCAGGTGCGCCCTCTGCCCGTAAAACCTTTGCGCAGGACCCAAATCCCGATCAGCATGACCAGCGCGTAACCGTAGTGCAGCGTTTCGGATTTGATCAACCAGGGATACCACAGCCCCAATATGCCGTTGGCCTTGGGCCGCGGCCAGCCCATCACCCAGATCTGGTAGGCCTGCACGAGGTGCTCTCCCCAGTGGGCAAGCACCACGGCCATGAAGATCAGCAAAGCCCGCTCGTGCCACTGCGCGTTCAATTTCTCGTACAGGCTGGAGCCCGCAGTCGTCGGAAAGTGTGCGCTCTGAATCGCAGGAGAGGAAACCGCCATGCCACTACCTCCAAATTTCGCTCAAGAATAACAGACATTTCCTGCCGCTAGCGATTCTCTTCCGTGCACCGGGGACTCTCAATAGTATATTTATACTACCGCGGCGCCCGTCGGCTTTTCGCGTATCATCTGCGGCATAGTTCGCCGCTACAGAAAATGGTGTTGACGCTCGTCGGGCGCGGATCCAAAATACGTTCTTCCCTTGTTGTCCGCTCAGGGCGTTGTCCGGATTTAAATTTCGAACCGTATTACCAAGGAAGCTGGAAATGTCCGAAAAAGACGTGCTGGTCAACCAGAAACAGATCTTGCAGAACCAGAAATCGATTCTGGCCAATCAACGTGCCATCCAGGCCAACCAGGAAACCATCAAGAAAAACCAGGCTTCCATTCTGAAAAACCAGGCCACTTTGAACATCATTATAGCCAATCAGAAAAAAATATTGGCGAAGCTTAAATAGCCTTTTGCCGGTTGGCGCGGCGTGCTTTCCCTATTTCGAGCGCTCCGTCAGATCCCGACCGTTTTTTTGCCCGCCCGGGAAGCGCAGAGAGACATTGAGAAAAGCTACCGGTTAGAGGTGAATTGCTCGGGAAGCCCCGGGGAGCGGGATGCATCCGCGACCCTCGTGAAGACCGTCATGGACTTCTGTCGACGAATGCCAGGCTGCCGGGAATGCGGACAAAAGCTGGCGATGCACTGCATACTGCATAAGGAGTCGGTGTAAAATTGGCAGATCGGGAGCACCACACTTGCCATGCGCCGCCGCTATCTAAAAAGCCTCTCGCTCATGTTGTTTTCAATATTCCTGTTTTCGTGCGCTGCGAAAAAGGCCGCGGAGCGCATGACCGTTATTGCTCCTGAGACTTTCGCGGGCACAATCACCATTACGGCCTGCGACCCCCAGTCTTCGGCAGACAACCTCGTTATCGACACAGCCGGACACGGAAGGACTTCCGTTTGCTCCGCTTCTCCTGACCTGCGCCTGATCGTGGTGCGCGGGAAGCGATCTACCGAGATTTACGCCAAAATCGCCAAGACTGGGGACGGATTCGTGACCAGCATAAGCGGCGAAGTTCGCTGAGCACGGCAACCTGGACTCCGGCAGTCCCAGGTTTGCTCAAACCGCCTTCCCCGCGACTTGCCTGGTGGTGCGGTGTTGCGCTCGCAAGAAGCTATCTCGAGACATCGCCTAACGGCATTCAGGATTAGCCGAAATCAAATTCCGAGGGTCGTTGGCGTCTGCCCCGGCTGCCAATCAGTTGCGCGACGGATGCTGAGTGGTGAGGTGCGAAAAATACGCTGGCGGGCGGAATTCAATGGTGACGTCCTGTTGCGCCTGCACCGGTTTTTTGTTCAACAGAGTTGGCTGGTAACGCCACAGGCGAATGGCGCTCTTCGCAGCAGGAAGAAGAGAGAGCGAGCCACCGAGGAGCTTTATATCCAGTACTTGGCCGAGCTTTCCGATGGCGGTGCGCACCCTGACGGTTTCCGACGATCCATATCGATCTCCGGGCCTTGGATAACTAGGCCAAACGAACGAGACAAGCTCGCCGGCTTCTAGGCGAGAAGGTTTATGAGTCTGCGCCGACCCGGGATCAGGAGGAACGAGAACAGAAAGTTGCGATGTCATGGCGAAGGAAGAGGAGGCGGCGATCGGTTTTTCCGGCAGAGTCAGCCGGAACGGTTTGCTGCCGTCACCTGGGCCAGTGACCAGGATTGTGGAAGCCGTGCGCGACAGGGCGCGCAGCGCCGGCCTTGCCCCGCGTGGCGCGGGATTTTCCGGCGCGCCACTTAAGGATCCGGCCGCCTTGGGTGAATATACGGGCCGGGAGCTCGCGGGTGGCGGCGCGTTTCGCGCGATGATCCCGACGGGGCCCTTACTCTCTGGACGGGTTTCGGGATCATCGTGATCGCCGAGCGAGCCGGTCGCTCTTCCTGAGAATGGTTGGGCGGGCGTCACGCGGATAGCTGAATCTTCCGGTGGCGCATTGAGGGACCGAGCGGGTGGAGTCCCTGTGGGCGATCCTGCCGCCGCGGGGGCCGGCCCATTTACCGCAGGAGCTGTGAAGAGATTTCCCTCCGGCGGATCGGCCGCTCGGGCAATCGTATCGCCGAGGCGATCTGGGCCTGGCCGTGCCGTGGCGGCATCAGTCGGTGTTGATTCCCGCGTCTTCGGGTGCCTTCCGATCGGGACCTGCCGCACGGTGAGCGCAACGGCAAGAGTGATCGCAGCGAACAGGAACACTACCGCGGCAACCTGAAGTCCGGATATTTCAAGGACATAGGAGCGTTCGGGATCGATGCGATGTACCGACGACCGGGCTGTGCCGGTCCGGACTTGCGGCCCGGGATCGGTTACTCGAGCCTGCTCGCGCAGTTTCTCGCGGAGACCCTCGATCAACGACGGCGGGTTCTCATCGAGCACCTCGGAGACCGCAATCTTCCGGGCTTGCGGGGTGCTCTGGGCGAACAGTTCGGGAGAGGAGGGTTGGACGACCTCACGGAA
>JBEKSZ010000256.1:0-6158 GCA_049516615.1 Candidatus Acidiferrum sp. | reverse complement strand
GCCAATCCCGCTGGCAAGATCGCCCTGGTGGATCGCGGCACCTGCGCGGTCAGCCTGAAAATCGACTACGTGGCCAATAACGGAGCCGTCGGAGTTCTGGTCGGGTTGGTGGCACCAGGCGACGCCATCAGCTTCAGCAACGGTGGGGGTAGTGATTTTGTGCCCACCTTGGTCGTGACCCAGTCGACCTCCAACACCATTAAGAATGCCTCCGGCGTGGTTAACGGCACCATCAGCTCCAACAATGCCATCTCGCTGGCTACGAACATCGCCAGCTATTCGTCGCGCGGACCCAATTACAGCTACAACATGCTCAAGCCGGACATGAGCGCTCCAGGTACGATGAGCGCCGCGCAACCCGGCACCGGCAACGGCGAGACCACGGAAAGCGGCACCTCGTTCGCCTGTCCCATCACTGCCGGCACTGCGGCCTTGTTGCTCTCGAAAAATCATTCCCTCGAACCGTTGGACATCAAAGCCATTTTGATGGAAACCTCCGAGGCCAACGTCTTTGAGAACGCGGCCAGCGAGCCCGGCGTATTGGCTCCCATGAGCCGGACGGGCGCCGGAGAATTGCGCGCTGACCGCGCTGCGGCATCCTCTACCTCTGTCTGGGACGCGAGCGCTCCCCTGGCTGTCAGCATTTCCTTCGGCACCTACCGTCTCAACGCCGCGCAAAGCTTCAAGAAAAAGATCGTAGTACGCAATTACAGCTCCGCCGCACGGACCTACACTATTTCCAATACCTATCGCGACGCTCCCAACACGACCGGTGTCACCCTCAGCTTCCCTGCGAGCGTTTCCGTCCCGGCCAATAGCGCCACCAGCTTCACCATGACTCTGGCAGTGAATCCCGCTTCGCTGCCCATCTGGACTCTGAATGGCGGCGCGCAGGGTGGTAACGGAGAATTGCTGAACACCGTCGAATATGCCGGTTATCTTAGCTTCACCAGCGGCTCCGAAAATGTGCATATTCCCTGGCACATCCTGCCGCACAAGTCCGCCAATGTGCAGCCGGCCAGCTCGAGCCTGGCATTGAGCGGCAACCCGGCGAATCTTACACTCAGCAACGCTAGCGGCGCCGTGGGCGGTCTGGTGGACGTCTTCTCTCTGACGGGCACCGGAACGCAGTTCCCCGCCTCAGTTTTGCCCGCGCCAGGGTCTGATTACGCGGTGATTAATCTACAAGCCGTTGGTCTCCGTTTGGTCTGCCTGGACGTGCCCTGCAGCGCGCTGGGCGTCCAGTTCGCCATCACGACCTTCGGCCAGCGCTCTCACCCGGACGTTCCCGCTGAATTCGACGTGCTCATCGACGTCAATCAGGACGGCACCCCGGATCTGGATATCTATAACGCAGACATCGGGTTCGCCACCGCGGGAACTTTTAGCGGCCAGAATGGCGTATTCATCGCCGATCTCGCGGCCGGCACCGCCAGCGGCCCGTACTTCTACACGATTGCGGACCTCGATTCCGCCAACGCCATCTACACCGTTCCGCTCAGCGCGCTAACCACTGCCAACGGCCTGCAACTTACCTACTCCACGCCCTTCAACTATTCCGTGGCCGCCTTTGACAACTATTACACCGGCAATCTCACCGACTTCATCGGTCCCATGAATTACGAACTGGACATGCCGCGGTTCTATCCGGCCGCGACCGAACTCACCGTGCCATCCAATACCGCGCTGGCGCTGACGGTGATTCCGAATAATGCCGCCAACGTTTACTTCAGCGGACCGTACAACGGCAACTCTCCGTCGCAGACCGGGCTGCTCCTGATGTACACGGACGGCAAAAACGGGCGGGAAACTGACAGCGTGACGGTAACCCCTTAAAGGTTTTTGGCAACGCCTGCAAGTAGTTCGACACGCAAGCCCGAACCCAGACCGCCTCGCTCAAGCCGTAGCTGGAGGAGCGCGTTTGAGAATGCGCCAGGCTAACACGGCCGCCACCGATACTGATGGATATCTACCGTATTGAGCCAGACGTTTCCGATTAGGGACTAGGCCTTCTAGCGGCGGCGCTACCTAGTGTCTATCTCCATCACCTTCGTCTGACTTACGCGGGAAGCGAACAACGCCATGGATGGGCTGCGGTCCGAAATGTTTGTTTGCAGCAGGTCCTGTCATCACCAACGTCATGTTGGAATACTCGACCTCCGAAGTCCCGTCCGTCCCTCCGCTGACACAAACTTGGAGCGTTGTTGGCCCCAGCTTCTCAAAAGGCGCGGCGTTTCCGTTGCCTGAAATGAAGTTGGCAGGACCGGTGACGACAAAAAGAGCGGTGTTCGCGGGGCTAAAGGTCGGGCAGGTGCTCGTGTCGGAGGGGTCGGACGAGACCGTGGCATCCGTCATGGCGATGTGGTGCGTGTGGGCGCCCCGGCTCTTTGGATCGGCCAGATTCTCGCCCGCAGCCGCAACGCCAGCATCGGACAGTTCCATTGTCATGTAGGCCGAGAAATCAGCCTTGTCCCATCTCTTCAGGTGCAGGGACCAGTGGCCACGAATTTCGTACGGACCGGTCGGATTCAGGGTGGAAATCAAGGGTGTATAGTCGCTGAGGATGCCGCTCAAATGGTCTGGCAGAGGAGCCTGGGCCAGAGCAGCTGTGCTTGCCGCCAGGACCAGAACCGCGAGAATGCGTGCCGTGAACCAGAATCGTTTGTTGGTCATGAAATCTCCTGATTTGAGAATCGCGCCTCGCTGAAAGTCCCTGGACCGGGTCGCTACCTCCCGGCCTGAGCGAGGTACCCAAGAAATCCATTTCGGTGGTTTCACACTTGAGGCGCGCAGGCACCATCGGGCACTTGGGCCGTTCTGGTCAAGCGGCAATGAGCAGATTAGGAGCCGTGCAGCTATTTGCCGCTAAATGCCGTGCCTTGCGGCCGGAAAGGCTGAGGGGCTACAATCCCCGGCCATGAGCTCGCAAGATCCGCAGAACAGTAAGCAGAGCGCGATGGACGAGCCATCCCGTGCAACCCCGATATCGCAAAGCGCTTCCGAAGAGCGGCTCGATTCCTGGAAGGAAATAGCGGCTTACCTCAACCGCGACGTGACGACCGTCCAACGGTGGGAGAAGCGGGAAGGGATGCCCGTTCACCGACATCTGCATGACAGGATGGGCTCGGTCTACGCCTCTCGGACAGAGCTGGACACGTGGGCGCGCGGCCGGAATCTTCCCCCAGCGCAAGCGAACGGGCTGGATGCCCCCTTGCCGAGCCCGCCTGCACTGCCGCCACGGGCCATATCAGCCCTTCTTACCAGGTGGAGGTTGGTCTTGCCGCTAGCAGCGGCGGGAGCCGTGCTAGCGATTGGCGCGGGCCTCTGGTTTCAAAGGACCGAGTATTTCTGGCGAAACCCCATCGCCGACGCTCGAATTCAGACCGTCACGGACTTCGATGGAACGGAGCAGGACGCTGCGGTGTCACGCGACGGTCAGTTTGTGGCGTTTCTGTCGGACCGGGACGGACCGATGGATGTTTGGGTTACGCAGGCTGGTTCGGGACAGTTTCACAATTTGACTCGCGGGAGCACACCGGAACTCGTCAATCCATCGATCCGCACCTTGGGGTTTTCGCCCGATGGCGCTTTCGTTACGTTTTGGGTCCGCAAGCAGGACGGCTCGGGCAGGGGCGACATCAGCATCTGGGCGGTGCCAACGCTGGGAGGATCGCCGAAGCCTTACCTTGAAGGCGTGGCCGAGTACGACTGGTCCCAGGACGCCTCCCGACTCGCGTACCACACTCCCGGACCCGGAGACCCGCTGTTCGTAACAGCCAGCAGCCGGAGGTCGGAGGGTCGGCCCATCTTCACGGCTCCGGCCGGACTTCACTGTCACTTTCCGTTGTGGGCACCCGACGCGGCATTCATCTACTTCGTTCAAGGTTCCCTGCCGGACAAATTGGACATTTGGCGCATCAGGCCAACAGGCGGGAGCCCCGAACGGATCACGTCGCACATGGGGCGCGTAACTCATCCGGTCCTTTTAAACCGACGGACGCTGCTGTACCTCGCGAGCGATCCAGATGGCTCGGGGCCGTGGCTCTATGGCACGGACGTCGAGCGCCGCATTCCCCACCGGCTAGCTTCTGGGGTTGACCGGTACACTTCGTTGGCGGCCAGCGCTGATGGCCGCCGTCTGGTCGCCACGCTCGCGGGTCCGAAAACCACACTCTGGCGCATGCAGATCGCTGGCGCATCTGGCGAGATGCCGGTGGCGGCTCGAATCTCGTTGACGACCAGCACGGGTTTTGCACCAAGACTAGGTGCTGATTATCTTTTGTATGTTTCTGCGACCGGTACGAGTCAGAGTATCTGGAAGATCGCCAACGACGGAACTGGAACGGAGTTGTGGAGCGGTCAGGGAGCGCGAGTGATTGGCGGCCCGGCAATTTCGCCTGATGGACGGTCTATCGCATTCTCAGTCCGCCAACATGAGCAGGGACTGCTGTACGTGATGCACGTCGATGGAACGAACGCGCGCATTGTGACCGATTCGCTCGACCTGCAAGGCGCTCCAGCATGGTCGCCCAATGGCCAGTCGATTACCTCGGCGGCGAATGATCACGGCGTCCCGCACCTCTTCCGGATACCGGTCGACGGTCGCTCCCCCGCTCTTTTTGTTCAGGAGTACTCGGTCGATCCCGCGTGGTCGCCCGATGGTCGCTTCGTTGTTTACTCGGGACCCGACATAGGCACGACATTTTCGGTGAAAGCCGTCTCGGCGGAGGCCGCAACGTATCCAGTTCCGGACCTGACCCTAACTCGGGGAGCTCGACACCTAGCCTTTCTAGCCGGGGGGCGGGCACTCGTGCTTTTGCGCGGAGAGATCCAACATAAAGATCTCTGGCTCATCGACCTGCAAACGGGCGCCGAGCGGAAGTTGACTAACCTCCCAAGCGATTTCGACATTCGCGACTTTGACATCTCGCCCGACGGGCGTGAAGTTGTCCTCGAACGAGTGCAGGGGCACTCGGACGTCGTGCTGCTGGACCTCCCCCGACCATAGCCCGGGATCCGATCCCAGGGGAATGGCCCGAATATCGGGTCGCGCGAACGTCAGCAGCCGAGGCACAATCTCGATTCCGCCGAAGGGCTTCTACGCCCAGAGAAAGAATTGGTCCGTTCTAAATCCTGCATTCGGGGCAGTTTTGGCAGCATTTGGCGCTCGGGGCAATCGCAGAGCCCGTCTTCCAGAGTTTCCAAGCAGGGAATGGTTTCCGTACATGGTGGCGGGAGGCCAGTCTCGCCGTCGTTTGGTTTGTCATGGCGATTGTTGGCGTGGTACGCGGCCTCAAAAAATCACGATCTTAATTCGCCTTTCACGGCGCACCCGTTTACCAAGCAGTGGGTTCCGAAACACGGTCGCCAAGGGGCAGCGCGGGCCAGCGACATTCCTTTATTTCCATGCTGCGGCGCATTAATTCACAGCGTCGCGTTTCACGAACTAGACTTCCTACCGGAGGATATTCTGAGGTACACCTGAAGTACATCTGAACAAGGTCCCAATGGTTGTCATATCTAAATTATTGGATGTTTTGAAGTTTTCATTGTGCATAAATCTGATACACCATCAAATAAACGATCACTCCGGTCACACAGACGTAAAACCACAAAGGCAGCGTCCACTTGGCGATGATCTTGTGCTTATCGAATTTCTCGAGCCAGGCCCGGCGTAAGGTAATCAAGATGAGGGGCACAATGGTGATCGCCAAAATAGTGTGCGACGTGAGCAGAACAAAATAAATCGGGCGGATAATTCCCTGCCCGTGAAACGGCACATGCCCGACGCGATAGTGGTAAATCAAATAGGAAATCAAAAACACGCAAGACACGATGAAGGCAGAAATCATGAAGCGCTTGTGCACCTGAATTTTGCGCGCACGAATGGCGCTGTAGCCGCCCAGGAGCAAAATCCCGCTGAGTCCGTTCAGAGATGCATTCAGCGCAGCCTGCGAAAATAGCAGCAAAGGCTATCCTCCTTGTGGGTGCCGGACTTTAGTCCGGGCAAAAGCCAACACCCGCCGAGCCTGTACCCGCAAGAACAGCCCGCAGAAGCAAGGAAACTTGTGGTCTAGCGCGGAAGCTTGTCAAACACCATCAAGCCAAGCAGCACGGGAATGTGCATCACCGTGGCATGCATCAGCCACTTGGCCCGC
>JBEKSZ010000255.1:0-6286 GCA_049516615.1 Candidatus Acidiferrum sp. | reverse complement strand
CGCCGCCCGCAGAGACGCCCTGGCCATTTACAATCGCCGAAGAGGTGCCGGTGGCAGAGACGGCGGCATCGCCGTGCAGCTGCCTGGAGAGTTCTTCACGCCGACTCATTGCGATCGCAAGTGCAGTCTCGGCCTTTTTCTCCAAGTCGACCTCGTTTTGCAGCGACGTGAAGAAACCACCCTGATCGGTCGGCATCAGGCCAACATTTTTCTTCTTGAACGCAGCGAGCCGATCTTCGGCGACGCTCAATCGTTGTTCGTAGTCCTTGATTTGGGTCTCAAGAAACTTCTGAGCATTCTCGGATCCCTCGCGCTTGCCGCCCAGCGTGCGTTCCACGAACGTATCCAGCAAATTCTTGACGACGAGCAAAGTGCGCGCTCGGTCGCTGTCGAGATACTCGAAGGTATAAACGGTTCCGGCCATGCTGCGTTCGTCGCCCTGATTGCCGCCACTCGTCACGGTCAAGGAAATGCGACTGCTGAGCCGGTCCAAAATGTTGGCGCGTTCCCGCTCATCCGTCACCGTTGCGGGCAATACCCCGCTCTGTTTGGCGATCTCCTCCAACTGGGGCCCGGTCAGCAACGATTGGCGCACATAGTTGATCTGCGCATCGACATTTTGCTCGACGGTCAGACCCTGCAATGCAGGCCTGAGAGCGGTACGAGTGTCCACGAAAACCTTCGCGTCCGCCTGGTATCGGTCCGGCAACGCAAACACGATCACCCAACCGACCAATGCCACCGCCGCTGCCGACAGCAGCCCGATCCAGCGAAAGCGCCAGGCGCCTCGCACTTCATCGAACACGTGGTCAAGATCAGGGTTCATGCGGGCATTCAATCCGTCAAAAACGCGATTCCGGCACCACGAGCACATCGCCTGGCTGCAATGCCAGGTTTTGCTTCATGTCGCCGTTGTTAATCAGTGAATCAAGTTTGACCTTGATTTCTTGCGCCTTGCCATTGAGGGTACGTGCTATGTGGGCCCGGTTGCCGGCGGCAAACTGACCCAGACCGCCGACGGCCAGGACGGCATCCAAGACGGTCATTCCATCCCGATATGGCAAGGCTTGCGGGTGCAGCACCTGTCCGATGACCTTGATCTGGCTGAAGACGCTCATCGGCTGGGTCACAATGATGTTAACCTGGGGCGATTTAACATACTGCGAGAGCGCCTTCTCCACGTCGCGGGCGAGCTCTGTAGGCGTCTTCCCGACCGCCACCATATCCTCTACCAGCGGTGTGGAGATCTTGCCGTCGGGGCGCACGGGCACCGTCACCGTAAGGTCTGGGTTGCGCCAAACGAATACCTGGACGGTATCCCCCGGCCCGATGAGGTAATCCGCAGGAACCGCGCCCGCAGGCGCTGCTTCCGCTTCCGCTTCCGCTAGGCATGGGCCAAGAACCGCACCATTTACCAGTAAAGACAGTGCGACTCGGAAGAAAAGCTGTGGAATTCTCATAGATTCAGCCAAAAGCATGACTTTCTATAATACGCCCTCCTCGGGCCCCGTTTCGCCCTAATTGTGGAGCGCAAGGCGAGCCATGGAGTAGCCCCCATGGCTCGCGGGCATTTCGGACTGTGAACCAGTTCCCCTGTCCGCAAATGCCAACACATTGATGAACGCAGCCTCGCGTTATTAGATATCGCTTGTTTACTTATCACTGATGAGGCTGTGACAAATTGCTCAATCTTAGAAATGCAGACAAACGGGCTTTTGGCGCAATGACATTGGCATGCACGATGTTGCTCGGTGCGTGCGGTTCAAATAGCGCTGTCACGACCAACCAGTCGACCGCCGGGGCACCTTCATCCACGACAACTGCAGGGACCCCTGCGGCGCCGAGCATCGCGGGATCGCCGCTAACCAGCGTTGATGCAGGCCAGTCCTATGCCTTTGTACCAACCGCCAAAGATAGCGCCGGGGAGACCCTGACTTTCTCCATTGCCGGTGAACCGAGTTGGGCAAGCTTCAACACGACGACGGGCGAGCTTTCCGGCACTCCGAATACGACACAAGTTGGCTCCTATCCGAATATCGTCATTAGTGTCTCGGCTGGGGGCGCTAGTACATCATTGCCGGCTTTCTCGATCAAGGTGATCGAGACCCAGAGCGCGAGCGGAACGGCCACGGTGACCTGGATCGCTCCGACCTTAAACACGGATGGCACCCCGATTGACGGTCTCGCGGGATTTCACATTTACTACGGCACGAGCGAGTCCGCACTGACTCAGGTCGTCGACGTTCCCGGCCCCACAACGACGACCTATGCAGTCCAACCGCTTGCACCGGGTACGTATTACTTCGCCGTGGCGGCTTACACCGCTGCCGGCTTCGAGGGCGCAGCATCAAATATTGGCAGTATATCCATTTAGGACCGATTCCGTTCCTGCCAGGCCATCGGGAACGGGCGGGGGTCCTGCCGCGCATAAGGCAGTCGATTCCTTGACTCAGTGCCCAGAATCCTGCGCGCGGCGCGCGCTCCTTTAATCTACAATTTTCCCTTAAGACTGGGACCGCCAAACCTCGCTCTGGCCGGACCCTCAGGGAGCGCAAATTGCCGCTGGAGCTTCAACTTCGATCGAGTTCCGGTCGGACGACCCGACCACCGCGAACGGTCGACGCCGCTCCACCCCTTGAGATCGCCCTGATCAATAACATGCCCGACTCAGCTCTCGAGGGCACTGAATCCCAATTCAATTCGCTGCTCACGAAGGCGTGCGGCACTCACACCGTACGTCTGCGCTACTCCTCGCTGCCCGAAGTGCCGCGGGGTCGCGATGCGCGCGCGCGGATCGCGGAGCACTATTGGTCTTTCGATCAATTGTTCAACGATATTCCAGATGCTTTGATCGTGACCGGCACAGAACCTAAGACTCCACGGCTACGGGATGAGCCGTATTGGAGGCGCCTCGTCGAAGTCATCGAATTCGCCGATTCGAATTTGATTTCCAGTGTGTGGTCATGCCTCGCCGCGCACGCTGCCGTGCTGCACCTCGACGGCATCGAGCGCCAACGGCTCCCCGTGAAATGCTTCGGCGTATACGATCAACAGGTCGTCATCGATCACGCCTTGACGCATGACCTCGCAACACCAATTCAAATCCCACACTCGCGATGGAATGATCTGCCGCTCGAGGCGCTCACGTCGGCTGGCTATCAGGTGCTGACGTGTTCGCAAGACGGCGTCGCAGATTTGTTTGTAAAGCAGCGCCGAAGCCTGCTCGCCTTTTTCCAGGGGCACCCAGAATACGAGGAACGAACGCTGCTCAAGGAATATCAGCGAGACGTCGGCCGATTCATCAGCGGAGAGTATCGCGAATACCCGCAAGCGCCCCCGGGGTACCTAGGCCCCGATGCGCAGGCGATCACGGCTGAGTTCGAACGTAAACTGGGTGCGGGCGAGTTCCTCGAGCCGCTAGCTGCGTTTCCGTTCACAGCCTTGGCTGCGTCGATACAAAAGGCCTGGATGCCGCCGGCGGTACAGATCTATCGAAACTGGCTCGGATATATTGCAGCGCACAAATTCAGGTCTTAACGATCGACTTGAATGCCGATTGTGCAGACCGCTAGGCGCCGAGGCTCTCACGAGGAGCCCGCGGCTCATACCTCGATTCGCTGCTGAATTGGCGTCGCAGGAGACGCACCATGCCTCTTGTCGGTCGTCCGGGGCTCGCAGCGACCCCGGGAGGGTATCGCCGTCCGATCAAACCCTCCGTAGTTCCTCCTCGGGAAGTTCTGCGACGCCGGCACTACCAGGGTCACCGCCGGAAGCGGAGTCAACTCAGATTCGGCCGCAATAATGTGCTACGGCGCCCGTGATGGACAAGTTTGTAGGGCTCACGGTCGGGGAGAAGGCGCCCTGCCCAATCCAACTATTCATCAAGACACTGCAACAATGTGGCCACATTCTAACCGGCACGAATGCCGCAGAATCGCGAAGATGCCGGCCGCTGTCTTCGTGAAACCCACGGCGCGTGCCGACGCGCACATGGCCCACGGGTCTTCATTGCCGTTACGTAGCGCGCGCCAATATCGATCGCACAACAAAGGGCCGGCCGCCAAGATCGGCGTGACACGCCACATACGGCTGAGAAATTCGACCAAGGACATGATCCGAATTCCCAACACGGAAATTCGGTCGATCCCGTACCAGTTGGGTTAGCATCTTTCTTTTGGCAATGGGCGTCGATAACCGATGATTAGGACGCCAGCCAAAAGCTGGGACTGCATTGGTACGTTGATGGGAGAAATGGGATGAAGGATTCAATGCAGCGAATTGCATTTGCAGCGGCAGCCATATACGCGTTGATCGCCTATCCCGTGCAGGCGCAGGTGAGTGTTACGACCTATCATAACGATATTTCTCGAACGGGTCAGAACACTCAAGAGACGATACTCGCACCAAGTAACGTCAATAGTAATCAGTTTGGAAAATTATTTTCGGTGGGCGTGGATGGCAACGTCTTTGCGCAGCCGCTGTATCTGGCGAATGCCTATATAGCCGGCGGGACGCACAACGTCCTGTACGTCGCCACGGAACACGACAGTGTGTACGCGATCGACGCGGATACCGGTATCGTATACGCGCAAGTGAGTCTTATCCCCGCTGGCGGCTCGACGGTCAACAGCATAACGGACTTGAACTGCACGGACATCGTGCCTGAGGTTGGCATAACAGGAACTCCGGTAATCGACCCCACGAGCGGGACGCTTTATGTGGTCGCTAAATCGAAAGTCAGCGGCACTATCGTACAGTACCTGCATGCCCTCGATACCGGCACGCTCGGCGAGAAATTCTCTGGGCCAATCAAGATTCAGGCCTCGGTCGCGGGAACGGCCAGCGATGGGAATGGCAGCACCGTCAGTTTCATTCCCGTGGACGAAAATCAGCGTGCGGCGTTGTTATTGGAGAATGGACATGTGGTGATCGGCTGGTCCGCACACTGCGATAATGGACCATGGCATGGCTGGGTGATGTCTTACAACGCGGCGACGCTCAGTCAGGAAGCGGTATTCAACGCCTCGCCAAACGGCAGTGCGGGCGGTGTATGGATGAGCGGCGGGGGAATCGCGGCAGATTCAACTGGAAATCTGTTCGTGCCAACCGGCAACGGTACCTGGGACGGCACGACTGACTTCAGCGATAGCATTCTGAAACTTGGACCGCCGGCGGGCGGGAGTTTTCCGGTACTGGATTATTTCACCCCTTACGACCAGGCCGCGTTGAGCAGCAATGATGTGGATGTTGCCTCGGGCGGCCTCGTTTTGTTGCCGACCTTGTCGTCTGGCGAGCAACTGCTGGCACAAGTCGGCAAGAGCGGGACGCTTCTTCTTCTTAACAGGAATAATCTTGGAAAATATTGCGTCAATCAGACGCCCGCGTGCACGAGCAGCGATCCGCAAATCGTCCAAGAGATTGCGGGTGCAAATACGGGGGTCTGGGGCTCACCAGCATACTGGAATAATAATTTCTACACGGTAGGTGTAAACGATGTGATTCGGGCGTTTTCATTCAATGCCGGCAACGATGGGCTCATGTCTACTTCGCCGACATCAACCAGCAGCACGACATTTGCGTTCGCCTCACCGACCCCGAGTATTTCTGCAAATGGCAACGAAGATGCAGTCCTGTGGGCGCTCGATGGCAGCGCATACGGCTCGACATGCTCCGGCAGCACGAATTGCCAGATTCTGTATGCCTACGACGCGACCAACCTTGCGACGATGCTCTACAGCAGCAACCAGGCGGCCAATAACCGCGACGTGCCGGGCGGAGCCATCAAATTTGCGGTCCCGATAATCGCGAACGGTAAAGTGTATGTCGGTGGTTCATCGGCGGTCTCCGCCTTTGGTGAACTCGGCAGTCTGCCCACCGCAAATGAGCCGGTCTTCAGTCCGGCTCCCGGTAGTTATTCGGGGCCGCAACTCGTGACGCTGTCGGATGCAATCACCGGGGCAAGTATCTACTACACGACGGACGGCTCCACGCCAACTACATCGTCAACTCAATTTACCGTTGGTACGCCGTTGCAGATCGATTGGGCAACCACCGTCAAGGCGATTGCCATTGCGAATGGTTATCTCAACAGCGCCATTTCGGTCGGCTCGTATAGCCTCCCGCTGCCCGCGGGAACGTCGAGCGTCAGTCTGTCGGGAAATGCGAATGTAGTCGGTCTTTCCAGCCCCGGAACTGCGGTGACCGGCGGGGGCATTGATAGGGTCGGCAATGCGTTTGACGCAGCGCTGCTAGGGACCTCGATCACTTGGTCGGGCGTGACCTTTGC
>JBEKSZ010000254.1:0-6331 GCA_049516615.1 Candidatus Acidiferrum sp. | reverse complement strand
GCGGAATGTTTTACAATCCGATGCATTTCGGCTTTGGACTCGTCGGCAACTTGCCCGCCTATGAAAGCTATAGCGTCAACGTTTTCCAGGCGCCTATCGTCTACCCAGAGGCCAATCCCCCGTTGCCCGCCGGCACGCAAAACGTGAGCATATTTCCCGAGCACCCTAAGGACCCCTATTCCATCAACTGGCTGCTGGGCATTCAACAGGAGATCGCGCCCAAAACCGTGCTGACCGTGAATTACACCGGCAATGAGGACCACCACATGCAGGCGGGCGTGGATTTCGCCGCTCTGAACCTCAATCCCGCCAATGTACTCACTCAGTCGGGCCGTCCATTCTCGGGATTCGCCAATGAAAGCGAGGACACTAACTCGCTGAATTCGAGTTACAACGCGTTGCAGGTGCAGGTGCGGCACACCACGGCCCGCCTCACCTTCGAAGTGAACTACACCTGGTCGCACGAAATCGACGACATGGTCAACGTCTTCGGCGGGTTCTCAGACCCCTACGACGCTAGCCTCGACCGCGGGTCGGGAGACTGGGATATCCGCAATAATGTCACCGGCAGCGTGCTCTACAGCCTGCCCAAATTAACGAACTCTAGTTCGCTCGCTCGATGGGTCCTCGGTGGGTGGCAGACGGGAAACATCGCCCAGGTGCGAAGCGGAGTGCCGGTCAATCCTCAGTTAGAGAGCGGGTTCTTTGGTATTCCTGTCCGCCCGGACTTGACCGGGCAACCGATACGGCTCCCCAACTTCTCCTGGCCGACTTCGAGCTATAACATCAACGCCTTTGAGGTTGATCCGAATTTCGACGGTGACCCGGGCGTGGGCTTGGGAGACGCCGGCCGCAACAGCCTTCGTGCGCCGGGTTTTTTTCAGTGGGACTTCTCACTCATGAAGAATTTCCCGGTGAGGGAAAAGATCACGGTGCAGTTCCGTGTGGACGTTTTCAATATTCTCAATCACCCCAATTTCGCCAATCCCGATGTTGGCGTTTGCACCGCGATCACTGTTCCCATCACGACTCCAGCGCCAGGGTGTGCGCTGCAACCGACTGCTACCAATCCCAACCAGGAAGCCTTCAATCCTAACTTTGGGCGCGTAGGCCAGACCATCGCCAGCGCGAACAACAGTCTGGTTGGGACGGGAACCGCGCGTCAGGAGCAGTTCTCCCTGAAGGTTATCTTCTGACCTCTGTCAAGGCACCGGGTGGCGGCTCGTGGCCAGCCGTCTCCCGGGGCGTGTCACAACGCGCAAGCCATGAGTGGTTGATCTCAGCGATTTCGCATACGAGCAATGGATCAGGGAAAGAGCGATGAAGATGCGGCGGGTCGTACTTGTTGCTGGTTATTTCCTGGTCGCAGGTATTTTGCTTTCGTGCGGCGGTTCAGAGCCCGGTTCTTCGTCCCCACCGCCGCGGGTTGCGGCGTGCGCTTCCGCAGCGTATTTTCCGTGCCAGCAAGGTTGGCTCGGCGCTGACGGGGCGTACTCCGTGGCCCTCGGGAACGGAACCAGTCTGTGGATCTTCGCCGATACGTTTGTTGGTGGGGCAACGGCAACCAGCCGCACGCAGCCAAGCGGATTCATTCACAATTCGATCGCGATCTCGACTTGCTCCAGTCAAAGCTGCTCCTTTCAATACTACTGGACGGGCATGAATAGCCCGAATCCCGGACCAGTGTTTTCCGTCCCTGGATCAAGTACCGACTGGTTCTGGCCCATGGACGGCTTTGTTTATAGCGGGACACTCTATCTTGCGCTGATGCAGATGCACTCGACTGGCAGCGGTGGCGCTTTCGGATTCGCTTACAGCGGCGCCCAACTTGCGAGTATCAGCAACTACACAGCCCCTCCGAGCCAATGGACCATTACCTATCAAACTTTAAACACCGGAGGAAGCGCCGTACCTGGCGCTTCCGTCGTTGCGGGTCAGGGCCCGAGCGGGAATCCCGATCCGTCGAACCCACAGGGCGGGAACTACGCCTACTTCTTCACCGTCATACCCGCCGCTGTTTCGTCCTCACCACCCTATATGGCTTTGTTGCGATTGCCTCTGGCGCAACTGAACGCCGCCGCCAGACCTGGAAATACCAACTGGGAATATCTCAAGACGGACGCCACATGGGGCAGTTGGCTCGATACGGATACGGTGCTGCCCGCCGACAACGCACCGGTCATCAATCCGGGCGCTACGGAAATGACCGTTCGCTACCACAGTTCCACGAACCAATGGATTGCCGTGTATCCTCTCGGACTGGACAATAGCGCGTACCACGCCATTTCGTCTTCGATGACGGGTTCTTGGGGGCAATCCGAAAGCCTCTATTCCTATCCGGAGATGCAGCCTGGCAATCCAAATTACACGCCCAACGTTTTCTGCTACGCCGCCAAGGAGCACACCGAGCTGGAGTCGGCAGGTCAGCTTTTCTTTACCTACGCCTGTAATTCAACGCAGGCAAGCGATGTCACCAACAATATGAACCTTTACCGCCCGGTGGTTGTCGAGCAGTCGCTGCCGACCTTGTAAGCCACGAGAGATGAGAACAATGGAGCAGCACAAAAGTGAACTCGATCGCCTCATGAGGATGGACTGGGAGAAAGGGCTGCTGTTACCGCATCCCCATCTCCGGGAGACTGTGAAAACACTCGGCCAACTGGAGGGGATCTTCCTCAATGAAAATGCGCGGCGGGCCATGGATCCGAACACCGTGGTCTACCGGGTACAAGCCTGGTGCCCGGTACCTGAGGGTACGGAGGGAGCGCAATTTTGGGGAACCACGGTCATAGAGCCGGGTCAAGTGGATTCCGAATACTTCATGACCCACGGTCACTGTCACCTGAAGCGCAACCGAACGGAATACTACGCCACCATCGTGGGCGAGGGAGCCCTCATTCTGATGGATGAGACACGCAGGACGTGGATGGAGGCGATGTCTCCAGGAAGCTTGCATTTCATCCCCCCGAACGTGGCGCACAGAGTTGCGAATAGCGGCAAGGTGCCGCTCGGACTGGTGGCCTGTTGGCCGAGCGACGCTGGGCATGACTACGATGTAATTCGACAGATCGGCTTCGGCGCGCGGCTTCTCAGCGTTGGTGGGCAAGCCTCTCTCGTCGGGAGCGGAAAGTGACTCTCGGAGAACCTTCGGGATCCGGCGCTGAACTCCGGCTCGATCCTGGCCTTGAAATACGCGTGGATAGAAGCACGATGGATTTTCGTTACGGGAACAGCGTGTTCGGGCCGCCGCCGGAATATCGCAGGCTCGATGCCGTTCGAGGCGGTCTCCGGAATCCGAATTGCAGCGGGCCCGATCCAGTTTATTCCATTGCGATGGATGTCGGACGTGTCTCTGACTTCGACGAACTTAAGAAAAGAATGTTGCTTTTTGGCATCGTCATGTACGCCTCCGGAAGGCTCGGGGATGAACCGGTGCGGAGCCAGGGGCACGTCCACGCCATTTCTCCGCATTCGGGATGGTCCGCGCCGGAGCTGTTTGAAATCTGGGAAGGCCGCGCCATCGTCTACGGTCAGGAGAACTCCGGCGATGATCCCGGTCGCTGCGTGGCCATCGAAGCCCGGCCGCAAGATAAAGTAGTCATGCCTCCCGGCTGGGCGCATTTCGTGGTCAACGCCGACCTGAACTCCAAGTTGATTTTTGGCGCGTGGTGCGACCGGCAATACGGCTTCGAGTACACGCAAATGCGTGCTCACCGCGGTCTGGCCTGGTTTCCTCTGATCGACACCAGCGGTGAAATCAGGTGGGAAGCCAATCCAAACTACCTGGCTTCCGAACTGCACACGAGAAAAGCGAGACCATATCCGGAACTTGGTCTGTCCTCTGAAATTCCCATCTACGAATATCTGCATCGAGACCCCGAAGCGATCCAGTGGGTGTCTGATCCAGCGAGACTCCGCGTCCTTTGGCCTCAATTTGAACCGTAAACGTGGGAATGCGAATTTCTGTAACTTATTCCGTTCGCGGAGCCAGTGAATGAAATCCCATCTCTTGCCGCTGGCCGTTGCCCTCGTTTTGCTGAAACCGTTCGTCTCCCCGCAGGAGCCTCCGAGTTTTGCCGTCGACGTAGGAAACGACTATTGGATCCAGCCGGACGTGGTTTACGGGATTGAAAACGGCCATCAGAACAAGCTGGACGTGATCTATCCGCACAACGCAACCACCGCGGTTCCTGCCGTCATCTATATTCACGGCGGCGGGTGGTTTTTGGGGGACAAAGCCGGCGCGGTCTTAGAGACCCTGCCTTATCTGAAAATGGGCTGGGCGGCAGTTAACGTCGAATATCGTATGGCCGGTGTGTCAAAAGCTCCCGGAGCAGTCGAAGACTGCCGATGCGCACTGCGCTGGGTCGTGCGCAACGCCAAGGAATACCACATCGATCCCGCGCGGCTGGTGGCCACAGGGCACTCGGCCGGAGGCCACCTTTCCCTCACAACGGGGATGCTCAAAGAGAGCGACGGCCTCGATACCAATTGTCCGGGAGACAAAGGAGAGAGCGAACCGCGGATCGCGGCCATCGTGAACTGGTACGGGATCACCAACGTGGCCGACCTTCTCGCCGGGGGCAATCGCAAGACCTATGCGATCGCGTGGCTCGGAAGCGCGGCGAACAAGGCGGAAGTGGCGCGGCGGGTTTCGCCGCTCACTTATGTACGTGAGGATTCTCCTCCGACGATCACAATTCACGGTGACGCCGACGACGTGGTTCCTTACAGTCATGCATTGCAATTGCAACAAGCACTTGATAAGGCTGGCGTCCCTAATCAGTTGTTCACGGTAAAGGGCGGCGGCCATGGTCAATTCTCTGACGAGGACAACGAGAAGGCTTACGCTGCGATCTTCGAGTTTCTGGCCAAACGGAACCTGGGGCCGATCAAGTAGTCTGGCAATCGTCCCAACGTGAGCACGATGGTAAATCGGTTTTTATGCTTTGCGCTCTTCTGGCTCTCGACCAGCCAAGTCTCTACGGCGCAGACACCTGCGCCCGGTCGAGAGAAGTCGCGCTTGCAAGATGCCGCGCAAGCGATTTCTGACGGTAATCTGCAAGGGGCTGAACGTGCGTTGCAGTCGGTCCTGCGCTCAATGCCGGACGAGTTTCACGCTCTCGATCTATTGGGCGTCGTCCGGATCCTTCAGCACAAGGAACCCGAAGCGGAACAACTCTTCACGAGAGTCGTTCAAAATGTTCCCGACTTTGCACCGGGCCGGGCGCATCTTGGGCTTTTGTATCTTCAGATGGGGCGTTCGCAAGAAGCTGTTCCACAATTGCGCGAGGCCCTGCGACTCGATCCTACCCGGAGCGATGTTGCCGGCGCGTTGGTGCACATCTTGCAGGATCAGAGCCAAACGGCAGTTGACGCCGGTGATCGAGAGAAAGCTCTGGTCCTGCTCAATGAAGCTCGTGGGTATGCGCCCGATAATGCCGATGTGCAATTTGCGTTCGGCATGCTAGCCATCGGCTTATCGCTTCAGCAGAATGCCATTGAGGCCTTTCAAAAGACGCTGCAGCTCCGCAAGAACGACCCGCTCGCCACCTACAATCTCGGGGCCGCATTCATGAGACTCTCCCAATTCGATGACGCGCGCGTGCAGTTCGCCGAATACGTCAAACTGCGTCCCGCCGATCCGTCGGGTCACTGTGCTTTGGGCATGACCCTTGCGGCGCTTGAGCTTTCGCAGCAGGCGAGAGCGGAATTTGAACGCTCCATCGACCTTGCTCCCGCACAAACCGAGTCTTACTACAGGCTGGGTTTGCTAGAAGTCGAATCAGGAGAGCTTGAAGCTGCCTTGAGGAACCTTCACCGGGTAATTGTCCGGGAACCCGCGCACGGGCCAGCCTTAACCGCGCTCGGAAAAGTCGCCTTTGAGCAGAAGCTGTACAGCGATGCGATACCTCTCCTAGAGCAAGCGATTGCCAATGACGACAGTCCCGAGGAGGCGCACTATTATCTTGGCCTCGCGTTTGCCCGCACAGGGCGCAAGCAGGAGTCGGAAGAACACCTGGCCATCGCAGTCCGGCTCGAGCATGAAGAAGCCGAACGTCGAAGGATCGTGTTTAGAATTCCCGACCCCGCTCCACCAGAGACGCAAGGGTCCCGCAGCCCGAAATAGTTTCTTCACGGAAATCGTAACACCCGAATCTTCCCTGTTCCTCGGCCGACACCTTGGGCGAACATCGGTGCTGTTCAGAGAATAGACACCTGGGGACTCACACCGACCTAGAACGGGAACAAGATTCCTTTATCCTTCAGCTTTTCGAAGCGCGCGGCAGCAAACCGAAACAGTTGGGCTGGCTTCCGCCCGGTCCGCTGC
>JBEKSZ010000253.1:0-6880 GCA_049516615.1 Candidatus Acidiferrum sp. | reverse complement strand
GCCTGCATCATGTGTTGTTGATTGAGCCACGCGAGCTTCTCGAAATTGAACGCCGAGGCGGATTTGTTGACATCGGCAATGTCGAAGAGACGCACCATCTCTTCGATCGAGAAAATCTCCTGATCGCCGTGCGACCAACCCAACCGCACCAAGTAATTGAGCACGGCCTCCGGCAGGAACCCGTCGTCCCGGTACTGCAACACGCTCACGGCCCCATGGCGTTTGGAAAGCTTGGCGCCATCGGGCCCTAAGATCATCGGCAAGTGTGCATAGACCGGTGGCTTGCGCCCGAGCGCCAGCAGCATGTTCATCTGGCGAGGCGTGTTATTCAAATGATCGTCACCGCGAATCACGTGTGTGATGTTCATGTCCATGTCATCGACCACCACGCAGAAATTATAGGTCGGCGTACCGTCCGATCGCGCGATGATCAGATCGTCGAGTTCCTGAAAGACCACGGGACCGTGCACCACGTCATCGACGACGACCTCCCCGCCTTGAGGGTTCTTGAATCGCACGACCGGAGCAACGCCCGGCCGGGAATCGGTCCGATCGCGCCAGCGTCCGTCGTAGCGCGGCTTATCGCCGCGCGCGGTTTGCGCGGCACGCAGCTGATCGAGTTCTTCCTTGGTGCAATAGCAACGATAAGCATGGCCACTGGCCAGCAATTCCTCGATGACTTCCTTGTAGCGATCAAAACGTTTGGTTTGATAGAAAGGGCCCTCGTCGTGCTCGAGTCCCGCCCACTCCATGCCGTCCAGAATTTGCTGGATCGCCTCCTCGGTGGAGCGCTCGAGGTCGGTATCTTCGATACGCAGGACAAACGTGCCCTGGTGGCGCCGCGCATAGAGCCAGCAAAACAACGCCGTACGCAGTCCACCGATATGCAAGAAACCGGTCGGGCTGGGGGCAAAGCGCGTGCGGACGGTCATGACAGGGACACTCGAGAAATTAGGGCGAACGAGTCTACCAGAGGCCCCCGAACGAGCGCATATGGACTCGCAGGTATAGCGTTTGTTTTAAAGGATTGTCGATGTCATACTTTCGCGCTGATTATGGGCGGTTAGCTCAGCGGTAGAGCACTGCTTTCACACGGCAGGGGTCACAGGTTCAATCCCTGTACCGCCCACCACTTCCAGTGTGTAAGTTCTCAGGACTTCGGTAACACCCCGGCTGAGGTTTTTCTGGCCAGGAGCCGCTCGTATGGCGTCTGTCCGTCGAGGGCGCCGTGGGGCCGGTGGTAATTGTAATAGTCCTCCCACTCCTGAAGCTTGTCGTTGAACAAATGAATATCGTCTCCGATGCCGTCTTTGTCGAGCAGCTGGTAGAACTCCTGCTCGTCGACCCGATGTGAGCGCTCGACCTTACCGTTGAGGCGAGGTGTTTTGGGACGGATGTAGACATGGCGGATGTCGCGTTCCTCGAGGTGCCAGTGGAAGTTGGACTGAAACTCTGCACCATTGTCGGTCTGGATGACGAGTACTCTGAACGGAAGTCGACGGATAACCTCGTCCACGAAGCTGATGGCTGACTTCTGGTTGCACACGTCGTATATCTTGAGCACACGGATGCGGGTGCAGTCATCGATGGCAGTGAACTGATACAGACGTTTCCTGGAGCCTGCGATCCGCTCCAGGAATTTCACGTCAATTTGCAGCCTGTGGCCGGGCTGGGACTTCTCGTATCGATGCCAAGGGCGGCCTGTCGGGCGGCACTTCCCGTTAGCCGGTAACCGCCTCATCCCGTGCTTGATCAGTATGCGGTGCACCGTGGAACGGCCTACCTCCATGTTGTGAAAGCGATGCAGATAGCTGGGAATCCGAGACGCCCCAAATCGGTAGCGTTCCCTCAAATACAGGATCTTTGAGACCACAGTCCGAGGTGTGGCGTGAGGAAAATGAAGTGGTGCTCGCGGCCGATCGCACAGGCCGGCGTCACCGTGATTATTGTATCTGGCTCGCCATTTATAGAAGGTTTTGCGAGAGAGGCCGAAATGCCGGCAGGTCTGAGCGACGCCCCTAGGCAGTTCATTGGCTTCCCGGATGATCCTTAAGCGCCAGGCAACTACACGGTTCTGTTCATTTTTTGTCATGATGCTCTCTCCAGATGGGATGAGAGCCAGAATGTCACCTTAGATCTGGAACTTCACATGGGTTCTTACCGAGCACATCGGTAACAGATAATCCTACGCTGAATCCCGAGATGGACGCCCCACCCGGCGTGGCGATATCGCAGCGCCCGGCATGCGGCTGGTCGCGTCTCGAAGCCGCACCGAACCGGCTGTCTCGCTCTGCCGAGTTTCCAAGCCATTTCGCGCAGCTCATGAGTGGCCAGATGCGCCACCGCTACCGATTGCAATGATCGCGCGACCGCCTCGCCTCAATTCAAAACGAACGATTAACCTGTATCACGTAACGATAGAAAACATTCGTCGGACCAACATTCGAACCTATGAGCAGATGAATCGATGCCGAAGCGCGATGCTTGCATCTACGAAGCTCCGAAAGTTTTTTCTGAATTGCACATGTAATGTGTGCCGATGAAAAAAATATCGCGCAATTATGTCAAGACAACATTGATGCAATTTTCTCCTTACTAGGCATGGCACCGACATCCCGTTAGGGGTTGAGACTAAGACTGCAACGCACGGCGAAATTCCTGTCGCGTTACGACGACAAAATTGGATTTCTTTAGATCGGCAGTTTTTCTCTTGTTTTACGGTGTTTTTCTCTCCTGAACGCCGTGACGACAGCGCCGATTAATTTGCGCCTCAAGCTTCAAGATGCAGCGCCGATAGCTGCCGCATCGCTGATGTCTTTCCGAGGTGACGTCAATCACCGACAGCCCGAATCCGCGATGTTTGGTAACGGAGACATGTTGGTGCATCGGTCGATGCAGACAATTATGGCGCCGAACAGATTAAGTCATTGCGAAGTTGAGCGGTGCTTGGCTCTGCTGACCAAGACCCGATGCAAGGAGACAGTTGATGCAATTAGTTCGTTGCGGCCGCCAAGCATTCAACCAAGTCGGCAACTTGCGCCGTGACAAATTCAATCGCAATTTTTCAGCGTCGTCATCAGCGAATGTGATGCGCTCATTTCGTCGGACGATCAGCGGCGGCGCCCTCATTGCTCTGGCGGCATGTTCGAGTGGGTTCGGCGAATCACAGAGTGGCAACAGCGTAAATGTCGCGGTCAAGCCGGTTATTTCGATCGCGCCGAATCCGAGCAGGGTCATGCTCGGCAGCGGAACGACGCTGGCGTGGAGTGCGACTGCCGCTGATTCTTGCGTCGCCTCCGGCGGATGGACCGGCACGAAGCCCCCCAGCGGCAGTACCGCAATCAGTCAGTTAATGACAACCACGAGCTACTCGCTCACCTGCACCGGTCCCGGTGGATCGTCATCGCAATCCGCCGAAGTCGTCGTCGCGACCCCCGTGCCTACCGTGACCCTGACTGCGCTACCAACGACCGTCGCACCCGGCGGCACGGCGACGCTGACTTGGAGTTCGGTCGAGGCGACGACATGCACCGCATCCGGCGGCTGGAGCGGCGTGCTCGCAACGAGCGGAACGCTAAGCACCGGGGCGCTCGCTGCGACAACCGAATTCGTGCTGGCCTGTACGGGGACCGGTGGAACCGCCAGCCAGGCGACGACCGTGACCGTGGCATCGGTGGCGCCTATGACCTCTCTTAGCGCCAGCCCAAGCTCAGTGACCTCCGGTAGCTCGACGACACTGACTTGGAGCAGCGTCAACGCCACCGCATGCGCGGCGTCCGGAGGATGGACCGGCAGCGAAGCGCCTAGCGGATCACAGGTCACTCCCGCGCTGTCAGCGAATACGACCTACACGCTGACCTGTACGGGCACAGGCGGAAGCGCGACGCAATCGGCACTGGTATCGGTTACAGCCGCTGCGCCAACAGTGAGTTTTGGCGCGAGCCCGAGCACCGTCACCAAAGGTAGCGCCGCCATACTGAACTGGTCGTCGTCCAACGCGAGTGCTTGCGCTGCCTCCGGCGCTTGGATCGGCACGAAAGCCTTGAGCGGAACGCAATCCACGGGCAGCCTGGCGGCGACCGGCACCTACACGCTGACTTGCACGGGCGCCGGCGGCAAGGCCACTCAGTCGACAACCGTCACGGTCGCCGCTTCTACCTCCGCACCAACGGTGAGCTTGAGCGTCGGGCCGAGCGCGATCGTCAGTGGCAGCAGCTCGACACTCACATGGTCATCGACAAACGCGTCGGCCTGCACCGGTTCCGACTCGTGGTCAGGCGCAAAGGCCATGTCCGGGACTCAATCCACAGGCAAACTTACCGCAACTGCGACCTACACGTTGACCTGCACCGGAAGTGGTGGAACCGCCTCGCAATCGGCGACCGTGTCAGTGACACCGCCGTTACCAACAATCACGCTGAGCGCGAGCCCAAGCACCATTGCAAGCGGTGGTAGCACCACTCTGACCTGGACATCGGCGGACGCGACCGCGTGTACAGCCTCCGGTGCTTGGTCCGGCAGCAAAGCCATCAGCGGCTCTCAATCTACCGGGGCCCTAAAGACCAACTCGACCTATACGCTGTCCTGTACAGGCGCCGGAGGCAACGCGACGCAGTCTGCTACGGTTTCAGTGACTCAGCCTGCGCCGGCGCTCACGCTGACAGCGAGCCCCAGCACGCTCCAAAGTGGATCGACAGCGACATTGGCCTGGTCTTCGACCAATGCAACGTCCTGCGCAGCCTCCGGCGGCTGGACGGGAGCCGAGTCCACGAGCGGCGCGCAGGCAACCGTTGCACTGAGTGCCACGACCAAGTTCGCGCTGACCTGCACCGGAGCGGGCGGCTCCGCGTCCCAGTCTGCGACCGTTACAGTTACTGCTGCGCCGCCCAGCGTCACTTTGAGCGCAAGTCCAAGCAGCATCAGCAGCGGCAGCACGTCGACCCTGACGTGGGCATCGACGAATGCCACCGCCTGCACGGCGTCGGGCGGTTGGTCCGGAAGCTTGGCCACTAGCGGCAGTCAAGCGACGAGCGCGCTGTCTGCAACGACGACGTTCACTCTGAGCTGCACCGGCAGTACTGGCTCGGCCACCCAAAGTGCCACGGTTACCGTGACGCCGGTGACGACACCCGGAACGGCAACGCTGACGTGGACTCCGCCAACGACGAACACGGACGGCACGGCGGTGACGACCCTCACGGGATACACGATTTATTACGGAACGGCCCAGGATGCTTTGACGCAATCCGTCGTGGTCAGCGGCGCCACGACAGCGACCTATGAGATCTCAGGCCTCGCTCCGGGAACTTGGTATTTCGCGATGTCCGCCGATGCTGCTGACGGGACTCAGAGCGGGCAGAGCAACATCGGATCGACGACAATTTAGCCCGCTTCGATACGCGTGAGCATTGCAGGTTCGACGATCACGGCTGTGATTTCTGCAGCTGCGGCCACGCAGCAATGTACTCCGCCTGCTCGGGTGTCTGAGGAATTTTAGGCCAGGTCTCCGAGCGCGCGCTTTGGCGCCACAATCGATTCAGTTCTTTGAGAGCGGCCTTTCCGTCGAGTCCGCTGTCAGCGAGAAAGCAGCCGATTGCTATGCCGGTGCGCCCAATTCCGGCTCGGCAGTGAATATAGATCGTGCGGCCATTCGCGAGTTCAGCACGGATTCTTGCCTGCAGATCGCGCATTTGCGAAGCATCACGTGGCAGTGCCCTATCTCGGATCGGAAATCGAAAATACTCGAATTGCCTCGGAAGAATCCGCCGATAATTGGGCCGCTCACCAACTTCAGTGAGATCAATGAACGAATCGATGCCTGCTGCCCGTAATAGCGCGATGCGATTGTGAGCATCCCCGGGGTCCTCGCCGAACGGGTGCTCACCCGCGAGAAGACGACCGGGCAGCACCCAGTAGCTGTTCGGAATCGGGGGTTGAGTCATGAGATCGAATTATAGGCACAGGCGCGCGGCTGACCCACAGGCGAAGCGGCCGCACCGCCGAACGGGTCACAGGCATTTGTCGTTTAATCATGGCGAGTCTGGGACCGGGGTCGCCGCTCGGGGACGATAACCCACGGTCAAGAATGCGGTGTTGTCTCGATATCCGGTACCGCTGCCAACCCCAGAGATCGTGCGTTCGATGTGATCGAACCGAAGATGAACTTCGAGCGCTCGGCCCGCATAAAAGACCAATCCAGCACCAACCCGTCCGTCCTGATAGCGAGAACTGCCCTCGACAGCGTTGAAGTCTGCATGCGGATAGTCCGAAGTATAAAGGCTGCCCAACAGCTGGAGGCTGAGAACGTGCGTCAATTTCTCCTCTGCGCTGAATTCCGCGCCGCTGCGAGTTACATCGAGCGTCAAGGGGTTAGCGGCAAAACTTGCGCCGGACTGGCTCTGATCGCTGACTTGATTGATTCCGACCACATCGACCGCTGACTCGTTTCCATAGGTATCCCTCTCCCATCGCGCACTGAGCGCAAACGTCGTTCGGTTCCGCACATAGCGCCAACTCAACTGACCGAAGGTCAAGGTGTAGGGGCTGGATGTTTCGATGGCCTGCGCTGCGGTAATACCACTGATTGCACCCCCCTGAAGATTGGCAAAGCTAGCACTGGCGTCGGTGAGATCGCGGCCGGCGGAGAGGTCCAGGCTGCTCGCCGGCGAAATCCTCCGCGCCAGATCCAGCTTTGCGAGCGCACCAGACGCGTTGGTGTTGTCCTCATCAATGCGCGTGACACCGAGCTTTGCCGTCAGGTCGGTGCGTGCGCCGTGTGATTCGTAACCGGCGTAGGCGCTACTACGGTCGAAATCCGTATTGATGATCGTATTTTCAAACATCACGTGTTCGGAATTGACGTTGACGGATATGGTGGATC
>JBEKSZ010000252.1:0-6514 GCA_049516615.1 Candidatus Acidiferrum sp. | reverse complement strand
TCGAGGCTGAAGGCGACTATCGCACGCGTCCAGAAAACGTCGGCCAGTTTTACGTACGAAATGACAAGGGCGGAATGGTGCCCCTCGCTTCAATCACGCGTTTTGAGCCTCGTGATGGCCCCGAATTCACAATGCGATTCAACGAATATCGCGCCGCACAAATCAATGGTGCCGCCGCTCCAGGCTACAGCGCCGAGCAGGCGATGAAAGCTCTTGAAGACGTTTTCCGGAAAACGATGCCGCGTCAAATGGGTTTTGACTACCTCGGCATGTCCTTTCAAGAAAAGAAAGCACAGGAAGGTATTCCTGCGGCGGCAATTTTCGGATTCTCTCTGCTATTTGTGTTCTTAATCCTCGCGGGGTTGTACGAAAGCTGGTCTCTTCCCTTCAGCGTGCTTCTCAGCACTCCGGTCGCGATTTTTGGAGCGTTTTTCATTCTATGGTTGCGGCGCACAGTTCTCACCGCGCTGCTGCCAAGCTACATGGTGCAAATCGAAAGCGACGTGTACTCGCAAATCGGCTTGGTGATGCTGATTGGTTTGGCGGCGAAGAACGCGATTTTGATCGTGGAATTTGCAAAGGAGCAATACGAAAAGGGCAAGCCGCTGTCCGACGCGGCCATTGAAGGAGCGCGCCTGCGGCTTCGCCCGATCTTGATGACATCGTTCGCGTTTATATTGGGCGCTGTTCCGCTGTGGACAGCTACCGGCGCGGGAGCCGTAGCCCGCCAAATCATGGGTACAGCCGTTATCGGGGGAATGCTAGCTGCGAGCCTCATTGGCATCTTCTTCATTCCGGCCATGTTTTTTCTAGTTGAGAAATGGTCCGGTGCCGGCAAACAGCGCCAGGTTCTCGGTGCTCCTCAAAGCGCACCCGCCGAGGCGGACTAGATGAAGCTTTCTGTTTTTCTGCTGAGCACGACTCTTCTGGCTTCGGGTTGCACGGTGGGTCCGAATTATAAGCGGCCCACCGTCGCGGTTCCGGGTTCGTATCGAGGGACTATCCCTGAGCAAGCCGCACAAACGCAAGTCGCCGAGTTTGGAGATCAAAAGTGGTGGGACATCTTTCAAGACGAGCAGTTGCGTACGCTGATCCGTACGGCGCTCATTCAAAATTACGATTCACGGATCGCTGCTTCCCGCATTCTTGAAGCACAAGCGCAACTCGGGATCGTACGCGCCGATCAGTTTCCCTCACTAGGCACGGGAGCCGGAATTTCCGACACCCGCACCGCCCAATCCAAGTTTCTTCCAGCGTTTGAAACCAGCACTGGACAGGTGAACCTTTCCGCAGCGTGGGAACTTGATTTCTGGGGAAAGTATCGTCGCGCAACGGAAGCCGCGAGGGCGAATCTCGTTGCGAGTGAGTGGGCACGGCGGGAAGTTCTTTCAACGCTCGTGGCCAATGTTGCCAGCGCCTACTTTCAGTTGCGGGCGCTCGATCTGGAACTAGAGATTTCAAAACGTACGCTCAATTCGCGACAAGAATCTCTAAGGCTTACACGAGTCCTGGCGGACGGAGGTTCGACGTCATTGCTCGACGTGCGCCAAGCCGAGCAGTTGGTTTTTACGGCAAGCGCGGAGATTCCAGTTCTCGAACAGCAGATAGAGCAACAGGAAAACTTTCTCAGTATTCTGCTTGGTCAGAATCCAGAGGATATACCGAGGGGACAAACACTCACGGAGCAGCGCCAGCCTCCCGAGGTTCCGCCGGGGCTTCCGTCTTCCCTACTCCAACGTCGCCCCGATATTCAACAAGCGGAAGCGCAGTTGGTTGCGGCAAATGCGGAAATCGGCGTGGCGCGTGCCGATTATTTTCCCCAAATCTCTCTGAACGGCGCTGGCGGCTTTCAAAGTTCCGCGTTGACAAACCTGTTCACCGGACCAGCAGGTGCATGGAGCTTCGGCGCTTCACTGACACAGCCCATCTTTACGGGTGGCCGCCTTCGCTCCCAGGTGCGTCTCGCAGAAGCGCGCCAACAAACCGCAGTTTTGTCTTACCAGCAATCGATTCAGGGTGCCTTCCGCAGCGTTTCAGATGGCCTGGTGGCTTACAGGAAAACTCGGGAATTCCGCATACAACAAGAATTGCTCTTCCGATCCGCCGAAGACGCGGCGCGTCTTTCCCACATGCGGTACAACGGTGGTGCCACGGGATATCTGGAAGTCTTGACCAACGAAACGAACGCCTTCTCCACAGAGCTTGGCCTCGCGCAGGCACAGCTTGATGAATTATTGGCTGTGGTTCAGCTGTACCAAGCACTGGGCGGGGGCTGGGAGCAATAGCCTACCGTTCGTAGCCGTTTCCCTTTCCCGACCAAATTGTCAACGACCCAACGACCCTTCCGGAAGTCGGTTTACGGAAAGTGATGTCCTCGCTTAGTTTCGAGCATGGACGGATTACGGGCTATCACGGAAGTAGTCAGTTGTGGAACTGCTCGGGGCTCTCTTTTGGAGGGCTATTTGGTGCACACTTGGTGCACAAGACTCCGCAAATGGGGTGCTTCTGTACAACTGAGCGCACTCTAAGTGATTCAAAACAAATGAAACGTGGTGTGTACGAACAGGGCAGGGAAATTAGCAAACCGCCGCCTACCGAAAGAAGTCTTCCACATCGACCGAGACGTGAAGCCTAATTTTGCCGTTACTTCTCCAATAAATAGAAAATATCGTAGCAACACATCTTGTTGATTCAATAGCACGTTGCGGTGGGTTCCGCTTGGAGACGTCAAAATCCTGCTACACTACTATATATCTATAAGTATATATAGGCCGAGTGTAGCAGATTTGTAGCAGTAGACGGCGTAAAATGGCCAAAAATGAGGCAAAGCCAAAAGTTGGAAATTGTCGCTATCTTGCAGCTGGCAAAGGGATTAGGTTAATTTTCAGCAAGATAGCGAACAACCGTTTTCATTTTTCAAGTCCTGCAGTTTCAACCGTTTATGCCGCCAAACTGCGAGAGGTTCGCCCGCTCGAAAACTGTCTTGGCGGTTCAAACCCTTTTCCACCTTTTGGGTCCGACTGGCTCATTCTTCTCGAAGATCGCTACCTTATTGAGGTAGCGGTCTGAGGTTAGAACGGTCTAGGGAACCGTTGAACTTGAGCATCGCTGCTGCGCGGCGGTTTGGAAAACCGCTGCAAATGAGGATCAGTTTTAGAACTCTTCGCAGTCCTTCAGAAGATATCGCATCAATAGGCTGTCGACTAGCACGTCATGCTTTTCACGATGTCATGATCCTGTTGGAGCTTCGGGAGTGCCATTGGCAGTAGTTCGATAAACAAGGTTGACGCTTGGGCTCGAGACATATATCATGGCCGTGATAAATAACGTGGCCATGATAATTACCATGGCCGTGGTAATCCGATGCCAGGCCATCACCCAAATTCATCGGTCGACAACGAGGCCCAATTCGGGCGAATCGTGGCCAACCTGTTCCGTGAGGACGGTTGGAAGGTTCTCGAAGAGCCCCGCGAGAAAGATATTGCGCCTGACTTTCTCGTGTCGGGGCACGGAAAGAAATTAGTCGTCGAACTAAAACGGGCTTCGGAAGGACGCAAGGACCGGGTGATTCCGTTGCTCTCGCAGGCCGCACTGGAAGCGGTCCATTATTCCCGGGTCCTCCCCGGTCATCCGGTCCCAGTTGCGATCGTGGGCGCAAACCGTATTTCGGATTCTGTTGCCGAGGAAGCGAAGCAATTTGTGCGAGAACGGGCGCCGGAAGTCGCCATTGGAGTGTTGGATCTTGAAGGTCTTCGATTGTTCGCAGGCCATGGGCTGGAGTCGCTGAGTTCGGCGAGACGCCCAGAGAGCAACCTCCGGCCGCCAAGAGTGCGCGCGCCGCGCCTCTTTTCCGATTTGAACCAATGGATGCTCAAGGTCCTTCTCGCTCCTCGAATTCCCGATGTCTATTTGGCAGCCCCGAGAGGCCGCTATCAGGGACCATCACAACTGGCGGAGGCAGCTGGTGTTTCCGTGATGAGTGCATTTCGTTTCGTCGAGGAGTTCTCGAAAGAAGGATTTCTCGAGTCCGGTCCGGGAGCATTGCGGCTAGTTCGATTAAGAGAATTGATGAACCGGTGGGTTGCGGCGAGCCAGCAACGCGTTCTGGAAATCCCGATGCGCTGGGTGCTTCACCGAGGCAAAAAGGCGCTCGGGAGCGCACTTCGTTCCTACGAATCTGACCGACGGATGCCCTTTTCGAATCTCGCCGATCAGCTTTCGTCGCCGCGACCGCGTTTGTGCCTCGGGCTGTTCGAAGCGGCCGAGGCGCTCGGCATCGGATTTGTGCACGGGGTGAAACCATATCTTTATCTGGAGCGTTTGAACGCGGAAGTTCTGAAGGAACTGGGTCTTTCGGGGGACGCCGAAGAAAAAGAAGCGGACCTCTTTGTGCGCATTCCAGGGAACCGCGAGAGCGTTTTTCGTGGAGTTGTCCGGAAAGACGCTGTGCCGGTGAGTGATATTCTCCAAGTCTGGCTCGATGTCGGACAGCATCCGTCCCGAGGTAAGGAACAGGCGGATCTTATCTGGAGAAAAATCCTGTCTTCCGCATTTGAGTCATCCGAGCCATGAGCGAACGGGATCCCGAACTCGAAGCATTTTCAAAATTCATTGCTGCGACTGAGCCCTGGCTCGGCGAGGTCGTTCTCGTCGGGGGATGGGCGCATCGTTTGTATCGCCTCGACCCCCGTGCGAGAAAGCTCAACTATCTTCCGCTAACAACACTCGATGGCGATGTCGCCGTACCGCCAAAACTGAAAAAAGAAGAATCCACCTTGCGGAAACGCCTGCTGGAAGCCGGCTTCGAAGAAGAGTTCATCGGAGAGGATCGTCCACCGGCTACCCATTACCACTACGGGAAAGAGGGCGGATTCTATGCGGAGTTTCTCGCGCCACTCGAAGGAAGCGAATACAATCGGCACGGGAAGCGTAAGGCAACGAAGGAAGTGGGCGGGGTTTCGTCGCAGCTTCTTCGCTACATAGAAATCCTGCTGCTCTCGCCCTGGAAGGTCGAGCTAGGAGAAGAAAACGGATATGCGCTGTCACCGAAACGGACAGTGCAAATAGCCAACCCAACAAGCTTCCTCGCGCAAAAAATCCTCATCCACGAGCAACGCGATTACAAGGACAAGGCCAAGGATCTGCTGTACATGCACGATACGATCGAGTTGTTCTCGGAACATCTGGACGAATTGCAGGGACTGTTTCGAAAAGACATTGCAGCGAAACTTCGTGCGCGAAGGGTAGCAGAACTGGAAGGAGCGCCGGAAAGGCTCTTCGGCAAGGTCGAGGACACCGTACGGGAAGCCGCGCTCATCGCTGCGGGGCGAAAGCTCAGTCCGGAAAGACTCGCCGCGACGGCGCGAGCCGGACTCAAAGCAATTCTAGGAAGGAAGGCTGCCTAGGGTTGGCGAACGAAGAGAAATCAAGCGACCCCTGAAAAGGATCCGTTTCCTCGCAGTGCGTCCACTGCTGCAGAGGCGGAACGGAATCTCACGCTGTGCTTCGACGACAATGCGCCTCAAAGTCTGCTCGACCTGTTCACCAGTTATCGGTCTGTGAAGTAATTGCCCTGCAAGAAGCGCAAGAAGACCTGATGGAAGGAGCACTCGAAGAGCGCAAAATGGTAGCCCAATTAGGACGGTTGGTGTTTCTGCCCGTACTTGCTAATCCCCAAGCGCTTGATTTTCGATTCGAGCGTCGTCCGCGGAATCCCGAGTTTGGCAGCCGCGCCTGAAGGTCCGGAAATGCGGCCATGGCAGTCGGCGAGAGCAGCTTCGATTGTCTCCACTTCACGATCTAACAGCGTCGAAATCGCTTCGCGCGGCTCCCGAGAGTCTGCCGATTCGAGTTTCAGCCAGCTCTCATCAACGAAGAAGGTGTCCGTTTCACTGAGAATGACTGCCCGTTCCACGATGTTCTGCAATTCACGTATATTCCCGGGCCAGTCGTAGGCTGCTAACCGCTCCAGCGTTTGCTTACCGATATGTCGGATCGTTTTGCCGGAGGCCTTGGCGTAACGCCCAACGAAATATTCGATGAGCAGTGGAATATCCGCGGCTCGCTCGCGGAGCGGTGGAATAAGAACTGGAACAACATTGAGTCTGTAGAAAAGATCCCGGCGGAAAGTTCCGGCAGCAACGGCAGCAGTCAGATCCCTATTGGTGGCCGCTATGAGCCTGACGTCCACTGAGATCGGATGATTGCTCCCCACTCGTTCAAACTCGCGCTCCTGTAGCACGCGCAGGAGGACGATCTGCGTCTCCATCGGGAGATCGCCGACTTCATCGAGGAAAAGTGTCCCTCCGTCGGCGGATTCAAACCTTCCTATGCGTCTCTGCAGGGCACCCGTGAATGCGCCTTTCTCGTGCCCGAAAAGTTCAGACGCAATCAGCGATTGAGGAATGGCAGCGCAGTTTACGCGGACGAAGGCTCTCGCCGCGCGGTTCGATCGCCGATGGAGTGCGCGAGCAATCAGTTCTTTACCAGTTCCGGTTTCGCCGAGGATCAGAAC
>JBEKSZ010000251.1:0-6523 GCA_049516615.1 Candidatus Acidiferrum sp. | reverse complement strand
CGCCCACGACCTGCAAATCGCCAAACCAGACGGGGGAGGACAGAAGCTGGTGGAATTGTTGCAACAACCATCCCTGAACATTCGCGGTTTGCGCAGCGCCTACGTCGGCGAGCAGGCGCAAAATATCGTTCCCGAAAAAGCCGAAGCTTCTCTCGATGTGCGCCTGGTGAAAGGCGAGGATCCGGATGCGAAGTACGGCCAAATCCTCGAATACATCCGGAAGCAGGATTTTTTTATCACCGGCGAAGAACCAACCCAGGAACAACGCCTGGGGCACGACCGCGTGGCGAAAGTGACCAAGGGCGATTTTAACTACCGGGCCTCGCGCACCTCGATGGAGCTGGCAATTTCCCAGGCCTTGATCCGCGTGGTGCAGGGCGCCACCAACAACGAGGCTGTGCTGGCGCCGACGCTGGGCGGCAGCGTGCCCATGTACATTTTTGAGAATCTAGGCACTCCATGGATCGGCGTACCCATCGTCAACTACGACAATCACCAGCACAGCTCCGATGAGAATTTGCGCCTTGGCCACCTCTGGCGCGGTATAGAAATCTACGCCGCCATCCTGGCCAGCCTGTAGGTCGTCTATGGGAAGGGTTATTCGCGCTGCCGGGAAAGGCCGGATTTCTCGCTGGTCTGGCAACCACGGGAGCGTTTCTTGCCAGGCGTCTACAGATTCAAGAAATTCCTCAATAATTGCTTGCCCGATTCAGTGAGTACGGATTCGGGATGAAACTGCACGCCTTCAATTTTATGCTGTTTATGCCGTAGGCCCATGATGATGCCATCGTCGGTCTCGGCGGTAATCGTCAATTCCTTGGGCAGAGATTTTTTCTCGACGATCAGGGAGTGATAGCGTGTTGCGGTAAAAGGATCATCCAGATCCGCAAAAACGCCCTTTCCGTCGTGACGAATCTCGCTGGTTTTGCCATGAAAAAGTTTCGGGGCGCGCACAATTTTTCCGCCAAAGGCCGCGCCGATGGCTTGATGCCCCAGGCAAACGCCCAGAATCGGAAATTTCCCGGCTAGCCGCTCGATCAGCTCCACGGAAATTCCCGCGTCCTGGGGGGTGCAAGGTCCCGGCGAAATCACGATTTTCTCCGGTTTGCGCCGTTCAATTTCCTCTACGGAAATTTTGTCGTTGCGATGCACCTGCACATCGCAGCCCAGTTCGCCCAGATATTGCGCCAGGTTGTAGGTAAAGGAATCGTAGTTGTCCAGCAGCAAAAGCACCGCAACCCTCTTCCACCGGCGCGTATCGCTTCTTTTGTTACTTCTTACTTGGCCTCTTCGGCCAACTCGAGCGCCTTCCGCAACGCGCCAGCTTTGTTCACGCTCTCCTCATATTCTCCCGCCGGACTGGAATCTGCAACAATTCCGCCGCCCGCTTGAATATAGGCTACTCCATTCTTGATGACCATGGTGCGCAGCGCGATGCAAGAATCGAGATTGCCGGCAAAATCCAGGTACAACACCCCGCCGGCGTAGATTCCGCGGCGCGTGCGCTCGAGTTCTTCGATGATTTCCATGGCGCGAACCTTGGGCGCTCCGGAAACCGTGCCCGCGGGGAAACAGGCCATCAGCGCGTCGAAACAATCAACATCCTCGCGCAACCGCCCGCGCAGGCTGGAGACCAGGTGCATCACGTGGGAATAGCGCTCGACGCTCATCAATTTCTCGACTCGCACGGTCCCGTAGTCGCACACGCGGCCGAGGTCGTTGCGGCCCAAATCCACCAGCATGATGTGTTCGGCGCGTTCCTTTTCGCTGGTCTGCAGCTCCTTTTCAAGGCGCAGGTCCTCGCCTTCATCCTTTCCGCGCGGCAGCGTGCCCGCGATGGGGCGATAAAAGACTTCACGCCCCTGCACCTTCACAAGCATCTCGGGCGAACTGCCCACGACGGCCACGTCGTTCATTTGCAGATAGAAAAGATAAGGCGAAGGATTTACCGCGCGCAATTGCCGGTAAATTTCAAATGGCGTCGCGGAGGTTTTAGCGGAAAAACGCTGGCTGACCACTACCTGAAAAATATCACCGGCGCGGATATACTCCTTGGCCTTGCGGACCGCGGCAAAATACTCCGCTGGGCGGAAGTTGGATGTGATTTTTGTCTTCCCGCTTTTCCGGCGCATGGGTTGCAGCTTCACCCGCTCAGCAAGCGCTGGTTCATCGAGCAATTTGCGGGTGCGCGCAATCTCGGCTACCGTCGCGTTGTATTTGTCGCGCAGGCTTCCTTTGCCCTCGGTGTACACGTTGCGCACCACCCACAAGCGGTGCTGCACGTGATCGAACGCCAGAATACCGTGGTAAAACATAAGCTGCGCATCGTACAAACCGATGTCGTCTTTCAAGCGCTTGGGCAGGCGCTCGATGAGGCGGACCATGTCGTAGGAAAAATAGCCGATCGCGCCGGCCACCAGCGGCGGCAATCCCGGCAAGCGTACCGGGCGAAAGCGCTGCATGCGTTCACGCAAAAACGCGACCGGGTCGCGCTCTTCCCAAATCAGCCGGTCGCGACTCTCCAGAACGCACGCGCCGCTCGCATAGCGGAATACCTCTTCGGGATTGGCGCCTGCAAAGGTATAGCGGGCGATTTTCTCTCCGCCTTCGACGCTTTCCAGCAAAAAGGAATAACGTGCGCCCTGCGCGATGCGCAAATACGCGCTCACCGGCGTGAGCAAATCCGCGGAGAAAACGTCGTAGACGGGAATCAGGTTTCCCTGTTTCGCGAGGCGTTGAAACGCGGCGAAGTCCGGCTGGATCACGCGTGGCTCCGCGTTTTTTGGGCCGGGGGAAAATCCTCGCGAGGGGAAGCGCAAGCTTCTTGTTTCAGTGCGCCAAGCACCGCCGCACGCATCTGCGTCGCGGGCGCGGTCTGGCCCGTCCACATTTCCCACTGCGCCACGCCCTGGGCGACGAACATCTCCACTCCAGAAATTCCGAGGATTCCTTTGCGAGCGGCAAGTTTCAACAGTTCCGTCCTCTGTGGCCGGTAAATCAGATCCATTACGACCCGACAGTGTAACTCGCGCGGCACAAGCGGCGAAACACCGGCGTGGGGGTGCATCCCGATGGGCGTGGCATTCAGCAGTGCGTCGAATTCTTCGCTAAGCAACGCGCGGCGGGGCAGCGCTTCGCCGCCGCAGGCGCGCGCCAGCTCCCGCGCTGGGGCTTCGCGCCGCGCGCAAATCACCACCGCCGCCCCGGCTCGCACCAGAGCAAACGCCGCGGCCCGCGCGGATCCACCGGCGCCAAAAATCAGCACCCGGCTTTTGGCCAGCTTCATCCGGGTTTCTAGTGCGCGCAGAACGCCCAGGTAATCGGTGTTGAATCCGTGCAGACCGTTGCGGCCCACGGTGACGGTATTCACCGCCCCTATCGCCGCAGCCAGTGCATCGCACGTCTTCAAGTGCTGCATGATGGCCTGCTTGTGGGGCAGTGTGACGCTGAATCCCCGGATCCCGATCTCCGGCACTGCGGCCAGAAACTCGGAAAGCTTATCGACCAAAAACGGCAAGTAGACAGCGTTCAGCCCACGCACAGCGAATCCCGTGTTGTGCATCAGTGGCGAAAGCGAATGACCGATCGGGGACCCGATCACGCCAAAGACTTTGGTTGCGCGATTGAGCTGGTGCACGCGATAAAGCCCCTTCATCGCGGATAGCGCGACTTGGCCAGGCGCCGTGGCCTCGTCTACCGGGGCATAAGCCAGCGCACTGCCCTCGCGCAGCGCCAGCAGGCGCAGCGGCAGCCCCACTTCTCCCATCGGCACGGCCACGACCTTCCGCGACCTTCCCGCGGAGCGCAGATAGCGCAAGAGACGCAATCCGTCGCCGAGCCGCTTGGCGTGCGCGGCGATCTTCACGCCGTCAGCGTCGCCATAGGGCGCAGCGTCCAGCGAGCGCGGCAAGACCGGTGTGCGTGCAAAATCATGCACTGACAAAAGCACGCGGCGCGGCACACCGGCCTTGCGCGCCGCCGCCAGCGAGCGTCCGGTCAACTCCCGCACGCTTTCCAGTTCGAGGTCGCACCACACGCAGCCCGCCTCGCTCGCACGCGCCAGCCAGTGAAGCTCGTCCTGCACATTACCGGCGAACCGCCCGCCGCCCGCAACGCGCCGGCAGGTAGCAATGAACGCCGCGCCCGGGAATTTTTGCCTGCCCAGCCAGCGCAGAAACCGCTCCCGCTCGCCATCGGTCCGCAACCAATCGAGGCGCAGTTCGGCAGTGGGCGTTTCGGCCAGCGCCAAGCGCACCTGTCGGCGCATCGTCCCGGCGTCGGCGGCAGCCACCACGGCGCAGAGGCGCGGCAATCCCTTCTGACCTCTGCAGCTCTTACCCCGGCCTTTCATTGCCGTTGCGCTCCTCGCATCTCGTTAAAGACAAAAGTCTTATGCCGCAGTATCAAATGTGTAAAGCGGGCCTTGCCATTTCGTTGACGCCTTTCCTCACCCCTGCTAATTTCGCTAAGCACGGTCTCCGCACGGCCCTTGGGGTACTTCTGAAGGAGTTTTGTCTATGCGAGCTAACTTAACAGTTCTTGCCCTCCCGCTGTTGCTTTTCGCGAGCGCGGCCGCGGCGCAGGATCCGCAGCCGTCCGGAACGCTCTCGGCGCAACCCGGTTATTCTGCGGCCAACTGCAGCGGTTTCGTCTCCGATCAAAAGATTCCGGAAGACATCCGTTTGATCTCCGGCGAACAGTCCGAATATAAAGTGGTGTTTTCACGCGGAGACTATGTATTTGTCAACCGCGGCCAGGACCAGGGCGTGCGCGTCGGAGACCGCTTCATGGTGGTGCGTCACGAAAAAGACTATCTCACCGACAACGTAAACTGGTTCAAATGGCAGACAAAACTCATGAAAGCCATGGGCGTGTCCTACCGCGACAGCGGGCAGGTCCGGGTCGTCAAGGTGGAACCGAAAGTTTCCGTTGCCGAAGTTATTTTCTCGTGCGACTACATGCAACGTGGAGACATTCTTCGTCCCTATGTCGAGCGTCCCGCGCCTCCGTACAAGGATGCCGCGACGTTTGACCATTTTGCCCCGGTCAGCGGTAAACCGGTTGGGACCATCGTATTGGGTTTTGACTTTAGCGATTCGTTTGGACAAGGCACCACGGTATACGTCAATTTGGGTTCGGCACAGGGCCTCAAAGTCGGCGATTACGTGCGGGCTTTCCGTCGCCAAGGCGAACCAGGCGAAGTAACGCCGCAGACCGCGGGCTACCAATACATGCTCCTTGGTTTCGGGAGTACACCAATCAAGTACTCGTGGAAGGACCTGCCGCGGGAACTGCTGGGCGAAGGAATCGTGCTGAATGTCAGTCGCAACGCCGCTACCGTGCTGCTGACCTTCAGCAGCGCCGAGATTTACGCCGGGGATTACGCGGAGATCGAGTAACTCCGAGGCGTACAATGTAATTACGCCCGCCAGGCATTTTCTGGCGGGTTCTTTTTTCCGCCAACAAGCGCAGCCAGGTTAGAGCGGAATGGCATCTTGAGGATTCTTGCGCGCTTCGAGCATGCGCAGCTTGCGGCGCTGCTTGATGCGGTCGTCCACCTTGGCCCAGAAGCGCAGGAAGTATTGCGCTGCGGAAACCAGCGCGCTGGCGACCACCAGCCACAGCAGAATCCCCGAAATCAGCCGCAACGAAGGATGCCGCGCTCCAGCGATCAGCACCGCCACAGCGCAAACCTGCAAAACCATCTTGGTTTTGCCAAGCACGGACGCTTCGATGGTAAAACCTTCCGCCGAAGCGATATTCCGCAGTCCGAGCACGGTGAATTCGCGCCCGATAATGATCACCACCATCCAGCCGGGCACGAGGTGCATATCGACGAGCGATACAAACGCCGCCGAGATGAGCAGCTTGTCGGCGATGGGATCGAGCAGAATTCCGAGAGTGGTCACTTCCGAACGCCGCCGCGCCAGAAAGCCGTCCAGCCAATCGGTGGCTGCTGCCGTGAGCAGGATCAGCACGCCCCAAAATTCGAAGTGCATCGTGAAGCCCAGCATTTCGATATTTGGACTGCGCGTCAGCAGCACCACAATCAATACGGGAACGAAGAATATCCGAAGCAGCGTCAATGCGTTGGGAAGGTTCATGGAGCGCCGGACGGTGGGAGTGGGCCGTCTGCGAGTACGAAAAAAGCACCGCCAAGCCACTATAGACTTCGCACTAGGATGCGTCAACGCCTCCCGCGTCCAAAAGTCAGCATACGTGCCAGGTCGGAGCTAGGTACTCACCTCTAAACAAAGGATTTCGGGGCGACGACGCAATTTCGTCCGGCCCACCGAGCGCCGGTGTCCCTATCTGTGCAAATGTGAAAACTGGAATGTTGGTAACAAAACGTTGATAAATCCCCGCAAAACGACGATGACTGTCATTAAGTATATTATTGTCAGTTACTTACCGACATCCAGTGCGGAGCGGAGTGCCGCCCTGCTGGGCGTCACCCAAAGGCTCTCGTGGGCCGTATCTATGCTTTCCACAATGTTTTCCACAGAGTACTGCCGGAGGCCTC
>JBEKSZ010000250.1:0-6579 GCA_049516615.1 Candidatus Acidiferrum sp. | reverse complement strand
GTCCGCTTCATCCAGGCGTCGAAGGTAGCGTCCTCGGGCGTGGGGACTTTCAAATAGCCGGGCAAGGTGTCATACAGGCCAGCCATATCGGTGGCGCCCTGAATGTTTGAGTGCCCGCGAAGGGCGTTAACCCCCCCGCCGGCGCGCCCGATATTGCCAAGAAGCAATTGCAGCATTGCGGCGGTGCGAATGATTTGCGTGCCGAAGCTGTGTTGCGTCCATCCCACGGCGTAAATGACGGTGGCGACTTGCTTCATATCGCCGTTGGTGCGGATGGAGGTGAACGTGTCGGCGGCTTTTACAAATTGCGCTTTGGGGATGCCGGTAATACGCTCGACGATTTCCGGGGTGTAGCGCGAATAGTGTTTTTTGAGAAGCTGAAAGACGCAGTTGGGATTCTGCAGCGTCAAATCGTAGTCGACGTTTTCCGGCATGGGCGGAAGAGGAGGGGCGGCGTGGTTTTGTCCGGTAGTCATGCCCGGAGTGTTCGGCTGGGGTTTGCCTCCGCTGCCGGAATAATTCCAGGTGGAGCGGTCGTAACTCATCTTTTCGGCGTCGAACCCGGAAAAAACGCCATCGGTATCGGCCGGAAGCTTAAAGTCCGGCTTCACGAGAAAAGCGGCGTTGGTGAAATTGACGAGGTATTCGTGGGCGATGCGATTGTTCTCGATGGCGTAGTTGATGACGCCACCGAGGAAGGCGATGTCCGAGCCGGCGCGAATTTGGCAGAAAAGGTCGGCGACCGAGGAGGTGCGCGTAAAACGCGGATCCACGGAAATTATCTTGGCGTTGCGATCGCGTTTGGCTTCAATGGCCCACTTGAAGCCGCAGGGGTGATTCTCGGCTGGATTCCCGCCCATGATCAGCATCATGTCGGTGTTCTTGATATCCACCCAACCGTTCGTCATCGCGCCCCGGCCAAACGTTGGTCCCAAACTTGAGACCGTGGGGCCGTGTCAAACTCTGGCCTGATTTTCCAGGTGCACGACCCCCAGGCCGCGCATGGCTTTCACCACCAGGTAGTTGAATTCGTTGGTGTCGGTGCAACCCCCGATCCAGGAAATCGCTTCGGTGCGATTCACTGTGTGGCCGGCGGCGTCCTTCTCGATAAAGGTGTCGTCGCGGGTCTTCTTGATGCGCGCGGCAATCTCATTGAGCGCATCGTCCCACGATATATCTTCCCACTGCGAACCGCCCGGGCGGCGCACCTGGGGCTTGAGGAGGCGGCGATCGTTCAGGATGTCTTGCGCGAGGGAAGAACCTTTGGGACAGAGCGTGCCGCGGTTCGTAGGATGATCGGGATCGCCCTCGACGTGCACCACCTGCGCGGTGACGTTCTTGGCGCCATCACCGATGGTGTAAATAATGGTGCCGCAGCCCACGGCGCAGTAGGGACACGTGGAGCGCGTTTCATTGGCGCGTCCGATCTTCAGGGTCTTGAGTTCGGCATAGGCCGGCCGCACGTCGAATCCGAAAACGGCTGCCGCGGCTCCTCCAACAGCGGTGAGTTTCAGGAAGTCGCGACGCGTAGTTGGCATAGAGCTCCCTCGGCCCGTTCGGATGTAATTCAACCCACGTGCCCCTAACTTTTAATCCCGGTGCGGGGATAAGTCAAGGCACCACCGTTCGATGCAGGAAAATAAAAAGTTGGTGTCTTAATTCTTCAACAAAGCATCCGAGAGCGCCATGGTGATAGCAGTTGCACGGAGCCAGCAGCAGAATTAGGATATGCCACGCATGACGTCGTTGCGGCGAAGATTTGGGCCAAGGAGGTTTTCTTGAGGCTCAGGTATGGGACCAGCTGCGCCTTCCTACTCGCGGGCGTCCTGTTGTGCGGAGCGGTTAGAACCCGGGCGCAAAGCGAGCAACCGGGAGCAGGTGCCCCTGGCCAGTCAATTCCCGGAACCCAGGGTGTAAGCCCGTTCGCGGGCAGCGTTTCCGGCAAGCTGGTACCGGGAGTGCTGCCGCTCTCGCTGACGGACGCGATCGACCGCGGATTGAAGCAGAATCTTGGGGCGCTGCTCTCCAGTGCGGATATTCGCTCGGCGCGGGGGCAACGCTGGGAACAGTTAAGCGCGTTGCTGCCGCAGGTGACGGCGTCGCCCTACGTGGCGGACTCCAAAATTAACCTTTCGGAATTGGGCTTTACGAGTATCAGCGGACTCAAAGTTCCGCCGGCGGTGGGGCCGTTCTCCTATTTCGATGCGCGGGCGGCAGTCTCGCAGAAGCTTTTCGACTGGAAATCGATCAACGCGACGCGGGCGGCTTCCGAGGGCGTGAAATCGGCGGAGTATACCTTCAAAGACGCGCGAGACCTGGTGGTGCTGGCGGTGGGCTATACGTACCTGCAGGCCATTGCGGACCTGGCACGTATCGAGACGGCGCAGGCGCAGGTGGATACGGCACAGGCGCTGTACGACCAAGCCAGTGACCAGGTGAATGCCGGGACCTCCCCGGAGATCGATGGGTTGCGAGCGAAAGTGGAGCTACAGACGCGGCAGCAACAGCTGATCCAGGCGAAAAATAATCTTGCCGTACAGAAATTGACGGTGGCGCGGGTTATCGGGCTGGCGCCCGGGCAAGAGTTTGAGCTCACAGACAAGTCGCCGTACCAACCCTTTGATGGAATCACGGTGGAGGACGCGCTAAGCCGGGCGTTTGCGGCGCGTTCGGACTATCAGGCGGCCTCCGCGGATGTGAAGGCGGCGCAATTTTCGCGCAAAGCGGCGGTGGCCGGATACTTTCCGTCGTTGTCCTTTGACGCGGACCTCGGAAGGGGTGCCAGCCACCCTTCAACGGCCACCACGGTGTTTGATGTGAAAGGCACGCTGTCCATTCCGATTTTTCTCGGCGGGCGAGTACACGGCGATATTCAGGTGGCGGACGCGCGGCTCGAGCAAGCGCGCGAACGGCTGGACAATTTGCGGTCGCAGATTGATTCCGACGTGCGCGCGGCGCTGCTCAATCTGGAGTCGTCCGCGGAACTGGTGAAAGTGGCGCGCAGCAACATCGATTTGGCGGAAGAGACGCTGGTGCAGTCGCGCGATCGCTTCAAGGCGGGCGTGACCGACACGGTCGAGGTGGTGCAATCGCAGGAAGCGGTAGCGAGCGCGCACGAACAGTACATCTCGAGTCTTTACAGTTTTAATTTTGCAAAGATTTCCCTGGCGCGCGCCCTGGGTATCGCGGAAAAGGGCGTCAAGGAATACTTTAAGGAAAAATGAACATGGCCGAAGAGAACCCAACCCGTCCAGCGGCAGGCGCAAGTACCGCAACGCCAGCAAGCCCCGTTGACGAACCTGCGATCCGGGACTCCGAGCAGAGCTGGCGCAAGTACAACACGCCGGCGAAACGCCGCAAGAGGATTTTGATTGTGGCAGTGGTGTTGGTGGTGGTGATTGGCGGCGTGTTTTTATGGCGCTACCTGAGCAGTTACGAATCGACCGACGATGCCCAAGCGGATTTGCACCTCTATCCCGTGAGCGCGCGCATTTCAGGTTATGTGATTAAGGTCAATGTGGACGACAACCAGTGGGTGGAAAAGGGCACTCTGCTCGTGGAGATCGATCCGAAAGATTACGAGGTGGCGGTGGCCCAGGCGCAGGCCAACCTGGACAGCGCGGAGGCCACAGCGCAGTCGCTGAACATCACGGTTCCGATCACCTCGGTAAATACTACGAGCCAGCTGGACTCGACGGCGTCGGATATTTCCAACGCCAACGCCGGAATCGCCGCGGCCCAGAAACAGCTGAGCGCCGCGCACGCCCAAGTGGTGCAGGCGGAGGCCAACGACGTAAAGGTGCAGGACGATCTGGTGCGCTACAAGTTGCTGGTGGACAAGAAGGAAGTGGCCGCGCAGATTTACGACCAGGCGCTGGCCGCGGCGAAATCGAGCACCGCGGCAGTGGCCGCGGCGCACGACAACGAAGCGGCCGCCGAACAGTTCGTCAAACAGGCGGACAGCCGGCTAACGCAAGCCACAGCCAATCACCAGTACGCGGAGACCGGGCCGCAGCAGGTGTCCTCGACGAGGGCGCGGGCGCGGGCGGCGATTGCCGACGTCGAAGAAAAGCGAGCGTTGCTTGAGCAAGCTCAGCTGAACCTGCAGTACACCAAGATCTTCGCGCCGGTTACAGGTGAAGTGAACAAAACGGTAGTTGTGGGTCTCAACGTTCAAGCCGGGCAACAACTGCTCACGGTCGTGCCCCTCGACGAGGTGTGGGTCACCGCGAACTTCAAAGAGACGCAGTTACGGCACATGAAGGTGGGGCAGAGAGCCGAAGTGCATATCGATTCGAGTGGGAAAACGCTCAAGGGACACGTAGACAGCATTGGCGGTGCTACCGGCCCGCTGTTCAGCCTGCTGCCGCCCGAGAACGCCACCGGAAACTACGTGAAGATCGTGCAACGCATACCGGTGAAGATCGTTCTGGAACCGGGGGAGAACAAAGGTCGCGATTTGCGGCCGGGCATGAACGTTGTGCCGGATGTGTATTTGCAATGAGCAGCCCGGCGCTACCGGTTGAACAGCAAGTCTGGCGGCCGAAGTACAATCCGTGGCTGATCGCGTCGGTGGTGGCGCTGGCGGCGTTCATGGAGGTGCTGGACACCAGCATAGCCAACGTGGCGCTGCCGTATATAGCGGGCAGCCTGGGAGCAAGCATCGATCAAAGCACTTGGGTGCTGACCTCCTACCTGGTTTCCAACGCCATCATTCTTCCAATCAGCGGCTGGCTCGCCGGAGCGCTCGGGCGGAAGCGTTTTTTCTCGATCTGTCTGACCATATTCACGGTCAGCTCGCTGCTCTGCGGGTTCGCGCCCAGTCTCGGGATGCTGCTGTTTTTCCGGGTGCTGCAGGGAGCCGGAGGCGGTGGATTGCAGCCCATGGCTCAGGCCATCCTGGCGGATACGTTTCCCCCGGAGAAGCGCGGGTTGGCGTTCGCCTTATACGGCATCACGGCCATCATGGCCCCCACGATCGGACCAACGCTGGGGGGCTGGATCACCTTTAACTATTCGTGGCGCTGGATATTCTTCATTAACATACCGGTCGGCGTCGCCACCTGGCTTCTGGTGCGGCGATTCGTTGAAGACCCGCCGTATCTGGCCAAGATCAAGGCGGCTGGGGTAAAACTGGACTATATCGGCATTGCGCTGCTGGCGTTGGGGATTGGTGCGTTGCAGATCCTGCTCGATAAAGGCCAGGAGGACGACTGGTTTGGCTCGCGCTTCATCACCACGCTGGTGGTCATATCCGTGGTTTGCCTGATCTCGCTGGTGATCTGGGAATGGTTCCAGAAGGCGCCCATCGTGGACGTACGGATGTTCAAGAGCTTTAATTTTGCCGGTGCGAATTTGATGATCTTCATGCTCGGGGTCATGCTGTTCAGCAGCCTGGTGCTGATGCCGCAATTTCTGCAAACCTTGCTTGGCTACACGTCGCAATTGGCTGGTCTGGCGCTTTCCGCTGGAGGGCTGATTTTACTTTTTGAAATGCCGCTCGTGGGACAACTCACGACAAAAGTTCAGGCGCGCTACCTGATTGCCACGGGATGGCTGTTTCTGTGCATTGCGATGTATTACTCGACGCAGCGCATCGATCTGCTGCTCAGTTTCAAAGCCGCGACTTGGCTGCGGATCGAGCAGGTGATTGGATTAGGGTTTTTATTCGTGCCCATTACCCTGGTGGCGTATGTGGGGATACCACCGGACAAGAACAATTCCGTCGCGGGCATCGTAAATTTCATGCGCAACATCGGGAGCAGCGTGGGCACTTCCATGGTGACCACCATAATCGCGCGGCGTTCGCAGTTTCACCAGTTCCGGCTGGTGCAGAATGCGCGGCTTGACAATCCCAACTTTCAGAACTCCATGAATGGCTTGCAAAAGCTGTTGCTGCATTCAGGGGTGAGTAGCAGCGCGCCCGACGCGCAAGCCGGAGCCCTGGCAAGAATTTACGAAGTGGTGCAGGCTCAGGCGGCGACCTTGGCGTATGTGGATACTTTTATGGTGCTCGCGGTGGCCGGGGGGATAATGTTCTTTCTTGCTTTCGCGTTGGGTAGGAATGAGCCGGGCGGGGGGCAGGTGATCGCGGAATGAGCGCGCGGGTCTTCAACAGGCGCGAGGGCAGTTACTTGGGTTCAAGCTGGGGACTTCGATGATCAAAATCGTTACGATTGAACGAGAGTATGGAAGCGGCGGCGGCGAAATTGCGCAACTGCTCGCGACTCAACTGGGCTGGAAACTTTGGGATCATTTGTTGACGGAGGAGATCGCCAGGCTGGCCGACTGTCCCAAGGCGGTTGTCGAAGTTCGCGAGGAGCGTACCGACCCGCTGTACTACCGGCTTTTCAAATCTTTCCTCCGCGGGAGCTACGAGGGAAGTCTTAATGCCCATAAGCTTAAGGTGGTGGACAGCGAGTGTATTCTGAAATTCACGCAACAGGTGGTTCTGGACGCGGCCAAAACCGGGAACTCCGTCATCGTGGGCCGCGGGTCGCAACAGTTTCTCAGGAACCGTACGGACGCGCTGCGGGTGTTTCTTTATGCTCCGCGAGAGGATAAAGTGCGACGACTCCT
>JBEKSZ010000249.1:0-6633 GCA_049516615.1 Candidatus Acidiferrum sp. | reverse complement strand
AGATGGGAGTGCGATCGCCTTCGGCAGCAATGCGCTCGCGGCAGCCGCGGCAGATGGGTTTTAGCGGATCGTCGTTGATTTCGCAGCCGGCCACCACGGGAACTTCGGCGTCGAGCAGGTTGATCAGGCCGCGCAGGATGCGGCTTTTGGCTTGGCCGCGCAAGCCGAGCAAAATGAAATTGTGGCGGGACAAGAGGGCGTTGACGATCTGCGGGACGACCGTGTCTTCGTAACCGTGCACGCCCGGAAAGAGCGGCTGGCCCTTCTCGATGGCGCGCAGGAGATTGCGACGGATCTCATTCTTGACGGAGCACGAGGCGGTGCGCGCGTCGAAATCAGGGATGCCCTTCAGTTCGCCGAGGCTTTGCGGTTTGGGATGCAAGGGTGAAGTCGTTGCCGTGCTCATGTTGTTCGGGCCCTGTTCCGCGCTGGTAATTCCAGCGCTAACAATTTACAGCAGTTCCGTTCTTGCAAAATCCACTAAAAGGCGAGCCGTGCGCAGGGACAAACCACGTCAAGCAGCCTACCGTTCCAGAGGATGGAGCTGCGCCCCCCAGGAAGCGCAAATCGCGGCGCTCCGCACCTTCTTGGATGCGCCGTCAGTTCAAGCCGTGACCCTGTCCGGCGGCGCGCTGGCGAATGGAGGCGGCTTTTTCCAGATGCGGAGCCAGGTCGCGAAGGTACGCAACGAGGCGAGCCTGCCGGTCGGCTTCGCTACGCGATTCCAAAATCTGCTGCTTCCAGCCGAGTTCGAGGGGCAGAGTGCCGGCAATGACGTAGGACGGCTTTAGCCCGGCTTCGGCATGGAGGTTTTTGGGGTAATCGCCGAAGACTAGGGTGTGGCAGGTTTCGTACAGCTCGACGAGTTCTTCGTGCATGGCCGGGCTGGCCTTGCAGTCGCGGTCTTCGAGATATTCGACGTGGCCTTCAAGAAGCGCAGCTTCGGTGATGAGCTGCAGAACGCGAAACGGGGCGCGGCCAATCGTTAGAATGTCCATGCTGCCATCGTCCTGGCGGTTGAGAACTTCTAGGATTCGCGCGGTGCAGCCCATGCGCGCTAAACCTTTCGGGAGAGACAAGAGTATGCCGAACTCCGATTTTTGTTCAAGGCAGACTTTGATCATCGCGCGATAGCGCGGCTCGAAAATGTGCAAGGGAAGGGCGGCGCCGGGAAGAAGAACGACGTTCAGGGGAAATAGCGGAATGCGATCTGGCCGCATGTATCAAGGGAATGATAGCAGATGGAGAGAAAGCGTGTTTGCCGTCCGTTATAGTTCGGAAAGCAGCGCTTCCATTTCGGAACGGGCGTGGGCGTCGCCTTTTTTGGCGGCTTCGCCGATGCCCTTGCTTAGCACCTGTTGGGCGTCAACGGAGCGCGATTCGCGGGCCAGCATTTGCGCGTACATGAGATAGGCGGGGATGTAATCGGGGTGTTGATCGTTCAAGGTCCGGAAGTGGGTATCCGCGGCGGAGATGTCGCCGGTCTTAGAGCACTCTAATGCCAGGCCGTAGAGAGAGAACGGGTCGCCCGGTTTTTTAGCGAGAAATTCCTCTAGGAGCTGGCGGCGGGTTTTCTTTTGGTCGGCCATGGGCTGCCTTGTATTATACAGCACGAGAAAGCGGAGCGGCGCAGAGGGCTAACGCAGGCCCCCCGGAAGCAAGGGATTCGCGCCGGGGCTCGGTAAACACAAGGGGGATGAGCAAAGGGATGGCAACCAAGAATGCAGGGAAGAGAAAAGACACTCAGGCGGCGACGCTTCCTGGGAAACTCGTCCGCGCTTCGCGGTCGGAAATGTCCGAGGTGGTGTTGCCGGCGCAGACCAACGCTCTTGGAAAGTTGCTGGGCGGGCATGTGATGCATTTGGTGGATATTGCGGCGGCCATGGCAGCTTGCCGGCACTCGAATAGTTATGTGGTGACCGCCTCGGTCGATTCGATCGATTTCCGGAACGCCGTGAATTTAGGGGAGATCGTGATTTTGAAGTCGCAGGTGAACCGCGCGTTTACGACCTCCATGGAAATCGGGGTGGAGGTTTTTTCTGAAAATGTGCTGACGGGCGAAAGAAAGCATACCACCTCGGCGTTTGTGACCTTTGTTGCCATCGACGAGAAGACGCGCTTGCCGATGCCGGTGCGGCCGCTGATTGTCAAAACGGCGGAGGAAAAGAAACGATTTGCCGAGGCGGCGCAGAGAAGAAAATTGCGCCTGGCGTTGCGGGCGAGAAACAAGAAGTAGGCGCCTTCGCGGAATCACCCGGGCTGGCGGCCCTGCAGGGCGGCGGGGATGTCGCGAGCCTCTTTTCTTCGAGGCCGCCGAGGGCTCCTCTGGCGACTTCGCTTGCGGAGTTGTCGCGAGAAGATTCCACTCTGGCGCTCACGAATTTTTCAGGCTCGGCGGTGCGGGAGAAGCTCATCGCTTGCTCCTGTTTCCGCAGGCAGCCGGGCGATCGAAATCGTCAGTCTTTGGTATCGGAAAGCACCACGCCCCCGACCCACTTTGGAGTGGTGGTCGGTTGTGGGCTGCCGCCGGCGGGTTCTTCGGTTACGGCCAGGGCTTTGGTATCGGCCATGAGTTCGGGAGGATTGGAGACCAACAGGACGAAGTTGCCGTTTTCGTCGGGACGCACGACCTGGGAGGGCAGTGGCTTGGCGCCGGCGGCCTTGGGGATTAGCCAGAGTTGCAGGACCCGTTGCCCGGGCGGCGGGGGGATTTTCTGGCCACTGACGACAATGCCCAGCTGGGCGTGCCAGGCGGCTTGGAGCGGTCTGGCGTTTGCTTCGCCGGTGGCCAGCGCGATCTTTACCGAGGCCGGGTCGGCCAGGATGACGGCTTCGCGGCGCACGGCGCCCAGTTCTTCTTCGATTTTTTCGCGGCTGTTCAGTTCGGCCATGGCGCGAGCGTTGATGTCACGCATTTCGTCGGAAAGCCTGCGGGCGTCCCAGGTCGAATAGAGGGCAACGACCAGCAGAGCGGCGACTGCGGCCCACATCCAGTAGGGGACAGTGGGTTTAAAAGTGCGAAGGGGAGTCTGCGTGGAGCGGATGGAATATTTCTGCGTGGCTTCCTTGCTCGCAGCTTCTTCGCCGACGATTTTCATCAGGCGGCCGCGCAGCAAGGCGCTGGGGGCGGCTTCGGGCGCGCTGTAGGCGAGTTGACTGACGAGCCAGCGGGCTTCGGCGAGTGCGGTAGTGCACTCCGGGCACTTGGTGGCCAGGTGCGCCTCGAGCGCGCTGCGCTCGGGGGCGTCAAGGGCGCCAAGCGCGTAGGCTTCGAGCAGTTCGCCGAATTGGTCGCTGGTGCTCACGTAGTTGCTTGCAGTCCTTCTCTCAAGCGCAGTAGACCGTTTCTAATCCAACTTTTGACCGTGCCGAGCGGCTCTTGCAGCGTGTCGGCAATCTCGGTGTGGGTCAAACCTTCGAAATAGGCCAGCTCGATGGCGCGCTTTTGTTGCGGCTGGAGGCTGGTGAGAAGTTCGCGAATGCGCGAGGCGCGGCGCTTTTGGTCGAGCTCCTTTTCAAATTGGGGAACGGCGCAGATGCTGGGCAGCTCCTCGGTCTGATCTTCGCGACGACGCTGGCGTTCGCTTTTGAGACGCAAATTATCGAGCGCGCGGTTGCGGGCCATGGTCAAGAGCCAGGGCAGGAAGGGGCCACGCAGAGCATCGTACCGTGCGGCGTTGCGCCAGAGCTGCAGGAAGACGTCTTGAACGATTTCTTCAGCCGTGCCGGCCTGCTGGACAATGCGGAATACCAGTCCGTAAACGAGGCGGCCATAGCGGTCGTAGAGTCGTTCAAAGGCGCGCATATCCCTCTGCAAAAGCTGCCGGACAAGAGTGGCGTCGGCCGCGTCTCCGTCGTCGGGCTTTGGTGATAGGGCGGCTAAGAACACAGGTATAGGGTGATAGTTTCTCCTGCCGCGCGGTAAGCCTGCAACTACAAATACGAAATAAGGCAAACAATGGATGAGACTTCCGCGAGAGATGTGCCTCGCAACGCGCGACCGCTGCGCCTAAGACGGGGGGCCGTCGACGACACGGTCGGCGATTTTGCGGGCACGGTCGATTACGGCGCCGGCCGCCGGACCGTCGAAATAATTTCCCGCCAGGGCCAGGCCGGGGAAGGCGGCCAGTTTTTGGGCGAGGAGTTGCGTCCGGCGAGGGTGGCCGAGATCGTACTGCGGGATGGCGTGGGGCCAAATCTGGGTGTTGGAGATGATGGGGGCTTCGTTGATGTCGAGGATGCGGCGGAGCTCCTGGTGCACGATGGTTTGGAGATCTTGCGGGGACATGTTCGCGGCAGCGGGGTCGAACGCGCCACCTACAAAGCCGGTGAGCAACACCGCGCCCTCGCGTGCGCGGCCCGGGAACAACGAAGAATTCCAGACACAGCCGAGAATGCGAAGGTTCGAGCTGCGGGGTACCAGAAAACCGAAGCCGTGGAGAGGGTTGGTGACGGCGGAGCGGCGGTAGCCGAGAGAAACCACGCAGACGGGAGGGTAGACGATGGAAGCGAGCAGGGGAACGAGCGAGGGATCAAGGGCTTCCAGTAACTGGGCCGCGACGGTAGCGGGGGCGGCGATGATGACGTGGTCGGCGTAGAGCGGGTCGGGCGGCGGCATCGCGGCATTCGGCGCGCCAAATTCCACGATGAAGCGGCCGGGAGCCCAGGACGGCGAAAGCAGGATGCGCGCGGCTGCTCTTGCAAGGTGCAGGGCGGAGCCGAGATTGGCGGCCAGAGCATCGGTGAGTGCTTGGTTGCCGTGTTGGAAGGTCGCGAGCGCCGGGGGGCCGGTTGCCGGGCGTTTGGCGCGGAGCAGGCCGCGAAGGATGCTGCCGTGAGCGCTTTCCGCAGAGTACAGCGTCGGGAAGGTGCTGCGCAGGCTCAGCTTTTCCGGATCGCCGGCGTAAATTCCGGAAATGAACGGGCCGACGAATTTCTCGAGAAGCTCGTTGCTGAACTTGCGGCGGATGAAATGGGCGATGGATTCCTCGCCAGCGGGTGTCGCCGCGGGCGGCCTGGTCCTGCCGAGCAGGTCGCGGAGGACGCTGAATTTTGTGCCAACGCTGAAAAGCCGGCTGGCCAGGAAGGCCGGGGGGCTGAGGGGCGCGGCAACGAGCTGGCCGTCAAGCAAAAGATAACGTGGCAGTTTCCCCGGCGCGGGACGTATTTCGGCGCTGAGCTGCAGGTCGCGCGAAAGCTTTTGCAGGGATTCGGTGAAAGAGAAGCTTTGCGGCCCTAATTCGAATAGAAAATCGTCCCGTCGCTGCGAGCGGATCACTCCGCCGGCACGCTCGGAGGATTCAAACAGATGGGCGTCAACGCCGCGCTGGCGGAGGGTGTAGGCGCAGGTCAGGCCTGAGACACCTGCGCCGATGACGATGGCCGGAAAGTGCGTGGCAGGAGCGGGAGGCATCACGATTTTGCGAACCCGTTTCGGCCCATGGCGGTCTTAAAGCGTTTTGGAGAAGAGCGGTTTGGGATCGAGTTGCTGTTTTTCAAGGTAGGGATCAAAGGCCATGGCTAAATTGCGGATGAAGATGCGCCCTAGCCAGGTAGCCCGCAGCTCGGCGGGCGTTTCGATGAGCAAGCCGTCTTCGCGCGCGGCGGAGAGCTTCTGCAGGTCAGCAGCGAAGTAGGTGTCGAAGTCGACGCCAAACTCTTGTGAGATCTCGTCTTTAAGGATCAGCGTGTGGCACAGCAAGCGGCTGATCACGGCGCGGCGGAGACGGTCGTCTTCAGAGAGGCGATAGCCGCGCATGGTAGCTATTCCGCGGGACGCGACGGCGGCTTGCCAGTTGGGCAGCTCGCGATGATTTTGCGCGTATGCGTTCTGGATGCCGCTGATGGCGGTGACACCCATGCCGTAGAGGTCCGCGCCGGCTTTGGTGGTGTAGCCCTGAAAATTCCGGTGCAGGGTGCGGTTTTGCTGGGCAATGGCGAGTTCGTCGCCGGGCTTGGCGAAGTGGTCCATGCCAATGTACAGGTAACCGGCGTCGAGAAATTTGGTGAGGCCGGTGCGGAAAATCTCAAACTTTTGCAGGCCTTCGGGGAGCCGGGTGGCGAAAGAGCCTTGCTGTTTTTTCAGCCACGGGACGTGGGCATAGCTGAACAGGGCGATGCGGTCGGGCGAGAGGGAGATGATTTGCTCGACGGTGTGGGCGAAACGCTCCGGAGATTGGTACGGGAGACCGTAAATCAGGTCCACATTGATGCTGTCGAAGCCCAGATCGCGGGCGACGAGGATTAAATCACGGGTGGCCTCAAAGGGCTGGATACGGTTGACGGCTTGCTGGACTTCGGGATGAAAATCCTGCACGCCCATGCTCAGGCGGTTGAAGCCGAGCTTGCGGAGGACCTCCAGATGTTCGCGAGAAGTAACGCGCGGGTCGACTTCGATGCCGATTTCGGCGTCGGGAGCAAAGACGAAGTATTGCCGCGTGTAGGTGAAGAGTTCTTCAACTTGCGGCGGCGTGAGATAGGTGGGCGTTCCGCCGCCCCAGTGGAACTGTACAACTTCGCGCTCGCGAGAAACGTTGGCACTGACACGCTGAATTTCTTGTTTGAGCACGCTGAGATATGGCGGCGTGACAGCTTTATTTTTTTGGATAATTACGTTGCAGGCGCAAAAAAGGC
>JBEKSZ010000248.1:0-9226 GCA_049516615.1 Candidatus Acidiferrum sp. | reverse complement strand
GAAGTCCTTCTGGCGGATGCCTATGGAGGCTACAACGGAGTGGTGGCCGGCAACGCCATTACGCGTGCCGGATGTTGGTCGCATGCGCGAAGGAAGTTCGTGGAGGCCGAGAAAACCGCGCCGGAGATCGCCCGCGAAGCCGTGGATTTGATCGGACGGCTGTTTGCAGTGGAGAAACAGGCCAAGGATATCTCCGTGGCCGAGAGACTCGCGTTGCGGCAGACGCAGTCGGTGGCGGTGCTGGCGGAACTGCGCGGGAAGTTGCTGGCATGGAAAGAACAGCTGCTGCCGAAGCATCCCATGGCAGAAGCAGTGAACTACACGCTCGGCCAATGGCAGGAGCTGACGGTGTTCACCAGCGACGGCGCCGTGCCCATCGACAACAATGTAAGTGAACGGGAGATGAAGCGTGTGGTTCTGAACCGCAAGAACTCGCTGTTCGTCGGTAACCCGCGTGGCGGACGGACCGCCGCGATCCTGGCCAGCTTGACCAGCAGCTGCCGCCGGCACGAGATGGATCCGCAACTCTATTTCATGCAACTGCTGATGAATCTCCCTTCATGGCCGGCGAACGACATCGACGCCTGGCTTCCCGATCGCTGGAAACAAGCTCACGCTGCCAGGTGCCAGGCTTTGGGAATACCGCCTCTCGATTCCTGAACACTGCGCTTCACGTATCGCTCACGATGTTTGTAGGTTGGTCGAAACGGCACATCAGATCGATCCCGCCGACAAGTTTAAGGGAGTGGCCTATGCCACGATGTTCGGATTCCTGGCAGTCACGGGTATGCGCATAGGCGAAGCCCTGAGCCTGGATCGTGAGGATGTCGATCTCAAACGAGGGTTAGTAATCGTTCGTCGAGCCAAAGGAAACAAATCTAGATTGGTGCCTCTTCACCTATCAACGCAAAAGGCGTTGCAAAAGTATGCCGACCTCCGGGACGGGCGTTTTCCGCGGCCGTTAAGTTCTGGCTTCTTCGTCTCGGAAAGAGGGACAAGGCAATATCACAACACAGTGCGCCGGTGGTTCCGCCTGGTGTCTTGTCAGATTGGCTTGCGGAAACCCGGCGATCGGCGTGGTCCGCGCGTGCATGACTTGCGTCATCGCTTCGCGATTCAGACGATGCTTCATTGGTATCGGACCAAAACTGACGTCGACGTCCACCTGCCTGACCTGACCACCTATCTCGGCCACGGCCATGTTAAGGACACATACTGGTATCTCTCAGCCGTGCCCGAACTGTTGAAACTTGCCACCTTGAGGCTGCAACCGAAGGAGGTGGCATGATGAAAACGCAGTCCACCTTTCCCGAACTGCTTCAAGCCTATTTCACGCAGCGACTGATGAACGAGTGCAATGCCAGTCCACACACCATAGCCAATTATCGAGACGCTTTCCGTCTCCTGATCGCCTTCGCCCACGGGCAACTAAGAAAACCGCCCACTGCATTGACCATGCAGGAACTGGATGCGTCCTTTGTGTGTCGCTTCCTTGATCACTTGGAAAGAGATCGAGGGGTCAGTGCGCGCAGTCGGAATGTACGCCTCGCGGCAATCCACTCGTTCTTTAACTACGTGGCGCTCCAGGAACCTGCTCTCGGCGCACTAGCTCAACGTGTCTTGGCGATCAAGAGTAAACGCTACGCCAGGAAGCCTGTGGACTTTCTCACACGGGCCGAGGCAGAAGCACTGCTGTCTGCTCCGAATCAAGCGACGTGGTCTGGCCGCCGAGATCGGACATTGCTCCTGATAGCTCTACAGACAGGAATGCGGGTATCGGAGCTAATCAGCCTGCGTTGTCAGGATGTTAGTCTCGACACTGGCGCTCACGTACGTTGCATCGGGAAGGGACGCAAAGCCCGGTGCATTCCCCTGCGGAAGGAAACAGTCACGACATTGCGTGTCTGGCTGCGCGAACGGAATGGTCAGTCCGCGGATGCACTCTTCCCCAATGCGCGTGGCAAAGCTTTGAGTCGAGATGGAATTCAATATCTTCTGGCTAAACATGTTGCCTCCGCACGCCAGCGGTGCCCCACTTTGAAAAACAAACGCGTTTCGCCGCACGTGCTCCGACATAGCACGGCAATGGATCTTCTCCAGCACGGTGTTGATCGTTCGGTGATTGCATTGTGGCTTGGACACGAAAGTATGGAAACGACTCAGATTTATCTTCAGGCGAGCCTCGAACTGAAAGAAAGAGCTCTTGCCCAAACTGAGCCTTTCAATGGACGCACCCGACGCTATAGACCGCCCGACCAATTGATGGCCTTTCTGAAAGGCCTCTGATAATGCGGAATGTATGTGCTGCAGCACATAAAAAATATCTTCATGCCAGCACGGCAATGAAGGAGAAGGCCCTTGCCAAGGCCACTTCCAGCAAAACGCGAAATGGCCGTTACCGACCCAACGACCGCCTGCTGGCATTCCTGAAGAGCCTTTAAGACCAGGGATAATGCCGGTTTGCGCGGTGGGCGCCGGAATTAGAAATGCGCGAGCGAATGGCAAGAAGCTAGCTGGCTTCGCCTGTGTTTCGGGGTATGGATTGGAAACAATCTTATCCTTGGCGGAGTCAAAACAAATAAGATGAATGCAGTGTCCTTCCTCGTCGAGCACAAACGCGCTGTGTCCAAGAACTGGCTCTTCGGCCTGACGGTTGGCGGGTATGCGACAGTAACGCTTGCGCTCTACTGCTTCGGGGGAGCGTTGGTGTCCTCCAGTCAGGTTCCTGCAGGGAACGCCCAAGCGTTGCTTTTTATGATTCCCGGGTTCTTCGTAGGCTTATTGGATTTCGTTCAAATTCACGCTGAGGATTATTTCAAATACAAGCCCCGGGAACGAATCATCTGGTCTGCATTGTGGCTGAATACAATCGCTATCGTCGCCTTCTGTGCACTGCTCACTCTAAAAGATGTTTTTGTTGGGGGAGAGTTGTATTCCTTTGTTCCGTTGGTCTTGAGCGGCGTAACCGCAGCTTCTTTTCTGGTCGGGATAGTAGTTTCTATATTGAACGTTCTGTGGATATTGGTAGCTGCAAAAGCCAGAATCGCACTTGTTGTTACTGTCGTCGTTTGCCTCCTGCCCATCCTGTGGCCTGCCTATCGAGCGGGACTGTTTACGAGGGACGCGGGGAGGTATGCGACCCGCCATGACCGGACGATTTATCTTCATCCGTCTGACGTCAGCTTTCAAATTCCCCAAGACTGGCTGTACTGGAATTCCGAGTTTCACAATAATGTTCACCTCACACATCGGGAACTTGCGAAAGTTCGTTTTGGAGCTGGCGAATGGGACTCCGAGTACGGCGACATCGTAAACAGCGCTCTGCCCTTTGAGTACTGTGCTGCTCACGTCGGTGGTGAAGGATGGGGACGAGAAGGCGTCTCCTTCGGCGACTTGCAGGTGCGCGCTTATGTCACAGATTTGAGTTCGGCGGAGATACTCAAGAGGATCTCGGGTCCCGCGTTTGGCACCGCCAAGCACGTTTCATCACAAACCCTTAAAGACCCACCAGTTCAAGTGAGCTCTGGACAAGAGGGCGAATGGCAAAGGGCAGTCCTCCAATACAACCTGTTCTACGGAGATTATGGAGGACGTGCAAACATCGAGTTCTACATCAAACAAGTGGGCCAATATGAACTTGTGATGGTATTCATGGGCAATGTGGAGAAGGAGAAGCGACAAGTTCTTGACTCAGTGACCATCGGGAAGCGCGGACTAACCAGATCGGATGAGACGCCCGGCCTCCGCCGGGTTATGCCGACTTAATCAAACATCGCTGGGCTGCGACAGCCAGCTGTCGAGAGGAAAAACCGTTGGCCCCGAGACTCAATTCGGCATAATTCGGAAGGCGGCATTATATCGATTATGCCGACGTCGGCATAATCAGTATCTCTACTGCCATCCCGGAGCCGAGGGAAAGCTCATCCAAGCGAAGTATTTCGGGACGATTCGTAACGATGTAGCGCTAGGCGACTGTTCGGTGAATCAGTTGAAACTCAAAGCCGACGAGAGCGACCCGACCGAATCCTAAGCACCTTGCGGAACGACCGCAAACATGAACCTGCCTAACCCAACACTTACACCCATTCTTTCGCCCGATGACTCTTGAGATTGATGAAGATTCAAAAACAAAAAAAGGAGAAATACGATGAGCACGACAGAGGCAGTGAACTCCTCGAAAGAGTACATGAACGTTCCGATTGCGGAGTTGGTTGAATCGAGTACGAATCCGCGCAAGGTCTTTGATCAATCGTTTCTTGAAGAACTGGCACAGAGCATTCGCAATAGGGGCATTCTCTCGCCCCTGCTCGTGCGGCCAGTCAACAACCATCTGGAAATCGTCACAGGAGCGCAACGATACCGAGCGGCACAGTTGGCCGGATTGGAGGTCGCTCCTACCCGGCTGCAAGCCCTGTCCGACCTGGAGGCCCAAGAGCTACAGCAAATCGAAAATGTGCAGCGCAAAGACGTGCACCCCTTCGAGGAGGCGCAAGGCTTTCGGACGCTTCTCGCGTTTGAAGGGGCTAAGTACACCATTGAAAAAATTGCTGCCCGAATCGGAAAACGCCCGGAATACGTGGCCGAAAGGCTAAAGCTGTTGGACTTGACCGAACCAGTAGCAAACGCATTCCTCGCCGGACACATCGGCTTGGGTCATGCCTTGCTCATTGCCAAACTCGCAGCGGCCACGCAGGAGCAGGCGTTGACGCGTTGCTTTGATGGCTACTATGCGGCGAACGACACCGAGCGGAGCCTCGTGCCCGTAAGCCGCTTGCAGGCATGGATAGCGCAGAACATCTACCTAAGTCTCAAATCCATTCCGTTCTCGAAAGAGGACGAAACGCTCTTGCCGGAAGCGGGAAGTTGCATCAACTGTCCGAAGCGCACCGGATATAACAGGTTGCTTTTTTCCGAAGTCCGAGAGGATTCCGATTCGTGCGTCGATGCCGCGTGTTTCAATCGCAAGCTCGACGCGCACATCGCACAGCGCGTTTCCAAAATACCGAATCTGGTGCAGATTTCGGAGAATTACAACGCGACGGGCGAAACGCCCATTCTGCCTCGCCGCAACTACGTCGAGGTCGTGACCCGCAAAGGCAAGAAAGGCGGGGACGCACGACCCGAAGAAAAACTCTGCACCCACTTGACCGCGGCGATCCATGCGGACGGCATGGACAAAGGCCGTCTCGTGAAAGTCTGCGCGGACCCGACGTGCAAGATTCATTTTGGAGACAGGCAACAGGAGGAACAACAGCGGCTCCAATGGAAGGCGGAAAAGACCGCCGCCAACCGCAAGGCGAAAGAAACCCTCGCCTTCCGGCACCGCCTACTGGCCGACGTGCTCAGACGGGTAAAGCCGCAGTTCGGAACCGAGGAGCTACGCATGGTGGCGCAGTTTGTCTTGCGCTCGCTATCGCACGAACTGGTGTGCCGCCTTGCCAAACGCCACGACTTGCAAAATCCGAAAGACGCTCACGATTGGCAAGTGGCCGAGAAAGCGCGGACGCTTTACAAAAAGGCAGACGGGGCGGCGCTGGCTGTTCTCATTTTCGAAGCCATGCTCATCAGCCCTGCCGGAAACGCATCCGCAAACAAAGACGACGACCCGCTGGCGGACGCAGCCAGCCTTTACAGAGTCGATACGAAGGCGTTGCGCGCTGCCGTTGCCAAAGTCGAGCAAGAGAAGGTACCGAAAAAGAACAAGGCGGCCAACAGGAAGGAGAAAACCGCACCCGAATCAAAAACCACTCGCAATTAGTGCAACCGCAAAGACCGAACGGGGCCGTCCAGTGAAGGACGGCCCCGTTCTCCTCACTTCTTCTGCACTACGCAAAATCCCCGGCGTCAAGGAAGTTTCTCGGTTGCAAGCTCGACTCAGGTTGGACGCACGGGCAGCTCTCGCCAGTCGCGGTCGCGGATGGCACCGAGGGAATGCCCAGCTTCCGATGCGAAATCGAAACGCCTAGTTCCCGCCGTGCGCATTGTTCCTCCCTTTGCCTCTCCTCCCCGACGATCCTCGACATAGGACTCGCCCCTTCCCTTTGTCGCCTCCCGCAAGGCCATCCCGACGATGCGATACCCTGAGCTTTGCTCGTCCTTAGTCCACCAGCAGGCGCTACGAGAGAATGGCGAGTGTCCCGTGTGGATTGTGCTTTCCGTTTCCCAAAAAAGAGTTCGCCTTAATTCGTACATCGTCTCCATTCCACCCTTTTCATTGGGCACGGCTCCGGGGGAATTCCTGCGCCCTGCAACTTCGGCTCTTCTGCTTTTCCGTTTCCTCCCAAAAACTTTTCGCAACCAGCAGCGAAGACTTTTTGTGCCCCTCCCGAAATGCAGACCCTCGTCTTGGGAGCAGACCCCTCTCGCTTTCAAGTGCCCCAATTACAAGGGCAAAAGGAGACTCACAAAATGTACGTATATGTTAAGTGGAATAGCTTCGGTCTGAGGTTTGCCCGCCGCCGTTTCGGACATTAGACCATGGTTTGTCTTGAGCTGGCCACTCTCGTAGCGAAGACCTGTGACGCCGGAGGCGGCACGCTTAGGTCGTAGCGGAGGGAGGGGCCAGGGACGGATTGTCGGACGAATCTCGTCCGTTAACCAGGAGATACCACCCGGATGGCAACCCCATAGACCGGGAGAACTCAGAGATTTAGTATCGAAGTCGTTGACTCACAAAACAGCATGATACACGCCCTCGTACCCCTGCTTGCAGATGCAGGCATACCCATGATTGCTTTGACGTTTCCCCTGATGCTGATGTTGTTAATTCCCGTAATCGTTATCGAAGGATTTCTCTGTAAGAAGTGGCTGGGATTGACGAACTGGGAAGCAATGAAATCAAACGCCGCGTCGAATCTCGTCTCGACGCTTGTCGGCATTCCGCTTGCCTGGGCGATAGTGCTTGGCCTTCAATTTGGGGCGATGGCATCCGTGGACAAAAGGTCGCACTTTTGGGATTCCAAAAGTCCGCTCGTCGCTGTGGTTGGTTTCCTCCTGCATTCGGCATGGATTCCGCCGGCAGAAGGTAGCAATGTGTGGTGGATACCGGCGGCTATCCTAGTTTTGCTCGTGCCGTTCTTTTTCGCTTCGTTTGGCATCGAGTATCTCGTAATGGCCTACATGATAGGAATGCCTTCCGGAGGGCCAGAAAATCTCGCGTATCCACGAATCAGAACTGCCGTGCGCAATGCGAATCTTGTGACCTATGGAGCCATGTTTATCGGTGCAAGTATTTGGCTGTTTTATCTGTGGGCTACATTTATCCCGCCAACCATCGTCGACTTCCGTCCCACGGATTTCCAGGTTAAAGCCGATAAGGGTTTCTTCTACTCCATCGATGATGAACTCAAGTATTCGGACGAACCCAATCCCCAAGCGCCAAACCTATTGCGAGGAGAGGTCCGAGCCTTTCAGGTATCGCCTGACAACACCAAGATCGCCGTTGTTGCAAATGGACGCCTCCTCGTAGTGGACTCAGAAAAACCAACGGTTCGTGAAGTGGCACCCGTCGATTCAATCTACCGAGACCCTAAGCCGATGGGCCAATATTTCTACCGCGACCAAGACTTTCAGTGGTCAGAAGATTCTCGGTATCTGTACCTCATCCGGGATGAATATTATGACTCTAAAGGCTCGCAGCTTTTCTCAAACAAGGGTGAACTGTGGAACTACGATGTCCAGACAGGGGACCTGCACTTGGTTTTGAAACCTTTTCCAGCGTACACGTACTTCTTCGGCCGAAATGGCGGAATCTATTTGTCCGTGCCAACTGAAAGGGGGGACCTGCAGTTAAAGTATTTCGATGGGCACCATGTGACCGATGTTGGCACGCCAAATACCTCGTCAATTTCGCCCGACCAGTTATCCGCCAATTCCGTCGAATCCCCGTTCTTCTCCTTCTCAATTGTTGATTACCAGAGAACGGTGATTGCAGAAAAGGAAGTTGAACTCGTCGTCGACCAGCAACATGGTTCTGAGAAGCTTCAGATAGCCAAGAAACCGTATCTGGCGTTCGCACGGGGCGGAGGGCGCAAAGATGCTTTCTATTGTGCCGACATATCCAGCAGTGTATTCCTTCCTGGAAACCGCTATTTCCTTTTTAACGCGTCCTGCAAAAACTATGAGGGGCAATTGCTCGTTGATACGGAAACGGGCAACTACCAGAAGCTTCCTCGGAAGACCCGCGTCTATCCTGTAATGAACACCACCACGGACCGACATTACCGCATTAGTAGCGGAGGAATTCTGCCCAACTAAGTGCGAGTCTTAGCTCCCGGCCCGCCGACTACGCGGAAGTAACGGCCGCAAAACGCAGGACCACTTGAATCGAGCGCCATTGTGAGAGCTGTGGCAATAGTGGCACTGCTGATTTCTTCTGCTCCGCTTTTGCCCTGCTCACATAACTCGGCCGATACGGCACCGATCTTCCCGGTTCAGTTGGCCGCCTTTTTTCTGCCGATCATTTTTCTGGGCACTGCTTCGGGCTAATTCCTGCGTCCTGCAGCTTCGCGTCTTCTGTTTTCCCGGTTCCTCCCTTACCCCATTGGGTTCCCTCCCATAAAGCAGCCGCTCGCTTTGGAAGCAGAAGCCACTCGCTTCTGGGTGCCCCAGGAAAATGGGGCAAGAAAAAGGAGAAAATTCAGCTATGTCTTACCTCAACTCTATAACTCTCGTCGGGTTCGTTGGTTCTGACCCGGAGCAACGTCAAGCGAAAGGCAACGGTTCGAAATTCACCGTGCTGTCAGTCGCCACACAGCGCTCTTGGAAGAACGCAGATGACGAATGGAGCTCGAAAACCGAGTGGCATCGGATCGTTGTGTTTCGGCCACTTTTGGCAGACCGTGTAGCTACGACTATCAAGAAGGGCGCTCACGTACTCGTCGAAGGCTCTCTCGTTAGCTCGACCTACGAACAACCGAATGGCAAAGGCAAGAAGTCGAAGACCTCGAAGATTACGTCGTGGTCCGTCCGCGCCGATGTCGTGCGCAGGCTCGATCGCGGTGAACCAGAGCCCAACGCACCCGCTCCCGCGCAAGCACCGGAGTCTAACGAAGCTGCGCTCTAATGTCTTCTACACGAAGGCCCTCCGACGATGGCGGAGGGCCTTTTTTATTTTTTGCGTTAACGATCAGTCCGCCGCTTCGATTTGGATCAGCGCTGTGTCCCGTAGCTGAAGAGGCGTTGGGCCGGCAGGTGTCGGAACATCGGCGAGACGGCTCAGCAACGA
>JBEKSZ010000247.1:0-6827 GCA_049516615.1 Candidatus Acidiferrum sp. | reverse complement strand
ACGGTGTCTTCGCCGAAGGTTTGGCGGTCGGTGGGGAAAATCGTGCAAGGGGCCTTGGCCGGAAAAGCGGCGTCATGCGGCGGCGCTTTAAACTTGACGCCGCATCTTTTTGACGATGCGGAGGCGGCAAAGAATCTGTGCAGTGTGGAGAAGATTGCCCGTTCGCTTTCTCGCGCCGGGACCGATCGCGGCGCGCTGCTGGTGGCGGTGGGCGGCGGAATGGTTGGAGATGTGGCGGGTTTTGCGGCGGCGACTTATTTGCGGGGTATCGCCCTGCTGCATGTGCCGACTACGCTGCTGGCGCAGGTGGACAGCGCGATTGGCGGGAAGACCGGCGTGAATTTGCCGGAAGGCAAGAATTTGGTGGGTGCGTTTTATGCCCCGCGGTTGGTGCTGAGCGATCCGCAGGCGCTGCGTTCGCTGCCCGAGCGGGAGTTTCGCGGCGGGCTGGCGGAAGTGATTAAGTATGGCGTCATTTTTGACGCGAGGCTGTTTGCGTATCTTGAAAATAATATGGAGAAGATTCTGCGCCGCGAGGCCGCGGCGCTGGCGTACATCATTCCGCGGTGCGCGGAGATTAAGGCTGAAGTAGTCAGTAAGGACGAGCGCGAATCGGGATTGCGGGAGGCTCTGAATTTCGGGCATACGTTTGGGCACGCACTGGAGGGCGTGACGAGGTATCGCGTGTACCAACATGGCGAGGCCATCGCTTGGGGCATGATGGCTGCGGCGCTGCTGGGGTTCGCGGCCGGTATCACTCCGGAGCGGGACGCGGCGCGGATCATTGCGTTGAGCGGACGGATGGGGGCTTTGCCGGCCTGGCCGGAGGCTAGCGCTCGGGAAGTCATTGCTGCGATGCGTTCGGATAAGAAAGCGCGGGCCGGGAAACTGCGGTTTGTGCTTACGCCTGGCATCGGTAAGGCGCGGTCCTACGACACGATTTCCCTGGGGATGTTGCAGCGCGTGTTGCGATATGGGCCGGAGTTGCTTGGCAAGTGCCTAGCGCATAGAGGTTTGCGAGGGCTGCGGCGGCGCACAGGCTGAGGGCCTCGGGCCACTCGCTGGCGCGACGCGATCTGGCGGTTCTCGCGATTTTTTCTTCACTTCTCTGGGCAATGGGTGAACTACTGGAATGGCTGAAACTGGCAGCAAGGCTATGCCGCAAATGCAGGTGAGGGGGACGCTGCCGGAAGGTGCGGCGAGTGAGGCCGACGCGTCCAGTAAGGTGCGCGAAATGTTCACGCAGATCGCCCCGCGCTACGATTTGCTGAATCATTTGTTGTCCTTGCAGCTCGACCGACTCTGGCGTGCGCGTGTAACGCGGCGATTGCGACCGATTTTGGGCCGGGCCGATGCCGTGGTGCTGGATCTTTGCTGCGGAACTGGGGATTTGGCGCTGTCGCTGGCGCGGGGGGCCAAGGCGCGCGTGATGGGGGCGGATTTTGCGCATCCCATGCTGCTGCGGGCGAGAGAAAAGGCCGCGCAGCAATCGGCGGGCGACGGCACGCGGCTGATTCCGTTTCTGGAAGCCGACGCTTTGCGATTGCCGTTTGCTGATGGCTCGTTCGATCTGGTGACTGCCGCGTTCGGCTTTCGTAATCTGGCCAACTATGAGAGCGGGCTGCGAGAGATTCACCGGGTATTGAAGCCCGCTGGCTGCATTGCGATTTTGGAGTTTACCGAGCCGCCGGACAATTTTCTGGGGAGTGTTTATCGCTGGTATTTTTCGAACGTTTTGCCGCGGATTGGTGGAATGCTGTCGGGAGACCCGGCGGCTTACAAATATTTACCGCAGTCGGTTTCGCGGTTTTTGCGGCCTGGGGCCCTTTCCGAGTTGATGGCTGCGGTCGGGTATGCTTCCATCGAGTTTGAGACCTACACCTTCGCTACGGTTTGCCTGCATCTTGGGAAAAAACAGACGGTATAAAGAATTTCTCGGCGAGGGCGGAGAGAAAATAGCCTCGCGGCCTTGCTGCGGAGCAGCGTTCCTTGGTGGCACAGGACAAAGCTGCTCCTCCCGCAAAAAATCACCAGCTTTGGTCACTCGTCCAGGCCGGCCAAGCGAAGTTTCGCCAGGAGTGTTTTGGGGCTGACATTTAGGACTTCGGCGGCGCGGGTTTTGTTCCACTTGCACTCGCGCAAGGTGGATTCCAGTAGAGCGCGCTCGACGTGGCTGACCGCGCGGGCGGTTACTTCTTCGAGCGAACCTTCCCAGTTAAAATTCGCCGGGAGCAGGCCGGGCGGAAGCTGAGCGGCGTCTGGTTTTGTTGCCGGGAGTTGCAGGGCCTCGGCTTGAATGCTCAGGCCGTCGGCGAGGATGGCGGCGCGTTCGAGAGTGTTTTGCAGTTCGCGGACGTTGCCGGGCCAGCCATAGTGGAGGAGGCGGTCGCGGGCGCCTTCGCTCAGTTCGAGGCCGGCCTTGGCAAATTCGCGACTGAACTTTTCCAGAAAATGATTGGCGAGAAGAAGAACATCTTCGCCGCGGTCGCGCAGCGGGGGAATGGTCAGCGGCACGGCGGAGATGCGAAAGTACAAGTCTTCGCGGAACAGCTTTTCTTCGACCAATTTTCGCAGATCGCGGTTGGTGGCCACGACGATGCGGACGTCCACGTCGATAGACTGCGTGCCGCCGACGCGTTCAAACTGGCGCTCTTCGAGCACGCGCAAGAGCTTCGCCTGGATGGCCAGCGGCAGATCGCCCATCTCGTCGAGAAACAGCGTGCCGTGATGAGCCAGGTCCATCTTGCCGATTTTGCGAGCGGCGGCGCCGGTGAAGGCGCCGCGTTCGTGGCCGAAGAGTTCGTTTTCGACGAGGCTTTCGGGAATGGCGGCACAGTTGAGGGCCACGAAGGCTTTGTCGCGACGCGGCGAAAGATGATGGACGGCGCGAGCGAAGAGCTCTTTGCCTGTGCCGCTCTCGCCGAGGAGCAGCACTGTCGAATCCGTGGCCGCTACGCGCTGAAGTTGCTGGCTGACTTCGCGGATGGAGGCGTGCTCGCCAACGATTCTGGGGAATCCGTAACGCGTGGAATATTCCTCGCGGAGCAGCAGATTTTCGCGAAGTAACTCCTGTTGGCGCGCGGCACGCTCCACCAGCAGTTTCAGGTGATCGAGATCCACCGGTTTCTGCAGGAAATCGAAGGCGCCTTCCTTCATGGCAGTGACCGCTTCTTCGACAGAGCCGAAGGCCGTGAGCAGGAGAACGGGAATGGTGGGATCGGCGTTTTTGGTGGCGCGCAGAACGTCGAGTCCGGAAGCGCCTGGCATTTTTAGATCGGTGACCACCACCAGATAGCGGCGAGCGCGGACTTTTTGGATGGCTGCGGTGCCGTCGGGAGCCTCGTCGACGAGGTAACCGGCGCGTTCCAGAGCTTTACGGAGCATGGCGCGCAACTCATTCTTGTCTTCAACGAGGAGGAGAGGATCCATCACTTTGTTTCTACCACGGTTCGGCACGCGGGCAGGGGGCAGCGTGCCGGGCGTGTGTGGTGGTGGGAACGGGGAAAATCGACCGAACTTGTAAACTTCGCTACGCGCAGTCAGGTTGGGACGCAGCCTGCTGCGTCGCGACGAAGAAGCGTTTGGCTATTGAGCGCAATAGCTATTCGCGGGACCAGCCGGGGTCGCCGCCGCTCTTGCGCAACTCGTCGTCAAGGTCGCTCAGGCCCTGCTTAAGCTTGGCGATTTCGTCCTTCTTGGCGGCAATCTTGGCGTCTTTGTCGTTGATGTCTTTGCGACTGTAGCCTTCGTCGAGGGCTTTCTGCGGGTCGGGATAGTACTGCACCTGCGCTTTTTCCTCTTCGCGCTGCAAAACGTCCAGTTCCTTTTCGGCGCGGTCGATTTGATCTCGCTGCGCCTGGAATCGTTTGCGCCAGCTCTTTTCATCGTTGGCTTGCGCGGCTTCCGTCGCGGGAGGCTTGCTGCCGTCGCCCGGGGCTGCGGAGTTGGCAGCGGGCGCTTGGCCGTTCGCGGGCGGCGCATCGGAAGACGGGGTGGCCGAGGGCGAAGTAGTTGCGGGCGGGGTGGCCGGCTTCACATCGTCGTCGGTATAAACTTTCGTATTCTTTGGCGCGTTTTTCTTGTCTTCGCGGGACTTGCGGGCGGCATCTGCGATGCTCCCGCCGCTGCCCGATTGTGAAGGGTCTTGCGCCAGAGTGCGGGCAGGGAATACCCCTCCGGCTAACAGCAAGGTCGAACCAGCGAGCAAAATCGCTGCCCCGTGATTGGTGCGTTTCCCAAGCATAGATCACACCTTCCGGGCCGGGCTCAGGCCAAATCGGCTAAACCGCCGCCTGACTCGATTCTACCGCTTCCGGGACGCCTGTGCTAAGGGGTAGCGTAACGATAAACGCGGCGCCGCCTTCCGGGCGGTTGCGGGCGCGGACCTGGCCGCCGTGCTGTACGACGATTTTCTGCACCACGGCGAGGCCGAGACCCGTGCCTTTGGCCTTGGTGGTAAAAAACGGGCGAAACAGCTTCTCGCGAGCGTCAGAGGGAATGCCCGGGCCATTGTCGAACACCGTGACGCGCTGAAAGGAGGCGTCGTGGCCGCGCACGGTTTCCCCGCGGAGCAGAACGCGACCCCCGTTGGCGGCGCCGAGGCTGGCCTCTGCGGCGTTGCGCGCCAGGTTGAGGAGAGCCTGGCGAAGTAAACCCTCGTCGCCCGCGACGCTGCCAAAGGGGCCTTCGTGGCGAATACGAATTTCCGGCATGGCTTCGCCAATTTCGCTGACCACTTTCTCGACGATGCCCTGCAGGGCGACGGTCTCGGTGGAGATATCGAGCGGACGAGCGTACTTTAAAAATTCCGCGACCACGTGGGTGATGTTGCGTGTTTGTTCGAGAATGTTTTCCGCATAGTCGTGGGCCTCGCCCGCCCCGGTTTCGGCACGGATCATTTGTGCGTAACCGGAGATGGTGGCCAGGGCGTTTTTGAATTCATGAGCGATGCCGGCGGAGAGTTCGCCGAGCGCGGCGAGATTTTCCTTGAGCTGAACCTGCTGCTGCAGCGCGGCCAATTCCGTCAGATCAGTCAGCAGGCAGATGGCGCCGTTGATTTTGCCTTCGCCGCGGCGAATCGGAGAAATGGTGGCGCCGAGGCGGCGGCCCTCACCTCCAGGGCCGGAATGTTTTACTTCCGCGCGGCGAAAGATCTTGCCGTCCTGGAGACATTGAGCCACTAGAGCCGTGAGCTCGGAGTCCTCGCCAAGCGCTTCGCTGTAGCGACGGAAACCCAACGTGCGCATACCCAGCACCTGCTCGGCCGCGGGATTGGCACTGGAAATAATTCCGGTGGCGTTGACGATCAGCAGCCCCGCTGGCATGTTGCGAGTGACTTCTTCGCTGAGCCGTTCGGTTTGTTCGGCGCGCTCTTTTTCGATGCGGTGCAGACGGGCCAGCTCTTTTTCCTGATCGCGGAGCGTCTGGATCACGCCGTGCATGGACGCGGCCATAAAGGCCGAGGGATTTTCCGTGCGCGGCGGAGCGCCCAGACTGCGCGAATGTTCCGCGCGCGTATCCTGAAAAAATCGCTGCAGGAAATACAGAATGGCTCCCACTACGGCAAGGAGTCCGATCCCGATGGCCACGGCCACAGTCCAGAGGTGCTGTGAGCTTTCGGCTTGGAATGCGGCAAACATGGGCAAGCAAATACCTCGGGAAAACGCGTCTCAGCGCCAGCGCGGCAGCAGTGGCAGCAAGCTCACCAAGGGCGACTGCACAAAAAATACCACCAGCAGGGCGGCCATTCCGAGAAATGTGCCAAGCGGCAATTGATATTTGTTTACGAGGGCCCAATGCAGTTGACGGGCGGTGCCAAGTCCTCGGCGCGCTGCGCGCTGGGCGACGTCGAGTTTCCAGCGCGACACGTAAAGCGCCACGACCACGGAGACTCCAAGGAGGCTGCCAAACAGGGTGCCCAGCAAGATGGTAAGGAAAGCGCCGCGCAGCCCCAGGAAGGCGCCGACCATGGCCATCATCTTTACGTCGCCCATGCCCATGCCGTCACGTTTGCGAACCAGTTTGTACAAGGCCGCTGCGCCGAGCAGCAGAGCGCTGCCGAACGCCGCGCCCAGCAAGGCGTCCAGCAATCCGAGCACCGGGCGGGGAGGCAAGCGGTGGAACAGTTTTACGGAGAGAATGAAGGCGGTGCCGTCGTCGGGCGAAATAAACAAGGAAAAGCCAAGGCCGATACCGAAGCCTGGCCAGTTGATGGCGTCAGGGAGCATGCGGACCCGCAGGTCCGTGACTACCAGAATGACGATGAGGGAGATAAAAAAGAGCCATTTGAAAGTGGTCTGCGTGATATCGAAGGTGAGATAGCAGCACACGAACAGCAAGCCGGTAAGCAGTTCGATGGTCGGATACAGGGGGGAAATGGGCAAGGCGCAGGAGCGGCACTTGCCGCGCAGCCAGAGCCAGCCGAGGATGGGCACGTTGTCGTACGGTTTGATGGGGACGAGGCAACGCGGGCAGCGAGAGCCCGGGGAGACAATCGAAAGCCCGTCCGGAATGCGGGAAATGCACACATTCAAGAAGCTGCCGATTACAATTCCGAACAGGAAAAAGACGAAGATGACCACCTTTGGAATGTGACACAGACGCGCGAGAGGCTCAAGAAATGCGGCTGTTAGGGGTGTCGCATGGCTAACAGTGCAGGACTGTTTTTATCCGGCCGGTTTGCTGTCCGGACACTTTGCTTACACCGTCCACCCTCATAGAAATGGGTTCAACGAGCGAGAACAGGCCCTGCAGTTCGCTGATCAATATCATTCTAAAGGGGTTAGGGCGTGCGGGGAGCGGTTCGAGTCGAGAAGGGCCGAGGCCCA
>JBEKSZ010000246.1:0-6958 GCA_049516615.1 Candidatus Acidiferrum sp. | reverse complement strand
GGAAGCCGGCGTGTTGGCTATCGACCGCACCGGCAGCAAGAAATATGTGACGCTGCGCATTCCGGAGTCCGTGCTAGCCCGCGTTCACAAGCAGAGGTCTACGTCCTAGCATGCTCAATCCATATCGCCGTCACAACCCCGCCAAATGCCACTGCACCTCTCGGACACAAGTGCGGTGTAAGTGCCCAATCTGGGTCCAAGGAACCGACCCTAGGAATGGCCGCCGAGTGCGAAAGCCACTGAGAGTCCGCGACTGGACCCGCGCCCAAGAGATCGTGCGCAAATGGGAGGTGGAAGGCACTCAGCCAAAGAGGCCGCCGCGTCTGACGATCGAAGAATGGCGCGACCGATTCATCGAAGACGCCACCGCTCGCAAATTGTCGGAGTCAACGCTCAGACTCTATCGCTTGCTCTTCAAGCAAATCGTGGCTTTCAGTTCTCAAAAAGGTCACAAACTCGTAAGCGATCTCGACCTGAACGCACTGTCGGAGTTCCGCGCAACCTGGCAAAATAACGCATTGTCAGCGTCGAAAAAATTGGAACGCCTGCGCGGTATTTTCAAATTTGCTGTAAAGCGGAAGCTGGTAGAAGAGAATCCGGCTCTCGATCTGGTCTCGCCGAAAGTAAAGCAGAATCCCACGCTTCCATTCACCGCCGATGAAATGGAACAGATTCTGAAGGCGGCGGAGTCCGACGAGGTGGACCCGCGCGTGAAAGCGTTCATTTTGACCATGCGTTACTCAGGATTGCGCATTTCGGACACGTCCGTCCTCGCGGTAGCGAGTTTGCACGGCAACAGGCTCCGGCTCTACATGGCCAAGACTGGAGAACCGGTGTCGGTGCTCCTACCGGCCCGCGTGGTCGAAAGTCTGAAAGCCGTCGCCCACGAGCACCCTGATTATTTCTTTTGGCGCGGAAAATCGAAGATCAGTTCGGTAACCGGAAGATGGCGGGCCAAGATCGCGAAGGTCTTCGAAGTCGCGAAAACTGAAAACGGCCACACGCATCGATTCCGTGACACCTTTGCAGTTTCACTTCTGGAGAACGGCGCCAGCCTTGAAGATGTTGGCACGTTGCTCGGCCACAGCAGTCTCCGTGTGACGCAAAAACACTACTCGCCGTGGGTCAAAACACGACAAGACGCGCTCGATAAAGTGGTGAAAAGCGCCACTGAAATGTAAAAGCGCGAGTACAATTCAGGTACAATCTACTTCTTGCCGCTGAGAAGATAGCAAATCATTGAGCTTTATACACAATATATGGCGGAGGCGTGTGGGAGTCGAACCCACCATTCGGTCCGCGAAGGAGCGAATCACCGGCTTTGAAGGCCGGGAAAGTCACCGGACCCTTTTCGCCTCCAAATTGATAATACCATCATAAAAAACAAGTTATTGGACCGATGAACGAGTACAACTTCCAGAATTGGCGCCGGTGCCACCGGTGCCAGATACGGAGTGGTGAAAGAGGTGTCCGGGCTACGCGCTTGACCCAGAAGATGTCACGCTGCAGTGGCAATGATGAACAGCCCTGCGATGAGCCAGACAACTTAGAGGAGTACGATGCCTCGCTGTTTCTTATCCATGATTCTCGCCAAGAGTTTATGGCGTCCTGTTCCGACGTAGAACTGAGAGACCAAGACTACGAAAGAGGAAGCTGCTGCGAAACCAGCCGCGCGAAATCGGTTGGCCCACTTGGGACACGCTTCCGCCAGCTGTAAACGACCAGCGCCGTGATGCCAATGGCGAGCAATGGGAAGGTAGAGGGTTCGGGGGTGTTGGTGCCGCCGCCACCGCCATTGACGGGTGAGAGGGCGTCAAGAACGATGTCATCGGAATTGTAGGCGATCATCCACTCGAAGCCGTCCATCTCAAAACCTGTGGCGGGCGCGTTGGCGAAGGTTCCCGATAACTCAGAGGCAAACATGATGTCGAAGGTTTCGCCGTCGGTGGGAGTAAAGCCGTTCAGCAGATTGATCTGCAGCAGAGCGCCCGGATCAAGCTTGATTTCTCCGGCGAGGGCAAAAAGGCGGCCGTTGCCCGAAGCATCGATCAACTCATTGAAGATGGCGCCCGATTGCTGCTCGTAAGAGGTCGTAAATAGAGTTCCCGCTGCTCCGCCGCCTCCTGGTTGAACGATTCCATTAACGTTCACGAGGCCGGAGTTGACGGACCCAGTCCCCGAAAGAACGCCGCCTTGCAGCTGCACTGCTGGACCTCCGGCTCCGATTGTCCCATCGACGATCGTGTGGCCAGCGGTCTGAACGTAACTGAAAACGGTGCCACCGGTTACCGTCGTATTGTTGTCGAGCGTGGCGCCCGAGTTGATGATGAGCGTACCGGCATTGGTGAACGCGCCGGTTTGCGTGACGGTTCCCTGAAGCGTGAGATTCGAGCCGCTGGTCAGGCTAAGACCTGTCACCTGGGCATTGGCGAGAGCGGTTCCATTGAGGGTCGTAAGCTGGCCTTCGACAATTCCGCCACTCACGGATACCGCGTTCAGCGTGAGCCCCGCGCCAGCGCCATCGAGAATTCCGAGGTTGAGGGTCATCCCGCCAGGAGTGGCGTTGTTGATGTTCATCCCGGTGAGTGTGGCGCCATTCCCAGTTATTTGAAATATATTTGCAATTATTTGAGATATGTTGTTTCCGTTGAAGAGCGTAGTCTGCCCGCCGCCGTTTAGCGTGACACCGGTGCTCAACGTCAAATTGGCTCCGACCGTGACGTCTCCGCGAAGTGCCAAGGCGGACCCGTTGCTCAGTGTGAAGGCATTTGCTCCGCTTCCCAACTGAACATTGGCGATCGTAGTTCCGTTGAGCGGGGTAAATAGGCCGTCGAGGATACCGCCGTTGACAGATACGCCGTTTAGAGTGAATCCAGCGCCGGCGCCCGTCAGTGTGCCAGGATTGTTTATGGTCATGCCGGTCAGGGCGGCTCCATTCCCCGTGACGCTGAGAAAGTTGGTAAGCGCAGCCGTGCCACCGCCGTTCAACGTGGAGCCAGTGCCCAGCGTCACGGCCCCCCCGGTTGAGACCGTTCCCTGAAGCGCCAGCTTGGAACCGCCGGCCAAGGCGAAGGAACCCAGCGTGCTCCCCAATTGAGCGTTGTTGACCGCTGTTCCGTTGAGCGTTGCAAACTGGCCGTTGAGCACGCCGCCGTTCACCGATACTCCGTTCAGCGTAAGCCCGGTGCCACCGGCAGTCAGCATCCCGCCAGCATTGTTGACGTTCATCCCAATAAGCGTGTCGCCGTTTGTAATGGAGAGCGGAGCGGAACCGTTGTTGACCAGGGTACCCGTGCCGTTGCCGTTCAGGGTGACGTTGGCGCCCAGGTTCAATCCTCCTGCGTTTGTGACCTTGCCTTGGACTCCTAAGGCTGAACCACTGGCCAGCGAGAAAGCACTTCCGGGTGAAGTAATTCCAGCCGTGGTTCCCAATTGCGCGGAATTGATCGTGCCGCCGCTCGAGCTGAATAAGCCCTGGAGAATTCCGCCAGTAACTGTCCCTCCGTTCAAGGCGATCGTGCCGCCGAGCCCCTCGGTGACGTGCAAATTGTTCACATTCCCGGACAGTATCAAGGGGTTGTTTGAGTCCGTGGCTTGGATTATCCCCAAGTTCGAGAGCGTGACGCTGATGTTGCCCGCGCCCTGGATCGTGCCGGCATTGGCGAGAGAGCCCGTTCCGTTGAGAAAGCCTTCGCCCAGGAGGATCTGGTGCGAGCCGAGGGTTATGGTTTGCGTGGTGAGATTTATGGTGTTGAAGTTGGTGGAGGCGCCGTTCAGCGTGAGCGTGCCTTCGTCCACATTGGTCTGGCCGACGAGCGTCGCCGTGCTGTTCACGGTCAAACTGTGGGCGGCGAGCCCGAAGGTACCGAACGTGAGGGAAGCCTCCATACCCAGGCTGAGGGTGTTGATGGTGGCATTGACGTCCAACACTGGATTCGCGAATGGCCCGTTCGTTGAACCGATCACGACGTTACTGGTGTTCGCTGGCACGCCGCCCGTCCAGTTGCCTGGCGTGCTCCAGTTGCCAATGTCGGTATTCCAAGTGGAAGTTTGGGCCAAGACCGGGGCCACAAAAATGCCGAGCGTGAATAGCAAGGAGGCTGATCTTGCGACTTTGTGGCTGGCTAATCTCATAAGGGTCTCCACAGCGTTTCCGGAAGAGTCGAAGATACGGACGTGAAACGAGGGGGGGCTACCGGCCTCGTTGTTATGGAAAGTAATCGCAAAACCCGTTGGCTCGGGTCAATGGAAACGAGCTGGAAGATAGCTGAAATTCACCTGTAGGCCCAAGTCACTCAACCTGCAAAGTTTATCTCCTTGCCATTTCGGGCTCGGTACCGTCAGAATGGCCTCACCGTCCGCAGGAAAACCATGCTTCCCCCAGCCAAGGTCTACCGATTCGGGCCTTTCGAATTGCGTGCGCGAACACGCGAGCTCTATAAGAGCGGCGTTAAGCTGAAGTTGCGACCGCAACCGTTCCGCGTGCTGGAAGTTCTCCTCGATCGGCGCGGGGACGTGGTGACACGAGACGAGTTGCACGAGCTGCTCTGGAAGGCGGAGACGTTCGTTGATTTTGAACAAGGGTTGAACACGGCGGTGAAGGAGCTGCGCGCGTCCCTCAGCGACTCGGCGGACGCCCCGCGCTACGTAGAAACAGTGCCGCGGGTTGGCTACCGCATCATCGTCCCCGTTGAGACCCTACCGGTTGAGGAACCGAGCGAGCCCTTCATCGACGCGAAAGCGCCGGCTACAGAGGCTTTGTCCGCTGCGGCCCCGGCCGACGGCTCGCTCCGTCACGGACGAGGGTCCTTGCCCTGGTCGCCCATTGCCGGAGTTGCCGGGATCTTGTTGCTCATTATCGTGGCGGCCAGCGCGTCTTGGTGGTGGTCTCACAAACGCCCCGCAGCTGAGCCGCCACGCGGAACGATGATGCTGGCCGTCCTTCCTTTTGAGAATCTCACGGGAGATGCCGGCCAGGAATACTTCAGCGATGGTCTGACCGAGGAGATGATCTCGCAGCTGAGCGACCTGAACAGGGAACGTTGGGGGGTGATCGCACGAACTTCGGTGATGCACTACAAGCACACCCAAACGCCGTTGAACCAGATTGGTCACGAACTTGGCGTCCAATATGTGCTCGAAGGAAGCGTTCGCCGGGATGCCAGCACCATCAGAGTGTCCGCGCAGTTGATTCAGGTGAAGGACCAAAGACATCTCTGGTCGCGCCAGTACGACCGTCAGCTCAACGGTTTGCTGGAGATCCAACAAGAAATCGCGCAGGAGATCGCGGACGAGATTCAGCTTACACTGGGCGACAAACACGCCGACAACGCGGCGAGCCATGTCACGATAAGGTCTCCCGTTTCCTATGAAGCCTACGACCTTTACTTGAAGGGCCGCTTCTTCTGGAACAAGCGAACCGAAAGCGGTTTTCATCAGGCTGCCGACTATTTTCAGCAGGCGATCGATAAAGATCCCCATTACGCCCGCGCCCATGCCGGTCTGGCCGACACGCTCGCTCTGCTGAGTACCTGGAACTATGTTCGTGCAATTGATTTCATGCCCAAGGCGCGAGCGGCGGCGCTGCAGGCTTTGCAAATAGACGATAGCCTGGCGGAAGCCCACGCATCCCTGGCGCTTATCGCTGAACAGTATGATTACGACTGGCAAAGCGCGGAAAGAGAATTCCGCCGGGCCATTCAGCTGGACCCAGGCTACGCTACGGGCCACCAGTGGTTCGCGGAGTGTCTGGCGTTTGAAGGGCGCTTCGATGAAGCCTTTGCAGAGAGCGAGCGCGCTCGTCAGTTAGATCCTTTATCGCTCATCATCTCCACGGATCACGCTGCCATTCTCTACTACTCGGGCCAATATGGGCGGGCTATCGAACAATTTAGTGCTGTGCGGGAGATGGATCCCGATTTCCCGCGCTCGGGGATGATTATTTATGCGTACGTGGCAGCGGGCAAATTTGCGGATGCGCTCGCGCAACTCGAGCAGGCCGCTGGCAAGCATCAGTTGGATACCCCGAGCCTTTACGCGATGGAGGCATACATTTATGGCCGGTGGGGGCGTCCCGCGGAGGCGCAGCGCGCATTCTCCAAATTTGAAGAAGAGATCAAGCGGCATCGGCTGTCCGAGCCAGATTCGTCAAGGATGCTCATGAGCGCGTATATGGGAATGGACAGAGACGATGATGTTGTCGCTCTGCTGGGAAAATTTTACGAGGAATATAGAAATTCCCTCGTTTCGCTCAAAGTCGATCCTTTTTACGCGCCGCTGCGCGGCGAGCCGGGTTTTCAGCAGTTGCTGCGCACCGCCAACCTGGCACGCTGAGCGTGAACGAGCCTTGTGGCCGAAAAAAAAACACCCCAAATTGCTAGCGTGCAACTCGGTCACTCCCTTTCAAAGACCCGCACGAGAACGGGTTACGCGAGCCCGGCCGCTCGAGCAATTTAGGTACCCTTTGTACCCGCTTACACTGGGATGCGACTGGACGCTCGGTACTGCATTGGCGGACGCAGGCAAGAGTGCCTTTGCTACCAAAAGAGCCCATCTCTCTTCCCTCGTCAGGGCAAGCAAAAGCCGGCCGCTGCAACAGGTCCGGCGGTACACACAGGCGGCCGAGAAAAGAGCCGATCGGGGGATCAGCGCTTCCAGGAAAGGCTCAGGCGCGGGTCGGGGTGGCTTGGTGGGTACGGATAAGGGCGGCTACTAGGTCGTGGAGGGCCGGGCTGGTGCAGACTTCGTAGTAGGGGTGGAAGGAAGGGGCGCCGATGGTGCCGTCGGGGCGGAGTTCGCGAGCCAGGGCTTTGCGCATGACGAGTAGCTCAACAGAGTCGCCCATGGGGACTTCGCCGTAGTAGAGGGTGGTGAGTTCACCGCGCGATCCGTGTTCCGGCGTCCGTGCGTCTAGCCGTGACCCGTGGTCGGTAACCCTTCTTCCCCCTTCGCCGGCAGT
>JBEKSZ010000245.1:0-7092 GCA_049516615.1 Candidatus Acidiferrum sp. | reverse complement strand
GCCGCGGTGTTGCGTGACGCCAAGTCCTCCACCGGCCCCGCGCTATTCTCGGAATAGCTGCTGACAACTCCTAGTACAAAATTAGCGGTCGGATTGAGCGGAGAGCCCAGCTCATTGCCGGTAAAAAGATCGTGATTCTCTCCGCTGAAACTGTTTATGGAGCCATTTGGAGATTCAAACGAGCCCTGCGCGTTGTCCGCCGTTTCCGTGAATGCACCTATCTTGATCGTATGCGTGCCCCACACCTTCACTACGTTGTCGGCAAAGGATGGTTGTTCTTTACGGACCAGATAGACTCCGTTCCCTGCCTCGAAAATGTCCTGCTCCGAAAAGTCTGGAAAGGTCATCGCCCCGGCGCTGCTATAGGAAGGAATAACCTGCGCGCCGGTGTTGAAAACCGTTCCGTACGGATAGCCCAGAGTGCTTCGGAAAGATGCCGATGGCTCCGGCGGGCCAACCGGATTGTTACCGTAACCCCACGTAGCGATAAACTCGTTGGTCAGACTCGGAGTAAAAACGTGAACGAAGTGACCAGAGAGGGCCTTGGAGGTCGAGGTGCTTTGCAGTCCCCCGCCAGGATATGGAATCGAGTAGCTCGGCGTCCAATAAATATGGGCTCCGTTGCCCTGTGTAACCTGAGAATCGTTTCCAAGCTGGTAGGAAACATAGATTTTGTTGCTGTCATTCAAATTGTAATCGACGCGCGCGCGTAGCGTGTAACCGTTATGAAGCGCAGGAACCGCGTCCACGTAGTTATACCCTCCCGGCGTCGTGGCGGGATCGGCGTTCGCCGCGGGCCAGATCTTCGCCAGCGCTGCCGCGCCTGGGTCGAGGTACTGCGCCGGAATCATGCCGTTCGTGACCGTCTGCCCATTGGGCAAAACAGTGCCGTTCACGCTCGCACAGTACGTTCCGCTGATCGGTGAAGCAGAGGTGTCGTTCCCGGTGGCATCGAGATTGGGACAGAGCGCAGCGTTGCCCTGCCCGGAAGACGTGAAGTTACCCGCCAACATGCCCGGGGACGGAATATAAGATTGCAGGACGGATGAGTTACCGAGGTTCTGCAAAAAGTGTTCGTAGCCAAACCAAAAGAACAGCTTCTTGTGGGTGAAGGGAAACGGTCCGCCTAGGTTAGCTCCTGGATAGTAATAGTGCTCCGGATTTCGTGCTAAATGGTTCTCTTTGCTCTGCCAATCGTTGGCATCCAGGACATAATTTCTGGCGTACAGGTACGCCGCTCCATGGTATTCGGAAGTGCCGGACTTGCTGATCGTGTTGACGACCGTGGGACCTTTCGGCGAGTCCGCTCCGAAATTGGACGTTTGCACCGTTACTTCCTGCGTCATTTCCGGATTGATGGCCGCGATCGAATAGCAATTGCAACCCGGATCGTTGATGTCCACCCCGTCGGCTAACTGACCGGTACCACCGCGCTCGGCTGCGCCATTTAGCGCCAATCCGTTTCCCACCGATGTTCCCTCAGCGCCTTGATTGAAAAAATTGGGCACGGTGTTGCTCAGGCCGCCAAGCGGAGTGTTCGCTGCCCCCGTTAGTGTTTTTAACAGCTCCTCAACATTACGGCCCGAGAGTGGCAGTTGGTCGATATCCTTCGTCGTCAGCACATCTTTTCGCTCGCCGCTGTCCGTTGGAATCAGTTCGTCATTCGCCACCACGGTGACCGACTCGGTTGTGACTCCAACCTCCAGAACAATGCCGGTAATTTTCCGCTGGTCGGAAACGTTCACCGTAATGCCACTCTGCTGCCAACCTTTGAAGCCTTTCGCTTCAATCTTCACCGTATAGCTGCCCGGCAGCACTGCGGGAAACGCGAAATATCCGCTATCGTTGCTGACCGTATCGCGATGATCGTTGTTCGCCTCATTCGTCAGCACCACGTCGGCCCCGGGCACAATTCCGCCCTGCGCGTCGGTAACCGTTCCAGTGATCGTCGCCGTGGTCTGCGAGCGCGAACCTGCCGCGAACAAAAACAGCGCAGCCCAAGCCAACAAACCGGCCAGGATTGTCTTTCTAAACCGTGCGTCAGGGTTCGTCGCGGAAGCATGCTTACGATTCATATTGCCCTCCAAGCCCGGCGGGCTTGCGAAAATCAAACGCGGATACCATCGGGGAAGCGTGCCAAGGCCGTACACCAACATTCGGGCGGAAAATTCCGGTAAACGTATACACAACCCCACCTCACTACCCCACTGGAGAACAGCGCTTACGGTAACGTTACCGTATTCGCTTACTGTTGGTCTTTCGGTCTTATACGCCCGCGCCAACTCCCCTGTCAAGCATTTTTTCTACTAGCTATCGATATTTTGCGTGCGCTTACTTTTCGCGGGAAGTGCCTGAGGAACGTTTTGTGGAATCCCTCACCATCAGCTTGGGCTCGAGCAAAATCGCTTTGGGAGCTACTTTGCTTTCGGATTCAATCAGCGAGATGGCCAGGCGCGCCGCCCGCCGCCCAATGGCCACGCTCTGCTGATCGACGCTCGACAACGGCACGCGGAGAAACGGATCGTAGTGCAAATTCGAACAGCCCACCAGCGCTACGTCCTCTGGAATTCGCAAGCCCGCGTCGAGAATCGCGCCCATCGCTCCAATCGCGATGGCATCGCTGAAGCAGAAGATCCCGTCGGGCCGCGGATTGCGCGATAGCAGTTTCTGGGCGGATTCATATCCGACGCCATGCGCCAATTCATCAAGCGTGCTCAGCATCACCACGTAATCCGGGTTGGGCGTAATTCCGTGCTTGAGCAGCGCCTGTTTGTAGCCTTCTAAACGTCCTCTCGCCGGGCTAATGTGCACGCCGCCGATGTGCCCGATGACGCGGCAGCCCACCGCAAGCAAATGCTCCGTGGCCATGACTCCAACCAGTTCATCGTCGACGCCTACAAAGCTTGCTTCGACGTCGGGAATCGTGCGGTCGATCAGAATGAACGGAATGTTGGCTTCCGTCAGACGCCGAAAGGACACGGGGGAAACCTGCGTCGAGGCGATCAGCAGCGCGTCGACTCGCCGCGCCACCAGCTGCTCGATCGCTTGCTCTTCGACTTGCTGACTCTCTTCGGACGAAGAAATCACCAGGCTATACCCGCTTTTGCGCAGTACCCCGGCTAAGCCTTTGGCAATCTCCGAGTGAAAGGAATGCACAAGGTCCGGCACCACGAGGCCGATCATGTGCGTTCGCCCCGTGACCAGCGCCCGCGCCGCGTAGTTCGGCTTGTAGTTCAGTTCGCTGGCGCGCTTCAGCACGCGCGCCCTGGTTGCCGTGCTGATATCCGACTGATTGTGCAGCGCCTTGGAGACGGTGATCACCGAGACACCCAGGTCGCGCGCAATATCCTTCATTCGAACCGGTTTCATGCGGATCCCTCGACTCTAGCTTGTTCCCACTCATTCTACATGGCAAAAAATCCGCCAAGGCGCTTCCCATACCCTTCGCCGGCCACCCCCGCGGGCGAGAAAATCGTTGACAGGCGGGGCCAAGAGTGGGAAAGTCCCCGGGTGACAGGTAGCGTTACCGTAATCGGCCACGCTCTTTACGTCTCTTATCACACTTTGCCCAGCCGCTTCCATCTTGTACCTGTTTTGCCTTTCGCCGGACCGCTGCACTGGGAAAGAGCCGATGTCTCCCTTGCGCCGCTACAAACCAGAAATTGGCCCGCGCGGGAATCTCGGTGAACGCCATCGCCATGCTTTCGTCGCCCCATGACCCGCGGAACGCTTCGCGCTTCATGGCTGCAGGAAAGGACAGGAACGCATGCTAGAATTCGCCCCGTGCGCGCGTAAGAAAATGTCCAACAAGATCACACCGACCGTCGGCACGGTGCATTTTCTTGGCCTCTGCCGCCTGGCGATGCTGCTCTCGGCCGTTTTCCTCGCCCCTGCGCGAGCTCAATGGAATCCCTTAAATCCGGTCACCGCGGCCAGAGAAGAACGCGACGGCGCGACCCTCACCCTGCAGACCGGGATCTTGCGCCTTCGCGTCTTTTCCGACTCCATCATCCGCATCACCTATGCCCCGGGAACTTCCCTCCCCGACACGCCGCAATATGTGATTAGCAAAACTGTCTGGCCGCAGCCTGCCTTCAAGATGCAATCCACGGAAAGCGAAATCGTCTTCACGACTTCCCTGCTGAAAGTAACCGTAACCCGCAAGACGGGCGCCATACTCTATAGCGATCTCGCGGGCAAAAAACTCTTTGCCGACGATGATCGCTCCTTGACGCCCGTCGAGGTCAATGGCGAAAAGACCTTTCACGCCGAGCTATTCTCGAACCTTTGGGACTCCACCGAAGGCTTCTACGGCCTCGGGCAGCACCAGGCTGGTGTTTGGAATTATCACGGGGAGTCCGTCGAGTTGTCGCAAGACAACACCAATATCTCCGTCCCCATGGTTCTTTCCAGCAAGGGTTACGGAATCTTCTGGAACAATCCCTCGCGCAGCCGCTTCGACAACCGCTTTCCCCACGCCCTCTATCTGAGCTCGGAAGTTGCCGACACTGTTGACTACTATTTTCTCTACGGTCCGGAATTCGATTCCATCATCGCCGCTTACCGCGATATGACCGGCGCGGCCCCGCTTTTCGGCAAATGGGCCTACGGCTTCTGGCAGTGCAAGAACAAATACAATTCGCAGGAAGAATTGCTCGGCGTGGCCCACAAATACCGCCAGCTTCACATTCCGGTCGACAACATCGTGCAAGACTGGTTCTGGTGGAACATCATGGGCGAGCCGATTTTCAACAAAAATTATCCCGATCCGCCCGGCATGCTGAAAGACCTGCACGACAACAATTTCCACGTCATGTTCTCTTTCTGGCCGTATTTCCGCCCGGGCTCGGCCGAATACGAGGAGATGGACAAAAAGGGCTACTTCATTGCGAAAACCAAAGTCGCCGGATTTCACCCTGCCGGGCAAGCCCTCTACGACGCCTTCAATCCCGAGGCCCGTAAATATTACTGGCAGCTGATCGACAAAGGTCTCTTTCAAATCGGCGGAGACGCTTGGTGGCTGGACACCGATGAACCGGAAACCGAAGGCCGCGAAACCAATATCCTGGTCACCAACAAAATTGCTTGGGGCAGCGGTGCGCGCTACGCCAATCTCTATCCTCTGATGACCACCACCGGAGTCTACGAAGGCCAGCGCAACGCTTCCGATCAAAAGCGCGTCTTCATTCTTTCCCGTTCCGCCTTTGCGGGCATCCAAAGAAATTCTGTGGCGGCCTGGTCCGGCGACGTGGAATCGAACTGGCTCAGCTTCGCCCGCCAGATCCCCGCCGGACTAAACTTCTCTCTCTCGGGAATCCCCTACTGGACCACCGACATCGGCGGGTTCATCATCGGCAATCCCGATGATCCCGCCTATCGCGAACTTTTCGTCCGCTGGTTCGAATACGGCGCGTTCTGCCCCGTCTTTCGCCTGCACGGCACGCGTACCACCAATCAAAACGAACTCTGGTCCTACGGTCCCGAAGCGCAAACCATTCTGACCAGCTATGACCGTCTGCGCTATCGCCTGCTTCCCTATATTTATTCTCTGGCTTGGATGACCACCAGTTCCGCCTACACGCCTATGCGCCCCCTGGTTATGGATTTTCGTTCCGACACTCACGCAAGCAATATCGGCGATCAGTTTCTCTTCGGCCCAGCGATTCTGGTGAACCCGGTTACCCAGCCGGGCGCCACCTCGCGCAGCCTGTATCTGCCGCAAGCCGAGTGGTACGACTTCTGGACGGGCGCGTCCACGGCCGGCGGCCATGAAGTCGTGGCCGCCGCCCCTTTACAAAAGATGCCGCTCTATGTGCGCGCCGGATCCATCTTGCCCATGGGTCCGGACCTTGAATATTCCAGTCAGAAGGCGGCGGATCCTCTTGAGCTGCGCGTCTTTCGCGGCGCCAACGCCGAGTTCACTCTCTACGAAGACGAAAACGACAACTACAATTACGAAAAGGGCGCCCACGCCACCATCCTCTTCCACTGGGACGATGCCAGAAAATCTTTGACCATCAGTGACCGCAACGGCAAATTCCCCGGCATGCTTGAAAAAAGAACCTTCCACATTATTCTTGTGGGCCAGGACCACGGCAACGGCATCGAACCGACGGCCCATCCCGACAAAATTGTCGAATATTCCGGTAACCAGCTGTCGGTTGCGTTCTGAGTAGCGGGCTCAGGTCGAACATCACAGCACATGAAACTTCTCGGCATCGATATCGGAACGGGCGGCACGCGAGCTGTCGTCAGCGACGGCCAGGGCCGGGTTATTGCCGCCGCCGCCGCAGAGCACGTCAACTTTGCTTCACCTCACCTCGGTTGGGCGGAACAAGACCCGGAAGACTGGTGGGGCGCCGCCACGCGTGCCGTCCAGCAGTGTCTGGCCGAGGCCAACGTTAGCCCCGGCGGGATCGACGGAATTGGTCTCACCGGCCAGATGCATGGATTGGTCGCCCTCGACAAGGATCATCGAGCCGTACGGCCTGCGATCCTCTGGTGTGACCAGCGCACGTTGCAAGAGTGTCGCGAAATCACCGACGAACTCGGCGCGCAACGGCTCATCGAATACACCGCCAATCCGGCTCTGACCGTATTTACCCTGCCAAAAATTCGCTGGATGCAAAGACACGAGGCGGAGCTGTGGTCGCGCGTCCACTCCATTCTTCTTCCCAAAGACTACGTCCGTTTTCGTCTCACCGGTTCGCGTGCCACCGACGTTGCCGACGCTTCGGGCACGTTGCTCTTTGACGTAGCCAATCGCCGGTGGTCCGCCCCGATGCTGGAAGTTGCGCGCGTGGGTGCTGACTTGCTCCCTCGCGTCTTTGAATCCCAGCAAATCAGCGGCCAGGTCTCCGAGGAAGCCGCGCGCGCCACCGGTTTGCGTGCCGGAATTCCCGTAGTTGCAGGTGCGGGAGACCAAGCCGCCGGCGCTGTCGGCATGGGCATCGTCGAGCCCGGCGCGGTGAGTGCCACCATCGGTACTTCTGGGGTGGTGTTTGCTGCTACCGCGACCCCTGTTCGCGATCCGCAAGGCCGCATCCACACTTTCTGCCACGCCATCCCGAACGGTTGGCATGTTATGGGCGT
>JBEKSZ010000244.1:0-7094 GCA_049516615.1 Candidatus Acidiferrum sp. | reverse complement strand
TTCCAAGCGAACGTACAGCCCTAAGCTGACCATCGGTATTCTCCTTCTGATCCGAACAGCCGGCCCGGACGGGGCAAGTTTGCGAGTTTTTGTCGCGGAACGGTCCGGCCATCGCGGCTGCCGGTTTGATGCGGGCGGTTCGCCGTTCGATTCGCCGGGCAGTGTCGCAACTTGCCGCGGGGTTGATGCTTGCGGCACTTCCCGGTGCGCGGTAAAGTCCTTGTCGCGCGACCAGATGCCGAGCATGAAAAAACCCTGAAGCGGGACTCCAGGAGCTAGCACCTCGTATGCAGACCCCTCGTGGCAAGCGATGGCACATTCTGTTATTCGGCCTGGCGGCGAGTTTTCTCCTGTGCGAGCAATCGCCGGCGCAAGACCGCGGACAGGCGCGAAGCATGGTGATTTCGCGGAACGGGATCGTGGCCGCGGAATCGCCTCTGGCGGCGCAGGCTGGCGTGCAGATTTTACAGCACGGCGGAAACGCGGTCGATGCGGCGATTGCTGCCAACGCCGTGATGGGTGTCGTCGCGCCGATGATGAACGGCATCGGCGGCGATTTGTTCGTGATGGTCTATGACGCCAAGGCCAACAAACTTTATGGTCTGAACGCCAGCGGCTGGGCGCCCAAAGGTCTTACGCCGGAATACCTCCACAAGCAGGGGTTGCGCGATATGCCGCAGCAGGGCATTAACGCCATCACTGTTCCGGGCGTTGTCGATGGCTGGCAGAAGCTGGCCGACCGCTTCGGTCGCAAAAAACTCGCTGAGGATTTGAGCGCCGCGATTCGCACCGCGCAGCAGGGTTTCCCGGTGCCCGAAATGACCGCGGCGGTTTGGGGGCTGGAAGTCGATCACTTGCGCGGCGACGATGCGGCGAGCAAAATCTATTTGCCGCAGGATCGCGCTCCGAAGACCGGCGAAGTTTTTCATAATGCCGATTTGGCACAATCGCTGCAGGCCATCGCCAGCGGCGGGCGCGACGCGTTTTACAAAGGAGCAATCGCCGCAAGGATCCTTGATGCCATGAAACGCCACGGCGGAGTGATGAACGCGCAGGATCTGGCCGAATATTCCAGCGAGTGGAACGATCCGATCTCCACCACCTATCGCGACTGGACGGTTTACGAAATGCCGCCCAACGGTCAGGGGCTGGCGGCATTGGAAATGCTGAACATCCTGGAAACTGTTCCGCTCGGCCAAAAAGACACGGGCTTTGGCTCGACCAGAGCGCTGCATGCCGAAATCGAAGCCAAGAAATTGGCCTACGCTGATCTGTCCAAATATATCGGCGATCCACGCAAGCAAAAGCTTCCGACGGACACGTTGCTTTCCAAAGCCTGGGCCGGAGAGCGCGCGAAATTAATTGACGTCGATCACGCCGATTGCGACGCGCAGCCCGGCCTCATCTCCGGCGGCAACGACACCACGTACTTGAGCGTGGTCGATCGCGACGGCAACATGGTCTCGCTGATTCAGAGCAACTACTCCGCCTTCGGCTCCGGGATCGTCGCCGCAGGCACAGGTTTCGTGCTGCACAATCGCGGCGGGCTCTTCAGCCTCGATCCGGCCTCGCCAAATCTGCTCGCCGGTCGCAAACGCCCGCTGCACACCATCATTCCCGCCTTCGCTCAGAAGGGCGACATTCGCATGGCCTTCGGCATTATGGGCGGTTGGAACCAATCGCAGGCCCATGCCCAGTTCATCGTCGACCTCGCCGATTTCAAAATGAACATCCAGGGCGCGCTTGAAGCCCCGCGTTTCACGAAAAAGACCTTTGCGGGTTGCGACGTGGCAATGGAAAACCGCTTCAGCGGAAAGGTGCGCGACGAACTCACCGCCAAGGGACACAAGATCGAGCTGAAGGGCGCCTTCTCAAGCGACATGGGTGGCGGCCAGGCAGTGCTCCGCGATTTCGCCGCCGGCGTCAACTACGGCGCCTCCGACCCCCGCAAAGACGGCGAAGCCATCCCCGAACTGCCGCCAGATTGAACGCGAGAACGGGGGGAGCCGGAGGGTTTTTCCGCGTCTGCCCGGAAAATGCCCAGAACATGCACCAGAGAGGAACAGTTCTGCCATTGAGGCGCATCAGCCAGCTTCGGGAAGAACCTAAGACTATTTATATCTGCGGTTTACGGTCAGAGGAGTGGCCCGAAAGGTGCACCTGTACCAAGGGTCAGGGTACGCGGCCCGCAGCTACGCCACCCGGGCTGGAGCTCTAAAATGGGTAGTTTCTCCTTCGCCGCGTCCGCGTCCCGGGGCCAGTGGTTGTCTCAAGGCCGATGGTTCAGAAGGACTTCGCTGCTCCTGCTGGCACTCGCGGGCACCTTGCTGCTGCTTCCTGCGTGCCGCGCGCAAGCGGCAGACGTCAGCGGCCGTTATCAATGTGTGCAGGTGAAAGTGCAGGAGAAAATCGTGGCTTGCACCGCGGCACCCCTGATTTTGAAGAATGACGGGCGCTTCGAGTTGCGCGGCTGGGAAGGCAGCTACCTGGTAAACGGCCAGTGGGTGGAATTGTCGGATGCGCTCCTTAAAGCCCGTGCCAGGATCGAACCGGGCCACAAGATCGTGCTGCGCTACTACGGCGACAAGGGTTTGGTGGAGATGATTTACGAGCGCCGCGTGGCGAACCTTGGAAAGACATCGCTCGGCTGACATGGCCATGCACATTCGTTTCCATCTGGTCTTGTACGAAGAGATGAAAGGCCCCATCGACACCGCAGGCGCACCCGTCCCGGATGCGCAGCCCGGCAGCATGCAACCTGTGGCCCGCGTCCTGATGTTTCACGGCAGCGAGTCCGCGGAACCCTTCTTCGATTTTCAAACCTTTGACTGCGACGCGCACGGCTGAAGGCTTATAGGCTGCCCGTCGCCTGTACCGCCCGGCTTTTTTGCTCCCGGCCATGGCGCTCTCCCGACCAACTCCGTCCTCGGCCGCCAAGGAACGCTCTCTAGAACGTAGAGGTAAGGCGCAGCGCATAGTTCCGCGATGGCCCAATGGCGTTGCCGGAAAATAGACCTCCGAAGTCGATCACGTCGAGAACATTGTTAAGGTTCTGTCCGTCGATCTGTAATCGCATCTTCAGGCGATCCGATTTGTACACCTCCGCCCCGGCCGAGGCATTCACCTGGAACGCGGGGTAGATCCGTCCCCGGGCAAAGTTGATGCGATTGAGCACCTGCTGGCCGTATTCTAGGAGCACGATGGACGGGTCGCGGTCAAAGTCAAAGGGCAGACCGGAATCAAATTGAAGCCCCCCCGCAATCCAGAAGCGCGGAGCGACCTGATAGCGGAGTCGACCGCGAACCGTATTGCGCTGATCTTGCGAATCCGGGAAATGGCCGGTGCGGGGGATCATCGTGTTGTCGCCAAGGAACAGGCCTCCGGTCACGGGATTAAATGCGTTGCCCACAATATAGGAGTAACTGACGAAAGCGGAGAAGCGATGCCAGTCGGGGAGGTCGATTTTGCCTTCCGCGCCGTAAATGACGGCCTTCCGGAAAGCGATGGGGAAGCTGATTGTGGTGTCGTCGATTTGATCGTCGTCGGCGTAGTGGTTCACTAGACGCCGGAAATAACTGCTATCTAGCCTGAAGTGCTTCCACAATGATTTGGTCAGACCCGCTTCGTAATAATTCCCTTGCGAAGGTTCGACGGGCAGTTCGCGGGACAGCGGATCAAGGCTGGTGGCGGCCGTTGAACTGGAAAGCAGGATATTCTCGAAAGAAGGAGTCTGAAATACCCGGTCGTAGGAAAAATGCAACACGAGTCCGGCGGAAGGGAAGTAGCGGGAAACCGACAAGCGTGGCTCGACGGACTGCTTGTTCACTATGAGCTGATAGTGGTCCCAGCGCAGTCCGGCGTTGATGGTCCAGTTTCCAGCGCGGATGCGGTCCTCGACAAAGGCGGATTGCTCGAGGTCCGGGCGGCTACCCGCGAAGCCGAATGTCGGCGGCGTGCCGGCGTCGAATTGCGTCGGGTCCGTCACGATGTAGCTGAAATTCTCGTGCAGGAAAATATTGTCGGACTCGACCCCGGCTTTCCATTCGTGCCGCCCGATGTCGGCGGTGATTGTGCCCTTGAAGTAGCCCTCGCGAAACCCGTTGTGCTGGAAAACCTCTATGGGAGTGGATTGCGGATTGGAGTTGAAGTCGTTGGCGTTGTCACGGACCATCCCGCGAAGATCGGCGACCACTTGGGGGGAAAAAGTGTGCTGATAAGAGACCACTCCCATGGTTTCGAGGTTATCCGCCGTTTGCCGCTGGCCCGCGGCTTGCTGCACCTGTTCGTTTGGAATGTTGTAACGTGAAACCTCGTGCCGAACGATGAATCTCAGACGATCGTTGCGTGTCAGGTCCCGCTCGTAATTGAGGGAAAAATCCCCCAGCGTTCCGGCGTTGGCGTAGTTTTGCGGAACCACCGGATTGAGGTAGTGGTCCGTCATGCTACCGCTGGCGCTGAGGCCAAGAGCATTTTGCTTCCACGCGTATTGCATTTTTAGGAATGCTCCGGCCGAATCGAAGCTACCCGCGGAAAACACCGCCTCGCCGTGGAGGCCTGGTTGCGCGTCTTGCAGCGTGTTGACCTCCACCACGCCACCCATTTTTCGCCCATACTCCGCGGGAAAGCCCGCAGTGTAAATGCTCATCGACTCTACGTCGTCGGCTTCAATCTCGGGCCCGAAACTTGGCGAGCGATTGTCCGTTAAAGGAATGCCATCGACCACAAACTGAGTCTGATACTCCGAGCCGCGGGGATGCAGGACGGCATTGCCTTCATAGAGCCAGCCGGGCTGCGAATTCACCAAATCCTGCAACGAGCGCCCGGGAATGGAACTTAGACGGTTTTGGATGAGCTCCGGTCCGAGCTGGCTCACGGAGCCGGCTTGATCGGGATCGACCAGGGGGTCTGCCGTCCTGACCGTTACGGTTTGGTTGACTACCGGCAGCTCCAGGCGCAGCGCAACTTCCTGTGCGAGTGAAGAACGAATCTCGATCGATTCCGAGACCGGCGCGAAACCAGGCTGCTCGATTTCCAGTTGATAAATACCGTAAGGCAGGCGCTGCACGCTGAGAGTGCCGTGCTCGCTGGTGGCCAGCGTGCTTCGATAATGGTTTGCCGCGCTCGTGAGGCGGATCACCGCCTTTACCCCCAATCCCGACGGGTCGGTTACCGTGAGGCGCAATTCTCCGCTGGCGCTCTGCGCAAACAAGGGCGACGCCCAGAGGAAAAGGAGCGTGGCAAGCTTTCGCATGAATCCTTATCCTCGTGGTGCGAATCTCGACGTTCCACGAAATAGAGCCGGCCAGCGCAAATGCCCGGGAGACATTTGCCGGGCGGGATGCTGCAGCTTTCCCGTTCGATATCGCCTCGCGCGCCAGGCGCTGAGGAAGATGATCGAGGGAAGTTTCCTGTTTCCGCTTGGCCACCCGCAACTAGAAAAGTCGGCCGCATTGGCGGCTGGATGTTTTGTCTGGCGCACAATCCTACCTTCCGGCAGAGCTCTGCCAACCAAAAAAGTCGCGACACCGCAACAGGGAGGGGGTCATCGCGGAGAACTAGTGTGACATTGCCGGGTCGTGGAGAACAGGTGTGGTTCGTCAGAAACCGAGGCCGCGACGGGTTAGGCTCCGTGCTCTCGAAGTCCGCCAGATGAGCACCGCGCAAACCGCGAGAAAGGCCAGCATGACGAGAACGGGCGCCAGCGCCCGGCGATGCGAAGCCCGCTGCCGCAATCCGAGATCGAAGCTAGCCGCAGAAGGCCAGACGCCTGGCGCCACCGCTGATTCTCCCGGCGGGGACGGAGTTCGTGATAGGGCTCGCGCCAGGGATCTGGCCTGCTCCTTAAGAGGCGGAAGCGATCCGGACCCGGAAATTTCAAACCACGGTCCTTTTCCCGCAGCGAGGTGACTGGCCGCCCGCACTCGATAGTCGCCGCGCGCAACCGGGAGGATTTCGAATACCCCTGAAGGGGACGAGAATTGCATCGTTGACGGAATCATCAGCGCAAACTGCTGTAGCGGATAAGCGTGCTCGGTTTGAAAAGCCGCGTGGCCGTCATACGGCAGGTCGTAATGGAAAGCAAACTTGGTCAGTCCCGGGCGCAGCGGAAAACTCACCGTAAAATGTCCGGCTTGGCCGGGCACTGCTGTGGCCCTGATCTGCGTCCCTATTCCGTCCGAACTTGCGGCCAGAACCGAATCCATCCTGGCATTGGCGGGCAAATAGACTTCAAACGTTTTGTCCCCCGCCGCCGTTAGGGGCGGAGCGGATTCGTTCTTGATCTCGTACAAATCGGAAAGGTGCAGCAGGTTTCCGTTCGTCGCTGCCCGCAAGATTTCAATCGTGCCGGTTATGTTGGCGACGTGCGTCGCAGAGTCAAAGACTTCGATAAGTATGGGTTGCCCTGCGGAAGCCCGTCGTTCATAAGCGACGCCTTGATGGACCACGCGCAGGAGATACGCTTCCGCTCGATGACGGACGTGTACGACAAAGGTTCCCCGCGCGCTCGTCCTCGCATGACTTTCTTCCCGTAATCCGTGGCCCAAACGAAAAAGAATTACCTCCTCCCCGGCAGCCGGCAGTCTCCGGCTTTGGTTGCGCACTGCGCCGGTAATGTCGGTCTTGCAGCACGCCACGCTCGGAAAGCATGCCGCTAGCACCAGGGCCAGCGAGGTCCTGGCCCGCCACAGCCTCCGCACGCTTTTTCTCAACTGGCTCACTCCGTGGCCTCATCTGCCACGACGCTCGGCCTCGTCGGACGCGGCGCGCGTCCAAACATAATGCCGGTTTCTAACTCCACCGGTTGTCCATCGCGTAGATACGGCTTGAACCGCCACTGCCAGAGGGCATCGGTGATAGCTTTCTGCTGCTCGGGAAACGCGCTGAGAAGGTGAATGTGCTTCACCTTGCCCTGCTTGTCGATGATGATGCGCACCGGGATCGGGTTGAACCTGCGTTCGGTGAGCACTGGGTCGGTTCTCTCCAGCACATTTTCGTCGCGAGCATAGTTGGCGACGCATACCGGCACGTCCCCACCGCCCGCCCCTGAGTCCGTGCCGGCTGCAGCCGGCAATTCGACCTTGTCCAGGTCCGCA
>JBEKSZ010000243.1:0-7153 GCA_049516615.1 Candidatus Acidiferrum sp. | reverse complement strand
CCGTTCGTATGTTGCGGTGTTTTTTTCAAGCTCCGCGATGAGCCCATCAGAATAGTTTCGAAGGATGTCCCTCATCGGAAGCGGCAAGAATCTCGCTAAGCGTTTGATGAGGTCTGTGGCGCCTGACTCGATCAACCATTCGGCAGTCTGGGGACGCATGAGGGACGCTACCAACTGATCCGTGAAGTAAAATCCCGTAGACACTTTGCCGGTCTGCTCTGCCACATATTCCAGATACAGACGAGCCGTTAAGCCTTCCTTGTCTGCTTCTTCAACAGAAGAAAAGAGCTCCAGACCGACGCCGGCGTTCGAAAGAAACACTTTTTGCTCTTCGATTGCGGCAATGAGCGCGGCGCATGTTGCAGCGATTTCGCCGTCCCACAATTTTGGCAGCAGCTTAATTATGGGCTCGACATATCCTTCACCACGAACCCATGTGAGTTCCTCGGGACGGCCCACAAAGAATCGAAGCACGGCCAAAAGCGCGTCGCGAGACCTGAACTCACGAAAGTGGTAGAAGGAATTGGAGAGTAGCGAATCCGCAGCCACTATCAACGGCAGGACAAGTGTGATTTGCGTATCATCGCAAACAGCGCCGATCAAATCGAGGACATTCGCATATAAGGGGTCATCCTTACTAGCAAACGTAAGCAACTCCGGAATCAAGTTGGATTCGCCCGCGTTGATGAGCGCATAAAGCGCGCACCGTCGAAGCAGTTCGTCGGCCTGGCGATCCAGCAGGACCGCCATTGCCTGGCGTTCGATGCTTGAAGTTGTTCCCCAACTCAACAGCAGAAGTGCATTTGCGCGCTGCACAGCGTTACCAATCCTCAAGTCCTCTAAGAGTTGCTGTTCAATTCGCGGGGTCACAAAACGACCGAGTCGCTGAAGGTTTATCCCCGGATGCCCCTGGATGTATTGGCCTTCGGCTGCGACAGTTGAAAGAACGCCGGTCATGACTTGCTCTTTCTCATCGTCCGTGAACGCTTGGGAAGAGCAGCTGAGCATCCACAACGAATATTGCTTAACGAAAAGTTTCTTTACATCGGCATTTAGCTCTGCTAGATAACTGATACAGTTCATCCACGACTCGTTCGGTGTCGAATAGTTGACGAAGGCAAGCTCCCGCAATCGATCTGTGGTAACGCTTTCGAGCGCTTCTGCTGCTAAATACTCGCCATAGGAACGCATTTGAAATGCAAAACCATTTGTGGTTCGACGGAGGATCGAACCGTATAATTCCTGCAACAAGGTCGGCGCCTCCGCTTCGGCGATGGGCATCGACTGCTTGATGACTTGAAGCGCCTCATCCTCGGACAATTCATTCCGGCAGTATGTCTCCATTGCCACCGCTAGCATGCAGAGCGCACGCCGCTGCTTGTGTTGACCGATTAGAGGCCGGCTTTGTATCAAGTGGTCAATAATAAAGGATAGGTTTTCCGACCGAAGCCTTCCCAGTTTTCCCTGTTCGCCAAATCGATCGAGCATTACTTGAAGCACGAACGGGTTCCGGATTTCGTCGTTCGCGTCCACCTGAATTACGGCTTGGAGAAACGCGTCGCAATCTATATCGGCGTTCCCGACAAATTCTCGAATGTCCTCGTCGCTCAAATCTAAAATATGGAAAACGAACGCAATATCTGGAAGTGACTGACGATGCGCTGCGTAGAACGCTTGTCTCGAGGTCATAAAAAGTCGCGCCTCTTTGTCATTCCTCAAAAGGTCGTCGAGATCCTTGCCAAATGCCACCAGCATCTCTGCCGGAATCTCATCAACACCATCCAACACGTAGGTCCGAGCGATGGGTCTACCATCGAACAGCCGGTCAATTTCCAGCACTTCGGAGGGTGCCGACTCTTTGAGGAGCCCGATCAGATTCGTTCCTTTCCGATATTGCTTCAGTTCCCCATACACCGGGACTCTTTCCTGCTTCTCGAGGAGCGTTCGCACAGCGGCGTGCACTACCACCGACTTACCTGCACCAGGCTCTCCTACGACAATCACTCTCTGATGCTTCAATAGTTCTGAAAGCATCGGCTCTCTATCACGCAGTACGCCTCTGAATTGATGTCCCAGATCCTCTTCCGCTCCGCGGTTGTCTTTTGCCATGCTGAAACGCCTCGCGACGTAAGCGCCAGAAGAATGCGTTTCGCTGACACGATTCAAGTATTCCGTAAGCATAGGCGGTGTCATAACTGGCTAGATACTAACCCAACGGAGCAAACGTAAGCGTCAGCCGAAGACCGTGTTGACAACGGGCTTTGGAACTAAGCGGCGTTGCGGGAGTCGCTAGTAATCTCGGCAGCGATATTCCAGGGTAGGAGCTGGTCGATCTGGTTGACGGGGTGTTCGGCGATGCGTGACAACACGTTCCGTAGGTAGCCTTCCGGATCGATGCCGTTCAGCTTTGCGCTTCCGATCAGGCTGTACATGGCCGCGGCACTTTCTCCGCCACCATCGGATCCCGCGAAGAGGAAGTTCTTTCTGCCCAGCGCCACCACACGCAATGCTCTCTCCGCAGTGTTGTTGTCGATCTCCAGTCGACCATCATCGCAGTAGCGCAGGAGCGCTTCCCAGCGTCCCAGCGCGTAACGAACCGCCAGCGCGGTGTCGGATTTCCTCGAGAGCTGGCTCAGAGTCTCGTCGAACCATTGTTTCAAAGCTTCCAGCTGTGGGCCACTTCGCTCGTTGCGGATCTGGCGGCGCTGCTCGGGCGAGTGTCCGCGGATGTCGTTTTCGACCGCGTAGAGTCCCGCGATCCGTTTGAGCGCCTCGCTCGCCACCGGCGAGTTGTGCGCCGCTTGCAGATCGTAAAACTTCCTGCGTACATGTGCCCAACAAGCAGCTTCCTGGATCTTCCCGGCAGCGTAAATCTGCTCGAACCCCGCATAACCATCCGCCTGCAGCGTTCCCGCGAAGGTGCTCAGATGCGCCCGCGGATGTTCTCCTTTGCGATCCGGTGTGTAACAGAACCACACCGCCGGCGGTTGCCCATCTCCCGCCGGCCGATCGTCACGCACGTACGTCCACAGCCGTCCGGTCTTGGTCTTCCCCATTCCCGGAGCCAGCACCGGAACCGGGGTATCGTCCCCATGCAACTTCGACGCGCTCATGACGTGCCGGCGCAACGCTTCTACGAGCGGCTGGAGTAACCGGCTGCAGCCACCCACCCATTCTGCCAACGTCGAACGCTCGAGAGGCACTCCCTGCCGTGCGTAAATCTCCGATTGCCGATACAGCGGAAGATGGTCGCAATATTTCGAGACCAGCACATGGGCCAACAGCGCGGGACCGGCGATGCCACGCTCGATCGGCCGGCTCGGCGCCATCGCCTGCACGATGCGATCACAGCGCAGACACACGCGCTTCACACGTACGTGACGAATTACCTTGAAGTGCTCGGGCACATACTCCAGCATCTCGGAGACATCCTCGCCCAGATGCTTCATCTCTCGGCCGCAGTCCGCACAGTCTTTTTGCGCTGGCGTGTAGGTGCGCACCTCGCGCGGTAGCTGCGCCGGCAGCGGCCGTCGCGCCGGACGGGCCACCGGTGCAGCGACTGCAGATTCGGCAGGAGTGACGTCCCGTGCGCGACTGGCCTCGAGTTCTCCCAGTCTTAACTCCAGTTGCTCGATCTGCCGATCGAGCTTTTCCGAGGACCGCCCATACTGCTCACGCCGCAACTTGGCGATGAGCAACTGCAGATGCTCGATCTCCGCATCGCGCGACAAAAGTTGTTCGTCTTTGTGAATAAGCTCCGTGTGCTGCGCGCGAACCAGCGTTCGCAGTTCATCGGGACTGAGGCGGTTAAGATCCGGAAGGTCTGCGCGTTCTTTCATGGTGCGCAGTATCGCAAAAACAAATTCCTTGGCAAATGATTTCTGTATGACCCGCCTAATGACTTCGTTTTTTACACCGCCACCTGCGGAGTGAAACTGCGCGTCGGGCGTCTCCAGTCTATGCCTTCCAGAAGCATCGCCAGCTGGGCTGGCGTCAAACACACCGTTCCGCTGCTGGCCTGCGGCCAGATGAATCGCCCACGCTCGAGCCGCTTCGCGAAAAGGCACAGACCATCGCCATCCCACCACAGCATCTTGATCAAGTCGCCGCGTCGCCCGCGGAAGACGAAAACATGGCCGGAGAAAGGGTTCTCTTGGAGCGCCGTCTGCACCATCCCGCTCAGTCCGGTGAACCCGCGACGCAGATCCGTGACTCCTGCCGCGATCCAGATGCGTGTTCCTGACGGCAGGCCGATCATCCCGCCAGGCACTCCAGCGCCACGCGCAGTGCCTGGGCATCCACGGCACCCAGAACACGCAGCGTTCCCTTGGCCAGTCTGATCTCCAGACTTCCTGCCGCCGCACGGTACGCCTTCACCGTGGCCACGGAAGGTTCTCTTGTGATCTTGACCGGCAAGAGCGCAGCCTCACTCTTGCCGAGCCGCCCTTCCCGGTACAGCTTGCGCCAGTAGAACACCTGGTTGGCGTTTACGTTGTGCTGCCGCGCTACACGCGACACCGACGCGCCTGGCGCCCACGTCTCCTCTACGATGTCTCGTCGTTCCTTGATGCTGCGCCGCCGCTGCTTGGCCTTCGGTGGGGTTGCTTCCAGTGTGTCCACAGTCGCGCTCCGTGGACACACTCAACTGTGCCCACACTGCTCATTTTCCGCGACTAGGCAACTCTCGTATACACGGTCAGATTCGGACGCTTACACCGGTCACACCGCGGAGTCGGAAATCGCACCCCGCACGAGGCCTTTTTGAGTTTTGCAGTTGACCTAAGCAACGAGGCCCTGACTGTCTAAATTAGTGGGGAGCACTACAGAAGCGAACTCAGGGCACACTCTGGGTTTGTTAGTTTGGGGAACCTTTGAGGTTTGGACGCATTGATGGCTTAGGATCGGCAGGACATACTCCCCGGCCACCCGTCCAACAAAAGGAACCCGCCCTCCGACACAATCTTGGGAAACGGAAGCAGATCATCTCTTGCTTTCGTTTATAGTCTTACACAAATACCCTACGATATACTCTCGTTTCGTCAATTCATGAATGTCTTGATTTTTGACCAATGCCGCCACAGCTCGATTCAATGTTTTCCAGAGAGGATCCCTTTCGAAATTAGCATAAGGATGTTCTGCCTTAGCACCACTGCTATTGGTTATTTTTCGGGCCATCGGGCCAGATTTGCCTGCCATCGAAGGTAACCTCCTTAATCTTATTTCCTTTACGGTCGCTCACGTCCCAATGATCTTTGTGGAGTTGATCCCTTTTCCAGAGATTGCCATTCTTGTCTCTATAACCTTGTCCGCCTTTCAATTTTACAGCATCCGGAGGCAGTCCGCCTTTACCCGATTTTCCGCTTCCGCCAGAAGCTGCCGCTGGTTTGGCTGAATCCTTCTTGGGTTCCTTTACCTTTGCCAGCAGGTCTTCGTCGCGAGCAGTTGCGGGGGCTGTTGCTAGCTCGATGACAACGCCAACGGCGGCTCCAAAGAGCTTGGACAGCACCCCGATGGCAACCCCGGCTTCTTCCGCTGCGCTCTCGATTAGCGGCTTCACAGCCGCATCGACCTGTTGCATCGTGGCCTCGGTCGCAGTGGCCTCGGATGTAGTGGCTGTGGTGGCTGCAACCGTCGCGTTCTGACCCTGTTGTTGTTGCGTGATCAAGTCCTGTTCTTCGGCGGGGCAGTCGCCGGGATTCTTGTCGCAGAAGTTAGCGTAGAACAGTGCGGGATCGACTGTACCATCAAGAAATCCTCCAAAGTTCGGAAGGGTGGACTGGGCTTCATGCCCGTCCAGGTCGGCGAAGGATTCCGGGTTATCGCCGACCATCGCGTAGAGATTCAGGGTTTGTGGGTTGGTTAAATTGGCGTAGGGCACCGGAGCGGGGATCGCCGACCAGTCTGTCGAGAGAAAACGCCCAAGGGCGGAGGAATAATAGCGGGCGCCGTAATCGTCGTTGGTCGTTTCGGTGTCGCGCTCTTTGCCGGTGAACTTGTAAGTGTTGCCACTGGAAGAGCTGAGTACCCGCTCGCCGCCGAAAGGGTAGAAGTCCGACTGGTCCAAGATGGCTCCGGCCGAGCTGGTCACGACTCGGGATGTCCCTAGATGGTCGGCGGCGTAGTAAACAATGTTGCCCGAAGCGTCGCGGCGGGCCACCCGCTGGCCCGCAAAGAAAGTATATTCGTCAGTGATGTTGCCGTTCAGGTCCGACTCATCGAGAATTTCGCTGCCCGCGCCATACCAGTATATCTTTCCGTTGGATTTCTGTATGCGGTTGCCATCTCCGTCGTATGTGTAGGTCACGCCGGCTGCGGATTTGATTTGACTCTCGGCGTTGAAAGCGTAGACGTTCCGTCCGTCGTTCAGCATATTGCCCGAAGCGTCGTAGGAGAAACCCGTGGCAGAAAGCTGATTGTTGGACAGCGCTGTCACGCTCAGGCTCTCCTGGGTGCACCCAGTGTAAGCGGTCGATACGGCGCCGATAGTCGTGAGATTGGCCCACTGGTCGTAGGTGTAGGTCTCACCCCAACAATTGTTAGGGCTGGTCGCATGGGTTGAGGCGGTTTCTGCCGTGACAAGACGATTCACCTGATCATAGGTAAAGTTCTCGCTGCGCGTGGCATCCACATTGTTCGTGAGGCCGACCACGTTGCCGTTGTCATCGGTGCCCAAGCCAAAATTAAATGTGAAATCTAAGACATTGCCGATGTCGACAGAATCGGTGCAAGATGTGGGTGCCGTCCCCGAACTCTTTACGGAGATGCGGCAAGGCTGCATGCGCTTGTTGTAGTAGAGGGTGGAAGTCAGGTTTGCTCCATTTGTCAGGGAACTTAGGCTTCCAGTTGGTGCATATGCAGCCGAAACAGCGAAGTTAATCGAATTGACCGTATCGATGGCCGCCAGAGGGCGAGCCACAAGATCGTAAGAGTAGGAGATAATGCGTCCGCTGGGATAAGTGAGCGTGGCCAGCGAACCATCCAAGTTGTGTGTATACGCTGTGCTTTTGCTAATGCCGTTGGTAACACGCTGCTCGGCGACCTCCCGGCCCATACTGTCGTACGCCCAGCTTTCCGAGCCGGCTGCGTCTGTCATGTTAGTACGTCGCCCGACATTGTAACAAGTCGATTGCCCCAGGCATCCCGTTTGGTCATA
>JBEKSZ010000242.1:0-7163 GCA_049516615.1 Candidatus Acidiferrum sp. | reverse complement strand
AGGTCCACCACCGGCACAACAAACGAAATGTTCTCGAGCGAAAACTGGTCGCCGCGCTGCAGATCAAAGCCCACCGCCGCCTTCGCCAAACTCTCAATCTGCTTCATCTCGTTCGGGGTTCGCTTGCGGCGCGTCTCCTGCACTTTGCCGCCCTCGGTCTTTGTCTCCACCGCGTCGTCGACCAGAATCGCCGCCGCAATCCGGCGAATCCTTCCGGCGGGCTCCAGCACGCGATGGGTCGTCTTGCTGACGGCAAAGGTCTTGGTGTCCGTGCGTATGCCTTGTGTGCTGGTCGCCGTGTTGACCGGTGTCACCGGCGCGGGCGTCCCCGTCGCTGGCGGGGTGGGGGTGTTGCTTGTGGTTCCCGGAACGCCGGCGGGTGTGAGATCGCCCGCGGTTTCCTGCGAAGTCTGCGAAGTCAGTACTGCGCTATTTGCCGGATCGTAAACTTCCTGCGTGCTTTCTCCGGAGTTTTGCTCGTAATCAATGGTGATGCTGGACTTTACGTGATCGTTTCCCACGATGGGACCCAGCGTCTGCACCACGCGCTCGGCCAGCGTCGTCTCCAGTTCTTGGTCCCCGCCGAAACCGGTCAGCGTCTTGTGTCCGTTCCCGCTCGCGGGAATCTGCCCATCCGTGGTTACCACGGTTACGTTTTGCGTTGCAAGGTCGTCCCAGGAGCTTGCCACCAAGTTCACCACCGACGAGGAAATCGCCTCGGTCAATCGCGTCCCACGCAGTTTGAGAACTACTGCGGCCTTCGCCGGGCGTTCCCGCTCGCTGAAGAGCGATTCCCGTGGTAGCACCAGATGCACCCGCACCGCGTCCACTCCGTTCATGGTCTGAATCGTGCGTTCTAGTTCTGCTTCAAGGGCGCGCTGATAATTCACCTTTTCGGAAAAATCGCTGCCTGACCAATTCGGTTTGTCGAACAGTTCAAAACCCAGCCGGCCGCTCGCCAGCGGTCCGTCCGATGCTGTTTCAAGGCGCGCGCGGTCCAGCTGGTCGCCACGGACCAGCACCGCCGTGCCGTCCGGCGACAACCGGTACTCAATGTTTTGCCCGATCAGGCGGTGCGCCAGCTCATGGGCATCGGCTGGCGCCATTCCCGAAGAAAGTAGTTTGTAATCCGCGCCGTCCAGATAGTGCATGAACAGCCAGACTGTACCGGCTACCAGCAATACGCTTCCGCCAAGCGTTACCCGCTGCGCCGCCCTCAGCCCCTTGAAGAACGCCAGTATCCTTTCGAGGATCTTTTCCATGAGAGTGCTGGAGCGCGCCGGCTGCGGCGCCTGTCAGTGGCCCCTTGCGCCTGGTTCTAAATGCTTCGGCTAGCATTGCGCTGCTCTACGGCAATGCAGTACTGCCCTGTTGCATTACAAGTTGCACTGCTTAATTGCACTGCGTCTCAGCGTTGCTTCGTCGGCTATCTACAGAGGAATATTGGAAACCTGTTGGTAAGCAGCTAGAATTTTGTTGCGCACCTGCACCATCATTTCAAACGCCAGGCTGGCCTTTTGCACTGCGATCATTGTGGAGTGCACGTCCTGCCCGTTGCCGGTCAGCAACTGCGCCACCTTGCTGTCCGCTTCCGACTGCAGGTCTCCGACCTGGTCCATGGCATTGCGCAGTGTACTCATGAAGTCGTTGTCTCCGGCGCCGCCAGCGGCAGACGCGCCGTTCGGCCCTGCGTCTAAGGACGAAGGTATGGGCGAAAAACCTGGAATCGCGTTGCTCACATTGCCTCTCCTCGTTGCGCGTGCTCAATCTCGTTCTTGACGCTGTTTTCCGGCTACCACGATTCGCCGCCTCGGTGGCTCCACGCCTAGCCGAGAATCGTAATGGCTGTCTGAATCATGTTCTTGGTACTGGCGATTGCCGAGGCGTTGATTTCGTAGGCGCGCGCCGCGCCCATCATGTTGACCATCTCTTCGCCGGGATTGACCGCCGGATACGCGACGTAGCCTTGCGCGTCGGCGTCGGGATGCCCGGGCTCGAAGCGCCGCACCGCGGGGGTCGCATCCCTCACGAGGCTGACAACCTTGACGTCTTCGGCGTGCAAATCTGCGAACGAGGCGAGCATCATGCCGAATCCGGAAGGTGCCGCGGGACGCGCGCCAAATACCACATTGACCTTCTGGTAGGGACCGCCGCCATCCGTGCGCGTGGTCTCCGCATTGGCCAGATTCGTGGCGTTGATTTCCGCGCGCATGCGCTCCGCCAGCAGCGCCGATCCACTGATTTCGAGTACGCGAAACAGATTCATGCCTGGCCCTCCTTGATGGCGGTGGACAACTGCGCGAATTCCGAGCGCAGCACCGAGGTTGTGGCTTTGTAGTGCAGTTGCACCTCGGCCAGCAAGAGCGACTCGCGATCCACGCTGACGTTGTTGCCGTCGGCGCGGGAAATCAGGCCCGGGACCGGTAGCACGAACGGGCTGGTCTCGCTGACGTCGGCGCCCATCGCGGCGCGGGCCAATTCCCCGCGAAAGTCCACATCGCGCGCGTGATATCCCGGGGTATCCACGTTGGCCAGATTCGTAGTCACCAGCGTCTGGCGCATGGAATCCACGTCCAGGGCCTTCTCGAGCAACATCATTTGCGGAGTGTTTAACCAGCTCATGATTCCCCCCTTGCCGGCAAGCCGAACTCGCGAATCTTGTTGCGCACCGTCCGCAAGCTCACGCCCATCAGTTCCGCGGCCCGCGTGCGATTACCGCCCGTGGCTTCGAGCGTGGTTTCTAGCAAGCGGCGCTCCAGCGCCAGCAGCGTCTCTCCGGGCCGGACCGACGCGGTGTTCGCTTCCCGGGGCGCTTCGCCATCCCCTTCCATCGGCAGCGGCTGCAGCATCGTTCCGTTGGCTAGCACCAGCCCGCGGCGGATGAAATTCTCCAGTTCGCGTACGTTGCCCGGCCAATCGTGCGTTTGCAGTTGCTCGGCCAAGGCCGGCGAAATCGCGAACATCCCGCGTTGCGTCGCCGGCTCGTGCTTGCGCAAGAACAGTTCCGTGAGCGGCAGAATGTCTTCGCGCCGCTCGCGCAGCGGCGGGATGGTCAAGGGCACCACATGCAATCGGTAATATAAATCCGCGCGAAAGGCTCCGGCGGCCACCTGCGCGCGCAGCGAGCGGTTGGTCGTGGCGATCACCCGCACGTTTACCGGCAGGGGCCGCGTATCGCCCAACCGGTCGATCTCCCGTTCCTGCAACACGCGCAGCAATTTCGGCTGCAGACTCAGCGGCATATCGCCCACTTCATCGAGCAGTAGCGTTCCACCATTCGCCAGCTCAAACTTTCCCGCTTTGCTCGCGTGCGCGCCGGTAAACGCTCCGCGCACGTGACCGAAAAGTTCGCTCTCCAGCAAATTCTCGGGAAACGCCGAGCAGTTCACGGCCACGAACGGTCCGCCGCTGCGCGTGCTCGCCCGATGAATGAGGCGGGCCAGCAACTCCTTGCCCGTCCCGCTCTCCGCTTCCATCAACACGTCCGCGTCCGTTTGCGCCACACGCCGCGCGCGTTCAATCACCGCGCGAAATTCCGTGGATACCCCTACGCACTCGGCGCGCCCCAGTTTGACGTCCCGCGCCGTGCGCCGCGCCAGGCAGCGCTGCGCCATGGCCTCCAGTTGCTCAAAGGAGACGGGCTTCTGCAGATAATCGCAAGCTCCTTCGCGAATCGCCAGCACCGCATCCGGTACGCTGCCATAGGCGGTCAGCAAGATTACCGCCGTCTCCGGCAGCAACATTCGCACCCCTTGCATCACCTGCAGACCGTCGCCATCGGGCATGCGCATATCCGTGACCACCACCATGGACGGTCGAGCACGGAATTTCGCCAGCGCGTCTCTGACGTCCTCCGCGGTTTCCACCTGCCATCCGCGCCGCCGGAAATTGGCTTCCAGCGCCACGCGCATGGCTGCTTCATCATCCACGATCAATACCTCGTTCATGCCCCCGCTCCGCTCACCGGCAAGAATAGTGACACCGTGGTGCCGTGTCCCGGTTTACTGTTCACGCGCATCTCTCCCCCGTGTTGTTCGATCACTTTCTTGCATACCGCCAGGCCCAGCCCCGGACTGCCAGGCGTGGTGGTAAATCCCGGCTCGAAAATCCGTTCCAGCAACTCCGGCGCAATACCCCGCCCATCGTCCTGGAAATCAATCTGTGTCAAGCCTCCGGGAAATTGCGGTGCCCATCGTAAGTGCACGCTGAGTTTCCCGCCCGGCGGCATGGCGCGAAACGCATTCAGCGCCAGGTTAAAAAACACCTGCTTTAAACGGCTGGCATCCGCGTTGGCCGAAATGGCGCCAATGCCGTTATCTACCGCGATTTGTTGGCCGCGCTGTCGCGCCAGCGGCAAGAGAAAATCCATGGTCTCGCTGACCACCCGGTTCAATTCCGTCGGCAGCATTTGCGCTTCCGGTTCCCCGTGAAAATGCAGCACATTGTTTACCGTGGCCGACAACACCCGTAGGCCGGCCTGCAGATGCGTCACCCACTGCCGCGTTTCCGGCAAATGCGCCGTGGCGTCCGCGAGGAGCCCGGTAAACAGCTCCATACTCCCCAGCGGGTTGCGGATTTCATGGGCCAACACCGTGGCCACTTCGGCCAGCGCCCGCGATCGCCGTGCCGTCTCCCTCTCGCTCGCCAGGCGCTTCTGTTCGGTGATATCCCGCACGATCCAGATGGTGTCGCCCGCGCCTTCCGGCCCTTCACTAACGTTGGCCCGCAAAATGCCGATAAAGCGATTGCCCGCCGTCCCTGGCAACGGCGCTTCCTGCTCACAAAAAAAACTATTTTGGGGCACCTCGGCGATCAGCTTCTCAAAATTCTTGGGCAGCCCCGCGGACTCATCCGGCGTCCACTGCGCCGGCATCTGCAAGAGCCGCCGCGCCTCCGGATTAATAATCTGCGTTCGCCCGTCGCGGCCCGACACCAGCACGCCGCACGGCAAACTCTCCAGCACGCGCGAAAGATACCCGCGCACCCGGGCGTTCTCTTCAAGGCTCCGGTCCAGTTGCAGGTTCGCGCGTTGCAACTCCTGGTGCAGCCGCCCAACTTCGGTCTGCAACTGCGTGTAGGAGTTCTCAAGCGACCCAGCCGCTTGCGTGAATGTCAAGAATGCCCGGGTCAGATTTTGTTGCACTGTTCCACGCGAAGTCTCGCGCGACGTGGTTGGCGCGGGCGGTACGGCTCGCAATCTTTGCCTGGAAGTAGGTAAATTCGGCATCGTCGATGTACCTTGCACGCTTTCTGCCAGAGGATCGCTTCCCGGCTTAGACTTTCCTCACTTCGTTTCGTACTGCTCCATTTCGCTGCTCATCTCGGTAAACGATCGAAAGTGTTCCCGTCGCAACACGGTTTCATTCCCCGCCAGTATGAATGCCCGCTCCACGGCGTGTTGCAGCTCGCGCACGTTTCCCGGCCAGGGCTCGTTCTGCAAGGCCTCGAGCGCCGCGTCCTCCACCGTCCGCTCGGCGAATTCCAGGTCAGCACACAGCGCCGTGAGAAAAAACCTTGCCAGCGCCGGAACGTCTTCTGCCCTTGCTCGCAACGGCGGCATCACAATAGGAAATACCGCTAGCCGGTAGTACAGGTCTTGCCGGAATCTCTTGGCCTTCACCATTTCGAGCAACGACACGTTCGTTGCGCACAGCACCCGTACGTCTACGCGGTACACCTCCGAACTGCCCAGGCGTTGCACCTCGCCGTTCTGCAGAAATCGCAGCAGCTTGGCCTGCATGCTCAGGGGCAAATCTCCAATTTCATCCAAAAAGAGCGTCCCGCCCTGGGCCATGTGAATCCGTCCCAAGCGGGACTGCACCGCTCCGGTAAACGCTCCGCGCGCGTGCCCGAATAGTTCCGACTCGAGCAAGGCCTCCGGTATGGCCGCGCAGTTCACCACCAGGCAAGGATGCTTCGCGCGTCCACTCAACGCATGGATCCCCTGCGCTACCATCTCTTTTCCCGTTCCCGTTTCGCCGAGGATCAGAACCGTGGTGTCCCGGCCGGCCACCATGCGCGCCAGCAGATAGATCTGTTGCATGGCCCGGCTCTCCCCCACCATTCCGCCGAAGGCCCCCTCTTCGCGAAACGCAGGCCGTTTGTGCGCCCGCAAAAAAGAACTCTCGCCAAGTCCGCGCGCCGTACTCGCAGAAAGCGGGGGTTTTTCAATTGTGGGAACTTCGCCGCTTTCCCTAGAAGCATCTCCGCCATCCTCTTCGCTGCGCTCGTGAATCTCGACGTCCTGCACCTTGGCGTACGCCTTGTGCGAGTCCACGATCTCCACGTTGATCAGCGGATAACGTTGACGAATCAGTTCTGCCACCTCCCCCGCATCAAGGTCCGGCAAGTGCCGGTCGAGCAACACGCTGTCGCAGCGCATCTCTCCGAGGCGGGCCAGGGCATGCGCTCCCCCTGACGCCTCCTCGCGCCAAGCACTTGCGTACTGGGGATCCATCATCAATTGTTTGCGAAATCCGGAATCGGCACTGGCCACCAACACCCGGGTGCGCGGCAACAAAGCATTCGACGTAGCAGTGGCTGACATAATTCGCTCGCACCCTAGGAAATAATTGCCCCATCCAACGACCGCGGGCGGGAATACAGCCGAAATCCGGCTGCGCGCTTCCCAGCTCACCGGGAAAATATTTCCCAGCGAGAGACTCGATTGCCTTGCGCTTGGAGCGCCAATGCTCGAAGTGGTTTCGGGACTGAAAAGGCGGGACTTGCCAGCGGACACGCCTATGCCAAGCGTGCCAACACTGCACAAAGTTTCGTTTTGGAGCGCGCAGAGTCGTCCCCGGCAGCGGCGCGCGTTCGTCGATCCAAGCAAGACCAGCGATTCATCTTCGTTGGAACGATGACTTTCTCACCATCGGCTCCCGACGTCCCGAACTTTAATGCTCAGTGGCGATCTTTCCGTTAGATTTTTGCAACCCGCGAGCTCCTGCCGGAGAACCCGGCCCGGCGCTGCCCGGGTTTTGCGCAAGAGCGCAGTTCGATGCCCAGGAGGGAAACTCTTTCCGCGCAAGGCCGCTCCGGTGTACATTTCCTCGCGAACCTTCAAGGAGGAGCCGCCATGACCAACCCTTGTCTAGCCCCGATCAAATCGTTGTTCGCTCCGCACTCGCGCCGCGCGGGCGTGATGCTCCTGGTCTTAAGCG
>JBEKSZ010000241.1:0-7187 GCA_049516615.1 Candidatus Acidiferrum sp. | reverse complement strand
GATCCCTTTCATTCCGGCCCGGCAAAGCCTTGAGTCGAAATCCGCTTCCCCTAAGCCATCTTCCTGCGGGCGAGCGGATGGCGCCCCTTGAGCGTCCAGAGCGGCGCACCTACACTTGTCGCCGAGCTCCGGCGCGCACTCCTTCGCAAAATTCCACCACCCGCTGCTCGGCCCAGAACCTTTCGATTCCGGGATGCCGCGAAATGAACGCGCAATGGCCGCCGTGCAGCGGAGCCTCAAAGCGTATCCAGGGGCTCTTCTCCACGCCCGCCGCAAGAAACGAAACATACGGCACAAAAGGATCATCCTCGGCGGTAATCAAGAGCAGCGGGACGCGCAACTGCGCCAGCACATTCTTTGCGCTGGCCTGTTCATAGTAATCCTCGGCATCCCGGTAGCCCGCTGAGGGCGCGGTAATCAAATCATCGAATTCCCGCACAGTGCGCACTGCCTTCTCTACCGCGGAGTAGCGGTCCGGAAACAATTTCGCTTTGCGCTCATAGCGCGACATCAGTCCGGCAACAAATCGCCGCTGATATAAGAAATTGTCCCGCCGTTCGAGGGCGTCGGCACAGGCCGCCAAGTCCAGCGCCGGGCACACGGCGCAAACACCGCGCAACTCGGGCGGCGGAGACGCAGCGAACTCACCGGCCATCTTCGTCACCAGATTCCCGCCCATCGAGTAGCCCACAAAAAAAATCTCCCGAAACCCGTCGTCGTGGGCCAGTTCTTCAAACACTCTGCGGCAATCGCCGCTCATGCCGGAGTTGTACAAGGTAGGAGTCAGCTTTTCGGTTCCCCCACAATTGCGCTGATTCATTCGCACCACGTGGTATCCAAGGGCGAAGGCTTTCTCTCCGATTCCCCGCACATAATTGGAATCGCTCGAACCCTCAAGGCCGTGCACGATCACAATCACGGGAGCATTCGTGCGCCGACCCGTTTGCCAGTGGCAATGCCCCAGCACCTGCGACCAGGGATCGACGCGAAACAAGCGGTCCTCGGCCGGAGGCAAGGCAAAGCGCCGCGGCCAAAACGCTGCGGCAATGGTCATGGCATGCGCACTGCGCAACAAGGGATGGGGCTCAAACCGAAGAAATGGGGCAACCGCCGATGCGGCCAAATGTTCCACGTCAAACTGTAGTGTAGTTTTGCGCCCGGGCACAAGCTAGGGTGGCGGCCGCCTTCTTAAAGGCCGGCGCTTCTGCGTTTGCGGCGGCACAGCTATTGCTCGCCGCTCAGCGTGGGCCGCAAAAAACACCCGGCCAAAGACAAACAGGGCGCAGCCATCGTAAACGCAGGGTGGCAGAGGACAACGCCGGGCAGCCCGGCCACCGCCCCATGGAAGAACGTACGCCTGAGGGTTGATTTTCTTGACCGCTATGCGCTTCAAAAACGCCAAGCGATATACATGGTTAAATCATTGATAATAAGCGTAATAGTTTGCGTTTCCGGATCACACCTGTACGAATGGCCAGTTAGTTTAAAGAACGCTAAGAAAGAACCGGCGCGTGCATTCAGTACCAAGAGTACTAATACTTGCCTGCAGAGGCGCGCCCTTGGAACTCTGCTTTGCGAAGACCTTATTTCACTGCCCCAACTGCGAAAGCGAAGCGATTCGTCGCTCCGAGCGCCGGGGCTTTGTCGAATGTGTCTTCTTGCGCCTTGCGCTCGTCTGGCCCTACCGCTGCGATGATTGCGACTTACGGTTCTGGGGATTCCGGCGTGCCGTGCCGGGCGGCGCCGCCCCGCGCGATTTGCGCCCCACGCCAGCGGCGCTGGCATCTGCCACCTTCACGAAATCGCAGCTTCTTCCCGCCCTCGGAGCTGACCGGTCTTTCGCGAACCAGCGCTGAATCTTTCGCGCGGGAGACCATCGCATCGCTGCACTTTGCAGCATAACTCGGTCAAAAATTAGGCGCTCGCCGCGAACCGACTTATGACCCACAATCGGGACTGGTGTCGGCGAAGGCGCGTCACCCGACCGGCTCTTGGCCCCCGCGGCTTGACCCGACGTTCATGCGATTTTCAGTTGACTGCCGCAAACCGCGTTTTTAGAATTAGGTTTCCAACCCACAAATCGATCAATGGAGGAAAGTGATGACTCACCCTCCGAATATATGCGCCCATTGCGAAAACGGGCGCGACCCTGTTACGGCCTGGAATGGGTATACCTTCGAGTTCCCGATCACCTCGGACATCACCGTGGAAATATGTCTTCACGATGGGTGCGCCGAAACCTGGAGCCAGGACTTTAATTTTTTCCCGCTATCGAGAAAGCCGCTCCGGGGGTCGCCGCCGAAGCCAGCGGTAAATTAGTTCCGCCCCCAGGGACCTGAAGACGACTGTCATGATCCGTGCCAGAGTTTCGATCGACGTGGCATCGAAACGATGCGTCCCTGGTGGACGATTTCACCTAGCCTCGGGTACACTTTGCATCCCCCATTTCCACACTACGTGAGGTAACCGTGAAACACTTAGTTGAAATACCAGTTCCGTTTCGCGAACAGTTGAAGCGAACAACTGAGACGGGCTTTGGATACCATGTGATTTCCGTTGTCCTCAAGAACGGAACAATGTTTGAACAAGTCGCAGCGAGCGAGGGCTGCGTCATTGAGGTCCGAGGCTATGAAGAAATCCCTTTTAAGGGCGAGGAAGTTGAGTCGATAAGGGTCAATCACAAGCGCTGGAATTTTCGCGATGCTTCTCCCGAACGGAAAGCGAGAAGCGCGACCGCTTAGGCCTTGCTGTCGGGCCGCTTGTGGTGCTTAACGACGCTTCCTCGGGCTGTGCTGCGCTTGCCGCGGCCGAGTCAGTACTCCCGCCAAGGCTTCCACACGGGAACGCTCGTATAGCCGCAATAGCACGGGCTGCCCTTCGGCGGGAGCATTCTCCTGATGCTGCGCAACAAAGCTCGAACCTTGGCGAAACTACGCCCCCGCAAAAGACACCCTCGCGTGAGATTAATACGCCGCCGGGATAATTCTGACGTCGTCGGTTAAAGGTCGATGATGACCGCGCTGCAGCAGGAACCCGCACAGCCCGCCGAGGGGAATAGCCCCAGCAAAGAACCAGCGCGCTTCGGGCATGCCCCAGATGCCGATGGCAATGAGCGCGGCGACGATAAACAAACCAATCGGATGAGCGGTCCAAACTCCGCCGCCGTAATATCCGCACGGAACGATTTGAGTCGGATTTGGGTCAAGCTCTTCTGGACGCGGCTTTAAGGTAGTGCGTTGATTTAGGTACATGGTGATGGTCCCTCAAGTCTCGGTATACGCCCTTGATCCGTTCCGCGCAAGCGGCCCCCAGCAGGTGGACAGGTTTAGAATGGTCGTCCGGCTTTCATCACGTGCCCACGCGCGAGAAGCTGCAGCGGCGGGCTCATGTACCGACCAGGGAATAGTGGCTTCCGGGGGATAGCGGGCGTTCCGCTCGGCGTCCCCTGCAGGCGGCGGTACCTGGAGATTAAGGTTCAGACGACAAAGACGTTATTTTTGGCTCGCTGGCGACTGGCGCACTGCGCGCTGTGGCCAGCCCGCCAGGCCACCAGTTCCAATCCCCTGCGATGCGAAGGAGAGCCGGACCGATCACAATACGAACGAGCGTCGCGTCAATCAACACGGCGATCGCCAACGTAAATCCGATCATCTTGACCACTAGGAAATCTCCGAAGGTGAATGCCGCAAATACCACGATCATGATAGCGGCGGCGCTTGTAATCAGGCCTGCGGTTCTCGCCAGGCCCTCGGGGATCGCATCCAGTTCACTCAGCCCGCTCCTTCTGGCTTCGAGAACGCGGGCGACCAGAAACACCTCGTAATCCATGCTTAATCCGAAGACGATGGCAAAGGCGACGATCGGGACAAGGGGAAACACGCTACCGGTTCCCCCGGGAACTCCGAGGAACCTGCTTCCGTGTCCATCCTGGATCACGAAAACCAATGCTCCGAACGACGCCGCGACCGAGAACAGGTTGAGCGCGATGGCCTTCAGGGCCGCGAAGATCGATCGGAAACCCGAGAGCAACGCGAGGAGCGTCCCTCCGACGACCAGCCCCATCACCGAGGGAAAGCGGTCTCTGATAATTGTTTCATAATCGGCGTTGAGCGCCGGGATGCCCCCGACAAGAAGGGTTGCGCCAGGCACTCCCGTAAGCGCTGGCGCCCCGGTCTTGCGGAGCTCGCGCACCCAGTTGACCTGGTCGCGCAGGGAGACCGAACTCGCGGGTAACACCTCGAGCAGCGCCGCTCGTCCATCAAGACTCAGGAAGGTTCGACGCGTCTCCCGCGAGAGGTCGGTAAGCGACGACCGGTTGCTCTCGGCAATCGTAGTGATAGAGATCACGCGGGCACAGCGAGGATCGCTCGCGAGGCGCCTGACGAGACCATCGAGCGCATTCCACCCCGCGTCGCTTTGCGCGATGGAATCCGTGGGAAGTTCGACAATGACGCGCAACGATTCAACAACGCCACCGCGATCCATCCGTTCAAGGGTATGCAGCGCGTGGACGGATTCCGCCGCCGGCGGAAGCCAATCGCCCCGGGGAAGACTGGTATCCAGTCGTCTGACCTGCCAGGCGAGCAGAAGCAAAGGAGTGCCCGCCACCAAGAGGGCCAGCCAAGGATGCGCGACAATCATCTTTCCCCATCGCCGCCAGCGATTTCCCATACGCGCCGCGCGATGCGCATCCAGCTTTGGAGTAAACGGCAACCGGCCAAGATCAATCCGCGGACCGAGCAAGACCAGCGCTGCCGGAACCAGGGTATTTGTAAGCAACACGCTCATTCCCGTCACCAGGAATCCTGCGATACCGATGGAACGGATTTCGCTGATCGGAACCGTCAAGAGGGCCAGAAATCCGATGGCCACCGTGGAGGCTGAAATCAACAACGTGCGACCTGCCTGGCGTGCTGCGATCACCCCGGCCATTTGCCGGTCGTGCCCCGCGGAAATCGCTTCCCGGAAGCGGCTGATCATGAGCAGCGCGTAGTCGATTCCAAGGCCCAGGCCAAGCATGGTGGCCAAATTCTGAACCAGAATGGACAAGTGCCAGCGCTCGGCCAGGAATCCCGTAATCGCCAGGGTGGTCGCGATGGCCAGCTGGCCAACCGCCAACGGAATCAGGGCGGCGATCAGGCTCCCAAAAGCCACCAGCAGGAGCACGAGGGTCGCGGGGATCACCAGGCTTTCGCCGCGATGCACATCGGCGGCGCTCGCTTTTCGAATATCAAAATTCAGGGGAATTTCGCCTGTAAGTTCCAGCTTCACCCCGGGATGACGGCCCCGCAGTTGATTGGCGAGCGAGCTTGCCAGCTCGTGAAGCTTCGGGACAAGGGCCTCGACTGGACCGGCGGCCGACGTCAGTCCCACCAGTACAAAAGTTCCCCCTCCGCGGCCGAGAAAAATCGGGTCGCGCAACTCGAGATAGGACACCACGCCGGAAACTCCGGGTTGCTCACGCAGTGCTGCCACGATGGTTGCTAATGCTTGCCCGCCTTCCTCTGAATCCGCTGGCGGCACTCCCTCGATCACCAGGACGACGCGATCGACAAATGGCGACCGGAAACGACTGGCCAGCTCCTCGCGAACGGTTTCCGCTTGGCTCCCTTCGACGCGGGTTGCGGTCTCCAGGCGGCGCTCCGCGTGAAAAGAGAATGGAAGAAGTGCGATGGCTGCTGCGAGGACGATCCCGGAGATCCAAAAACGACGCACGCGCATAGCCATCATCATGTCATATCAAGATCGCCGTCACCAAAACTGTCCGGTGGCGCCCGAGAACCAGGAACCACAGGTACCAAAGAGACGATTGGTCCTTGACCAGCTCGCGCGTTTGCGCTTCACTCCCGCGAGATTGCAGTTGCGCAGGACTCGCTTACGGAGCGATCTGAATCTGTTAAACTCTGCCGTATCGATTGAGGAGGATCAATTCGTACCTTACTCTTGCTCGGCCTGCTAGCCGCCATCCCAACCGGCGTGGCGGACCCGCGCCTTGGCCGCTGGACGCTCATCTCCGCGCAGTCCAGTCTCGATCCTCCGAACCGGCTCTCCATCACACCTCTGCGTGGCGGGGTGCATGTGGCCATGTCAGGCGAAACCCATCTCGATTTCACAGCAAATTGGAACGGACACGATTCGTCCGCACCAGGCAATCTCTCCTTCAATCAAATTGAGCTGCGCAGGATCGATAAAAGGCAGGCCGAGGTCAAGGAGAAAAAGGACGGAACTCTGGTAGCCACGGTGCGCGAAAAAATTTCAAAGGATGGAGACGAGCTGGAGACCACGACGGCGAGCGGCGGCCACCCCGACAAGATCACGGTGTGGACGCGAAGCGGAGCCGCGAAGGTGGCCAACGACCTCTTTGCAGGGGAATGGACGCAAGATCTTAGCAAGAGCCGCGTGCGGCAGGGTTTGCTGCTCAAAATTGAGCCGGACGGAAGCGGCGGGGTCCGTTTTCTGGGAGACTTCAGCTATACCGCCCGTTTTGACGGCAAGCAATACGACCTGAAGGACTCGCGCAACGATACCGTGACGCTTGAACTCGTCGATCCTCATACCGTCGATGCCAGCTACCGGCGGGACGATCAGGTCACGCAAAAGGACAAGTGGGTGGTTTCCGCGGACGGGCAGCAGATGACCCTATCGACCAGAGGCACGCTGGAAACCGGGCAACGGGTAAGCGAGGAGCTGGCGTTTAAGAAGCAGTAGCGGATATTTCATCTGTGCAGTCCAGAAGGCGATCGCTCGATGACAACGCGTTGATCTCACGAGGCGCGACGGAAATGATCCCTTTGCGATACATGAATTTCAGAATGCCGTTGACGGTGTCTTCCAGAGACGGATCGGGTTTGCCCCACACCGAGGCATCGCGGGCCATTTGATAACCAGAGCTGTCATAGCGCTTGAACTCCATCGCGGAGATGTTGTCCACAGAGCCCACCAAAAAATCCAGCAGCGGGAAGAGAAGATCTTCCTTCCGGCATCTCCGGATCAACTCGGGAACGAAGTCGGGCAGCCTGAATATTTCGAATTGCCGACCCGTCGCTTTGGTAATCAGCCCGTTTATGTCCTTCATGTTGGAATAATCGTCCCGCGTGACGTGGTAATTCTTATTCGCGGTACCGTGAGTGCTTGCGATGGCAACGATGTTGTTCGCCACAATGTCCGCCGGGACAAAGCTAAACTTT
>JBEKSZ010000240.1:0-7301 GCA_049516615.1 Candidatus Acidiferrum sp. | reverse complement strand
AAAACCTAGATAGCAGTCCAGGTCTCGCCCGTAGGCTTCGATCGTGTTCGCGGCTAGACCGCGTGCGGCCTGAAACTTTAGCCATTCCCTTGCGTGGGGATTCTCTGAAACCCTCCGGTATCGCTCCCATCGAACTTCACAAATCGAAAACTCCAGGGCCATTGGTTCCTCCATTTTGGGTTCGGCCCCCTCGGGGGCCGAACCCAACGATACGTCTGGCGGGAGAACTAGCCCTATTCCACATAAAGAATCGCGTCGAACTAATGGGCTTTTTGGGAAAGAGCCCGGAAAGCAAATCCACGAAGAAGACGGGACGAACGCTCGCCATCCTCTCCCTCGCCACCAAGACCTGGTGGAAGGACAAGGACGAGCAGCCGCAGGAAAAAACCGAGTGGCATCGCATCATCGTTTGGAACGGCCTCGCGGAATACGCGGCGGACAAACTGAAGAAGGGCGACCACCTGTATGTCGTCGGGACGCTCGTGAGCAACGTCTACGAAAAGGAGATCGGCAAAGGGAAAAACAAATCCAAAGCGCAGATCACGGCGTGGCAAATCAAGGCGTTTTCGATTCGCAAGCTGGACCGGAAGGAAACGTTGCCGACCGCGCCGGCGACGGAGAAAGCGCCGACCGAAGAGATTCCCTTCTGAATCTTGCAACCAAGAAAAGGCTCCGGCGATCCGGAGCCTTTTCTTGCGTTGGCCGCTGGATTTGCCGCTCGAACCGAGCCAGGCACGCAACACAGGTTTCGAGCGTCGTCCTAAAACGTAGACACGTTGCGCGCCGATTGGGATTCGCAGCGAAAAGGGGTGCGGAATATCTTGAGACTGGCGCAAAGTTGTTTTCACTACCAACTGCCAGAGTCGGTGACCGTCATTTTTCGCGTGATGTGTCGCGTCGCTCCGCTGTTCGTTCCCCAACAATTCGCATCGTCACACCAGTCACTCGACCAACGATTTCCGCCTGGGACGGGTAATCGAAACGCCTTACTTCTCGGCGAGATTGTGGATGCGGAATAATGAGCAGTTGCCCCCGATCAACCTCGCACCAACTACACACGTACCCCTCGCGCAGCTCGGAGAGGTCCGGGGGAGTGAAGCCTTCGATCTCTTGCAACTCCTAAACACGGGGCATTCAGGCACCCTGTCAACGATTCATGCAAGTTCCGCCCAGCAAGGCCTCGCGCGCTTCACCAGTTGTGTGTTGCAGAGCGGCGTAGAAATACCTTTCCGCGCCATCAAGACAAATATTGCCGATTCGCTCAACGTCGTCATCCATGTCGAACGCCGGCCTGGACGCAGGTACATTTCCGAAGTTTTGCTCATCAACCGATACGACCCAGACGCAGACTTGTTCGATTACGGCGCAGTGTTCCTCGCGAAGCAGGACCACCCGTGAGCACCGATAGCAAATTCGCGCCGCGATCTCTCACCGCTTCGGAGTATGTCCGCGAACTGTTCGGGCCTGAGGATAATGCAGTGATCCTTCTGCGGAATCGCTCGACGGGCCAGACGAGTCAATCCATCGCCAAGGCGGAAACCATCGCGAGTCCGGACTTTCAATCCTGGCTCGCGGCTCAGAGTGCCAGCGGTTCGGACGTGTTCGTGGGAATGAATCCGATTAAGGACGGCGCCCACAGCCGAACAAAGGGAGATATTAAAGATATTCGCCACGTCTATCTCGACCTCGACCGAAAGGGCGACCAAGCTCTCGAAGCGGTCCGCAACTCAACCGACGTGCCACCGCCAAACTTCGTCCTCGACACCTCGCCCGGCAAGCACCAGGTCGTGTGGAAGGTGAGCGGATTCAGTCAAGATGAAGCGGAGTCTCTCCTCCACAACCTCGCAAACAAGTTCGGCGGCGATTTGGCGGCAACTGACTCGACGCGAGTCCTTCGCTTGCCGGGTTTCGCCAACCATAAACTTCCCGAGGAATTTATCGTGCAAGCGCGCCAGGAAAGCGGTGCGGTCTACACGCTCCGCGATTTCACCATTGACGAAGACTCGCCCGAAGCGCCCCGCCACTTTGGCGAGGTCCAAGAAAGAAGACGCACCGTTCCCAGCGACCATAAAAGCCAATCCGAACACGATTGGGCCTACGCGAAGCGCGCCCTAGCCCGTGGCGACGATCCCGAGGTCGTCATCCAGCGCATCGCCGACTACCGCGCGGAGAGCAAAGACGATCCGAATTATTACGCACGCCACACCGTGGCCAATGCAATGGCTGACTTGGAGGCTAGAAGGTCTGGCGGCAAACTGGCTGCCGACACGCCTTCTCCGAATCACTAGTGTTTGTGCCTAAGGAACAGAAGGATTCAATGGAAACAACTGAACTTGTTGAACCTTTGCTTGATTGCGCTGCGGCCGCAGCAGTACTCGGTGGCGTGCACCCCAAGACCGTCGAACGCTGGGCGCGAGAACGACGCATTCCCTCCTATCGCTATTTTCGGCATTGGAGGTTTCGCGCTTCTGAGCTGGAAGTCTGGCTGCGTTCTCAGGTACAGTCACCTTGCCATCCGTGCCGCTTAAACAAGGAGAAATCGGATGGAACATAAGCGGCAACGGGTTCAGTTTGGTTGGCTTGATTTGAAAAAGAGAAGGAATGGCCCGGAGGTTTGGGTCTTGCGTTATAGAGAGACACTACCGGACGGCTCAAAGCGGGTGCCAAGTGTGATCGTTGGGTCCATCACAGATTTCCCAACGGAGTCGCGGGCACGCACGCAGAGCATGTCTCTATTGCTCTCGATTAACGAAAAGAAACCCGAGGGAGTTTCTGTACCGTTCGGTGCAGTGATTGAGCGTTATCTCGTGGAAGAGCTTCCAGAACGAAACTCGACCGCATCTCGCTATCAATCCTGGCTAAAGAATCACGTAAAACCAAAGTGGGCTGGGCTTCCGCTCGACCAGATCAAACCGCTCCTAGTAGAAGACTGGTTGAAGAAACTCTCCCTCGCACCGAAGAGCAAGTCCCATCTCAAGAATCTGATGCACGTCCTGTTCAACGCGGCGATGCGCTGGGAATTGATCCCGTATCAACTAAACCCCATGAGCCTCGTGCGCGTGAAGGACGGTTCAAAACGAAAACGGGAGCCGAAGACTCTCTCCGTAGATGAGTTCCGGAAAATCTTGGAGCACATCCCGGAACCGTTTCGAACAATGTGCATCGTTGCCATGTGTATGGGACTTCGGGTTAGCGAAGTACTCGGCTTGAAGTGGTGTGATGTCGATTGGGAAGGCCTGCAAATAGGAATACGCCAGGGTTATGTGTATGGAAAACCCGGTCCTGTTAAAACGGAAGCCTCCCAACGATGGATGCCACTTGATCGTTCTCTGGCGCAAAGGCTACGACAGCATCAGTTGCGCTATGTCTCGCCAGCGAACAAAGAAGGCTGGATATTCGCGAATCCGGGTACAGGAAAGCCGTTTTGGCCTGGCCGAATTCAGGAGAACTGGCTTGTCCCTGCCGCAGAAAAGGTGGGGATAGGTCGCATCGGCTGGCACACGTTTCGGCACAGCCATTCCTCTTTACTACATGCGTTGGGTGTGGATCTCAAGGTCCAGCAGGAGCTGTTGCGCCACGCGGATATTCGCACGACCATGAATATCTACACGCACGCAGTTCCAGGTGCTTTGAGAAAAGCAAACAGCAAGGTTGTGCGTTTGGTGCTGCCAGCGCAGGTAGCATGAGCTTAATGCTCCCTTAAGCCCCCTCGCGAATCTGCAACTCACGGTAAAGAAAGGAAATGTTGGTAGGGGCGGTGGGGATCGAACTAAAAGTGACGTTGAAACCGCGCAAGTTATTGATTTCATTAAACGCGAAAAACGCCAAAAACATCGCATTCGCCCAAGTGAGGTACACGGCAGGTACACGGGGGAAGCATCAAGTGAGGTCTTGAGATGGGGTTAGGAGCTTTCAAGGGTCTTCCATTCCACTCCTGTGATGCCGGACAGCACGCCGCGGTCATCAATATCAACGATGCGGACCACGTCTCCTCTACAACTTCCTCGGGATCAACTCGTTCGTGCATAAGCAATTCACCGACGTCTTCGCTTCCAATCGTCTTTCAAATTGTTTAGGTCGTGAAGTATGAGGCGGACTACAGAGAGGAAGGCTAGGATAAGAACCCCGCCCTTGACGATGAGTGCTTCCGGGTCGGGCATCGTGCACACTCAACTTTGAATCCTGAACCAGTCTTTTACCAGCAGCTTGAACCTGGTGATCTCATCCTCATTCAATTCACAGCTATGGGCAACCACGTTCCTGATCTTATTAAACTGCGAAAGGATTTGCTGCATAGCCTTCTGGCTTCGGAGGGTATCGGAGAAGTCCGCCCAGTTTGCATCGAAGATACCGATGAGTTCGCCAAAGTTGGTGTAAGTGAGAGGGTCTTCAGAGCGAATAGACATGGTAGTGTCGCGCTCTTCTTTTTGTTTCTTCTCCACTTCGGCTTGCAAGCCGGGAGGAACTTTGCTCTTCCACCACGTAGGTCCGTGCCTCTCCGCGAGGCGTTCAGAGATGAGACGCCGGATTGAATTTTCCAATGAGTAGTAGAGGACGTAGAAGTCTGCCATCTTCCGTGCTTCTTGCAGGATGTCGTTCTCAAATAGCTCAACGTCCACGACCTCGGCCTTCTGTATAGTCTTGGCGTGCTCAATCTGAATGCCAGAGTCCTCCAGTTTGTTGAGTTCCGATTCCAACATCAGGTTATGCATGCCGAACAGTTTCACATCATCGGCGAGGCTCATGACTCCCTCAGCAAGTTCTCGCGGAGGCTCTTGAAGATCGCGTTGAATACCTCAATTTCCGTCGTTGCCGGAAGGTTCAGATTGATGGTGTAGGACAGACCCAATCGACCGTTAAACAATCCTTCCGGGCTATGCTCGCGCCCAGTCTCAACATCCGCGCCCTTAGCGGCTGGCTCCGGGATTTCCTTCTTGGATTTTGGCGCGGCTCCGTCCCATTTAGCGAGTTTTGACAGCTCCAAGAATGTGCTAGCAACAAACGGAATGTTGGCGTCGTCCTCAGCGGCACCGAGCAGACTCCTGAGCTTCGCCTGCAAGTCCTTCTTGCTTAGCTTGTATGCGAACTCGCTTGCGCCGAAAAGCTCTTTATATGCCTCTCGCAAACGCTCCGCCATAATGGCTCCGGAAAGAGAATCCTCGCGGAAGTCCTTGTAGGCTTGAGTTGGTACATTGGCAGCATCAATAAACCCCAGTCTCTTCAACAGTGGAATCATGGCCCGGTAGCTGGAAGATTTCAGGTCCAACATCGTGCTGACAAAGTCTTGTGTAAACTTCGCAGGTACGGCTGCCTCCTTGATCTTCGCGAACAGTTTGGGAATGCCACCATAGCCGTTGACATACGGAGGGTACTCTGACTGGGATGCCATTTAGCCTTTCTCCTTGTAGCGTCTTTATGACCTGGATACATCTTAGCAGGTTTCCGCCAAATACAATAGGTTCACAAGGGCGCGCGCCAATCCTGGCTAATTTTGACAGCGCGTGCACAGTTAAGGGCCGAAAGGCGCTCGATGGTGCAAGATAGCAGGCCTGCCCTTTGACGGCGGCGAGAGCGAAGAGAAAACGATAACAGATGACAAACTGCTGCAGGTACGTTAATTTTGAGGTATGGAAACCGTGGATGTGAAGCTGCCCTCGGAACTTCTGAGGGCAGCAAATTTGGAGGAGAGCAGCAGCCTCTCCCAGGAAGCCTCTCGATTGCTGGCGCTTGAGCTTTATCGCGAGGATAAGGTCTCGCTCGGACGCGCTGCTGAGCTATGCCAGACGCCATTGGCGGCTTTCATGGATTTTGCGGCGAAGCACGGTGTCCCCCCCCTACGGTACAGCTTTGAAGACCTGGAAGAAGAGCGCCAGACTGCTGACCGTCTCAAAGCGTGACCGTCGTAGCAGATTCATCGCCGCTTGTTATTCTGAGCAAGCTTGGCTGTTTGGACCTCCTCAATCGACTTTTTCCAGGTCTTTACATTTCCGCTGAAGTTCACGACGAAGTTGTCATCGCTGGTGCTGGGCTACCGGGAGCATCGGAGGTTTCTAAAGCAGAATGGATCGTGGTGAAGACGGTTCAGAATCCAGCCGGTCTGTACTCGGCCCAACGAAAATATGGTTTGGGTCCCGGCGAGATGAGCACAATTCTACTGGCGAAAGAAATCGGTGCTAATCCTGTGCTGCTCGACGATTACAGGGCGCGCAAGTTGGCGAAGGCGGAAGGCCTCGAAATTCTGGGCACCGTCGGTTTGCTTGAAGTCTTTTACTTACGGCAGTATTTGACCGACCTTCGGACCGCCTTTCAGCAACTGCTGACGCACAACGTCTACATCGATCAGCGACTGCTTGACCGTCGCCTGCGAGCCTTGGGACTTCCCCCGCTCTAAGCTCTGCGTACGGGTAGAGGGTTTCCTCAAACCAAGGTGTACAGCGGGTCGACAATCGCGCTACGGTTCGAGCGGCACATAATGCACGCGAAACATACCACCAACAACCTTTCCTGAAACCCATGCAACTAACGTAACAATTGGTGTTGGTGCGCATCCCGCTCAGGAGGGTGGGGGCGATGCGAACAAACATCCCACGAGTGGCTCTCTTACTGTCTCTGTCTGCTTTTTCATTTCCATTCTTTGCTAATGGCCAAGGGCCCGACGCTGTTCCTTCCATAGTCGCAAACGAAGCCGGGGCGCGTCTCGCTTTGAAAGAAAAGAATTCCGTCTTCTCCATCGATCTCTCGACAAATGTCCCCAAATCCCTTAACGCCACGCTCGCCGCTAAGATTCTGGGTCCTGATGACAAACTGCTAGCCGAAGCTTCTGTTTCCGTGCACCTCAGTTCTACTCCGCAGCGGGCTGAGGTTCCGCTCACATGGATCCCCGTGAACGGCCTCCAAGATGCAGCGAGTTGCCGTCTCCTCTACGAAGTGCGACTGGAAGGCGTCTCCGTGTCCGCTCTCTCCGGAATCCTTTCGCCTTATGCGCTGATCCCTGACCTGTTTGAGCTTCGCTTTCTAGGCCTCGATGCGATCGGCATGGGGCGCACTTACGTTGCTCGCGTCTGGGCGACACGCCCTGATTCCGACAAACCCGTCCCCGGCGTGTCTCTCACCGCCTCGTTCGGCGATGAAGACGAGGACACTCCAAAAGGTATGAAAGCTCAGGCCCGAACCAATTCCCGTGGCGAAGCGCTGTTAACGTTCCATCTTCCCGAAATGCCAGGCGCACCCGATGACCAACAAGTGGATCTTGAAATCCGCGGCACCCGCGGCAACTTCCACAACTCCCTGACCACTAGCCT
>JBEKSZ010000239.1:0-7309 GCA_049516615.1 Candidatus Acidiferrum sp. | reverse complement strand
AGCGTTATCCGCTTTGCCCTGCTTCAATCCCTCTTCCACGAGGGCAAAGGTGAGCAAACCGTGGCCATACTGCGATAGTTCCAGTGCGGCCCCATTCCCCTGTGCTGCGGCAAGGATGTACATTCCCTTCTCATAAGCCAGTTGCGCCAGACCTTGTGAATTCATCGGGCCCTGCCGCGGATCGTCGGCTTCAAGCGTCTTCCCGGATTGACATGCGTCAATCACAAGTACGATATACGCGGCGTCAATCTTTTCGACGAGGGAGCCGAACTCGAGGTCATTGATCGCGCCTGGGACGGTGGCATCAGCGGAGGTACGCGCGCCGGCGGGCTCCGCCTGGAGCTCGAAATCGTGCGCGATCAGATAAAAGCGTTTGCTTTCTTTCCCTGGAGAAGCGCCGTGACCCGCGAAATAGATGAAAATCGCGTCCTCGGGCTGCGCGACCTCGATCTTACTCAATTCTTCTGGCACCCCTTCCGCCAGTGGGCCGCTTTGCGAGCCAGCCAGGCGAGCGAGCGCTTGTAGAATGTTTGCTTTCGTGGCCTCGTGATCCGAAAGAAGGATTACACGGATATCACCGAAGGAACCAATTTTGGCCTGCTGCACGCGTAACTCTTCACTAAACGCACGGGCGTCATCGACGGCGTAATGCAGATTGAAGTGCGGATCGGCATATTCGTTTATCCCCACCGCGAGAATGTAGGCGATCCCAGGTCGCTTCAACTCATTAGCGCCATCGAAAGTGATTTCTGTGTCTGCGCTTTTGACATCCTCGTGGTTGAACGCATAAGCGACCAGGCGTTGCTCGCCAGCGACCGCGGAGATTGTGGCTTCCAAGGTTGTCTCCGAACTGCCGCTCGTTAATACGTCCCCATGCCAAATCCTGACCAGAGATCCATTGCGGAATAACCGCACATCACGAGCTCCGCTCCCGGCCCGGTTTGTGGAATCCGCCGGCGCCTCTTGTACTTTTATATTGACGGTCACATTGCGGGCGGAATTGCTCACGCCTTCTCCCGCAGGCATACCCGCGAGCGATAATTCGAGCTGTGGCTGCCGCCGATCCACTTGCGAGATCTCTCGTTTAGCCTGCGGAAACTTTCCAGCCAAGATTTCCGCGAGCAAACCGGGACGGTAGAACTCCCGAAGGAAAACTTCGACGGGAGCGACGTTGAAAGTGTTTCCTTGGAAGCGCCATAAGATGCGCTGCCATCCGCGCGGCGAGCCATCGAAAAGGCCGTTGGGACTAATCACCAACCAGTCCGCGCCGGTTGCGAGCGAGACTAACGTGGCCATCAACTCACCCGTTTGGGGATCCCATACGCGAGTGCCGCTATCCTCGCTGGTTGTGAAAATCCATCGCCCGTCCGCGCTGAATGCGACATCCCACGCAGTACTGGGCGGGTGTATTGTCCGCACTTCACGGCCAGTGGCCAGTTCCCACAGCTTCACATCACCACCTGCCGATGCCAGCCATCGGCCGTCAGGACTAAAGGCGAGCGCATAACCGCTCAACCCGGGGAGTTCCCGAATGACGCGGCCGGTCTCGACATCCCAAAGGCGAACGACGCGATCCATGATCCACTCTCCCCGTTCGAACCGCTGAATGGCTCCTGACGAGGAAGCGAGAGAGCGCCCGTCGGGACTGAAGGCCACCGCAGTAATCTCCCCTGCGCTGCCAACGAGCGTTCGAGTCTCGCGGCCAGTAGCTACATCCCACAATTTGATGGTTTTGTCGGCCGGATGATCGTTTCCTTGAGGCTTGCTTCCGTCCAACACGCCAGCACCGGATGCAAGAAGTCTTCCGTCGGGACTGAAGGCCACCGTATTTATTTCTCCCGTGTGGCCCGTAAGCGTACGCAGTTCGCGGCCCGACGCTAGATCCCATAGTTTTATCGTTTTATCGCTGCTTCCTGATGCGAGAAACTTTCCATCTGGGCTGAATGTAACGGAATTGACCGTATCTGTGTGTCCAATCAGCGCGTGTTGAAGCTGCCCGTCACGCGAATTCCAAATCCGTATGGTCGCGTCAAGTTTAGTTTCGCCGGGATATGGCTGTCCGGCCGCTGACGCTAACCATCGCGAATCGGGGCTCATGGCCACGGTGGTGATCATGCCAGTGTGTCCGGTCAGAACGTGCATTTGCTGCCCGGCTGATAGATCCCATAACCTAACGGTGTGGTCGCTGCTCCCGAGCGCGAGAGTTTTGCCGCTAGCCGTCCTGGCAAGGGGACGGATTTGATCAAGAACCTGACCGCCAAGAACGGGTTTTCCCCGCCAACTACTCGCATCCCAGAGCGCGATCCTGTTGTCCGAGCCTGCGGCTAGCCAGTGCCCATTAGGACTGAAGCTCACCGCGAAATTCGTTGTGTGATTGCCAGGAAGTGGCAGTGACTTCACAAGACGTCCGGTGCTTGTTTCCCAAATCTCAACGCCTTTTCCCACCACGGCGGCAAGTAACGTACCATCTGGACTAAATGTCAGAGCAAAGGAAGATTGGCCCGGTTTTGCAACCCATGCGTGAATCTCATGCCAAGTATTCGTCTCCCACAGCATGACGGATCCGTCCAAGTCGCAGGACGCCAGCCAGCGGCCGTCTCGACTGGTGGCGACTGCCAAAACAACATTCTGGTGGCCCGTGAGAGTTTGAATCTTTTCCCCGCTGCTGATCTTCCAGAGGTCCACATTCTTGCCGACCGATGCAGCGAGCCATTCCGCGTTGCTGCCGAACGCGAGGCCGGTTACCTCAACGGATTCATGCAGCGTCTTGATTTTCCGTGTTGTCAAAATGGGCCAGACCCTGATCAATCCGTCTTTGCTGCCGGCCGCAATCGTCCGGCCGTCCAGACTCAAAGCCAGCGCCCATACCGGAGTTCGCCCACCCAAACTGCTCAGCTCGCGTCCCGTTTCGATGTCCCAGGATTTCACCGCGCCGTCGGTCGCAGCCGAAATTAAAGTTTTCCCGTCCGGAGTCACTGCGGTTTTCTCGACCATGCCAGGGTGACCTGAAAAGGCCCTCAGCTCGCGGCCTGTTTTGAGATCCCATAGTTTGAGCGTGGTGTCCTGACTTGCCGAAACCAGCCACTGGCTGTCGGGTCCGAAAGCGATGGACATGACTGGCTTGTGATGTCCCGATTCCATGACGAGTTCGGGTTTTGCATTTTGGTCCCGTGGTGCAGGGATGCCGTTAGAAGAAGACTGTGCAAGTGCGCCGATTGCGCTGAGCAGGAGGGCAGAACAGAGGGTGAGGGGGCGCATATTATTTGCCTAACTTTGATTGCGCTAATGGGTGTGTACCTCGTGATCATGAATTCAAACCACTCTGATCTGGCGAAAAACGAATACCGGCGATGTCAAGTGGTAACACGCAGGCTCTCAAACATGGCGTGTTCGCCGAAAGCGATGCTTGCTGGAGACCTTCCCTCCGCGAATCGGTATGCAAATGCGATGGCCTTTACGTTTTGTGAACTAGGATCGCCAAGCAAGGATTGTCGAATTTTGATCCGGAAGATCTCCATGGATCACTTTCTAAGAGACAGCTGGATCTCGAAAGGCGGGCGGGGCGCTCGGCGGGGTGTATATTCTATTCCGAAATCGCTTTTCACTGGGGGAAGCATGCGATGCACAAGCTAGGGATCTAACTCTGAAATTTTCGATCGGAGCATTCACACATGATTTTCAGTTGCGGTTTGCAGGAACCTGGAACATGGCGGGGCGGCACGGTTCGTCAAAAGGCGGTACTGATTGCTGCTCTCTTTGTTGCAGGGAACGCGCCCCTGCTCTCCGCCCAGAATTCCAAAGAGCAGACTGGCGCTAACAAGCCTGAGCTCGTAGTCCAAGCCGGCCATTCTCTCATCGTGACCGCGGTGGCGTTCAGTCCTGATGGAAAGCTGCTGGTGTCTGGCGGTAATGTGGGCGAGGTGAATCTGTGGGAGGCGTCTACGGGACGGATGCTGAGGAAGATCGCGGCGCACACCAACGCTGTGAACCAACTGGCCTTCGCACGGGATGGGCAGTCGTTCGTGACGGGCACGTTCAAAGGTGAATATAAGAGTTGGGACGTGAGGTCCGGCAAGCAACGGCAGGTGCTCGAGGTGCCTGCAATTCAGAACATCGGACTAGCGCTCTCGGGAGACGGACGGTGGGTCGCGGGGCAGGATCAAAGCTCGGGCGCGATTGTGATTTGGGAATTCCCCTCAGGACATCCGACCGGATCCATCAAGCCTGTCGTGCCGCTGCTAACAACGGATGACAAGGGCGCCCACGAAGACGGACCCTCGATGAACCTGTTCCAGATGGCATTCAGTCCGGACGGGCGGTTTCTTGCAGGCGTCGACGTCAACCAAAAAATATTCCTCTACGAAGTGCCCGCAGCGCGCTTGGTGCGGTCGTGGTTCGCGGATCCGGCGCTTGAAGCGAAGGCATCAGATCCGGCGACGAAGGGTGTGACCATGCTGGCTTTCAGCCGTGATGGCGCGTGGTTAGCTTCTGCCGCGAGAGATGGGAACATAACGGTGTGGGATGCCTCTTCGGGAAAAAAGATTGTCGGCATGAATTGTGGGGCCCCCGTAATGGTGATGACGTTTTCCGCCGACCATCTACGGTTGCTCACGGCTGGCAATGGCATCAGCGACAGTCGCAAGCCGCAAATCTGGGAGCTTCCCAGCGGCAAACCCGCCGTCGAAGTGAAGGTCGGCATCGATGCCGGCGGAACTCATTCGGCCGCGTTCACGCCGGACGGGAAAATGCTGGCGGTTGGAGGCTCGATCGGGAACCTCGGCGTGTTTGACGCGAAGCAAGGCGATGAGCTGATGAACATGGATGGCCGGGGAGTAACGTGGTGGATGGCTTTTCAAGGCGGCGGAAAAGGGCTGCTGATGCTTTCGCCGGAGGGCGGGCTGACGCGATGGGATTTGGGGCAAGGGATCCCTGTGTCGCCGGCGCGGAGCCCTGAAATCGGCGACTACGCGCAAGGGGCCGCGTTGAACGCGGCGGGCACGCGAATGGCGCTGGCTGGAAGTCAGCTTCAGATTAAGGAGCTGGCGACAGGCAAGCAATTGGCTGGCTGGTTTGCGAGCAGGTCACAGGTGTTGATTGGCTTTACGCCCGACAGCGCCGCATTGTATTCCGTCGATTCTATCGGGAGCACCGTCCATATCTGGGACACGACGACGGGGAAGGAAATCCGGTCGGCGCAACCATGCGGAGATCGCGAGCGGCTGGTGATGCTCCTGAGCGCGGCTATCAGTCCGGACGGGCGGTGGCTGGCGGGAATCTGCCACAACGAGCTTCCCGCTTATCATTTCGTCGGGTTGTGGGACACGCAGAGCTGGAAGCTATCGAAGCCGTCGATCGAGGCTGATCCGGCGAGCCGGACGGTGGCGTTCACGCCGGACGGAAAGATGCTGGCGATCGGGTCGGATGCGAAACCGATTCAGCTGGTGCGAGTGGATGGCGGCGAGGCGGCCGGGACATTTCCCGGCGAGATCAGCGCGGGCCAAGCACTGAGGTTCAGTGCCGATGGGAAGTGGCTGGCGGCGGGCGGAAGCGATGGGTTCGAGCTGTGGGAAGCTGAGACGCGCAAACTCGTCGCAATGTATTCGTCGGTGCCCTACGTGCGGGAAGTGGAATTCACTCCCGACAGCCGCATACTCGCCACAATCGGTTGGGATGGCCGCATCAGCCTTTGGGATCCTTCGGCCGGCGCGCCGCTGGCTTCTCTTTCCCTCTGGGGTTCGGATTGGCTCGTCGCAACGCCCGACGGACGGTTTGATGGCTCACCTGGGGGTTGGAAGAAGGTTCTGTGGCGGTTCAACAACAACACGCTCGACTATTTGCCGGTGGAAGCCTTCTTCAAAGAGTTCTACACGCCCGGTCTGCTGGCCAAAGTGGCGTCGGGCCAACCGCTCCTCCCCGTACCGGACCTCGAAAGGATAGATCGCAGGCAGCCGCTCGTAAGAATCATCAGCGCCGGCGATGCTGTGAATGCAAGCGCGAGAGGCCTCACGAGCGTGGATCTTCAGCTCGCGGTCCAGGAAGCGCCGCCGGATTCAGCTCGTCCGAGGTCCGGAAGCGGCGTGCGTGACGTACGGCTTTTTCGCAACGGAAACCTAGTGCAAGTCTGGCGCGGCGCAATCCCACTGGACAAGAAAGGTGGCGCCCACCTGGCGATCAGCAACGTTCGTCTCGTTGATGGAAAGAATTTTTTCACGGCGTATGCGTTCAGCCGTGCAAACATTAAGAGCGAAGATGCGGCGCCCGTTACCGTCGAAACGTACGCGCTCGCGACACGCGGGGTGGCTTATGTTCTGTCGGTCGGAATCAACCAGTACAAGAGCTCCGATCTGAATCTTCAGTATGCGTCAGACGACGCGAGCGCCTTTTCCAATACTTTGAGCTCGCAGGAATCCCGTCTCGAAGACTTATTTTACAAAGTGGTGACCGTGCCGGTGCTGAACGAACAGGCGACAAAGGCCAATATCATCTCCGCGCTCGCCCGGCTGGCAGGAACCGAGACGGGTCCGATAATGCCCGGGCAACCAGCAGGCTTTCAGAATCTCCAACCCGCCACGCCTCGCGACTCGATCTTCATCTACTACGCAGGCCATGGCGCCGCATCGGCCGAAACTCCGCGCTTCTATTTGTGGGTGCACGATTTTGCCCTTGACCAGTTCAATGGGGATGAGGCCAGCCTTCTCAAACTGCCGGGCGTGATTTCGGATCTGGAGCTCGAAAGGTCGCTCGAAAAAATCGACGCCCGCGAAATAGTCCTCGTTCTCGACGCCTGCCACTCGGGAAAGTCGCTCCAGATGGAAGACCCGCGGCAAGGCCCTATGAACTCTCAGGGACTGGCCCAGCTCGCGTATGAAAAAGGAATGTACATTCTCGCTGCGGCGGAGGGAAATCAGCTGGCACAAGAACTGGACAAATACCAGCACGGACTGCTGACCTACGCTCTCGTCGTCGAAGGGCTCGAAAAATTCCAGGCCGATGACGCGCCACACGATGGCCAGATTTCCTTGAGAGAGTGGTTTGACTATGCGAGTGAGCGTGTGGCGCAACTTCAACAAGAAGGCTCTGAGGTCGCGACCTCGAAACGAGCGGCGATCCAAGAGCCGCGCGCATTTTATCGCCGGGACCCCGAAGTTCATCCTGTCATCGTTGCCAAAGTCGGATCTAGTGCCTCAACCGCTCGGCCCTAGCGATGCCTTTGGCTTACGGAATAGGCGTCATCGCAGGTACGTCCTTGGCGCGGCTGAACAGCACATCATGGCTTAAAGGCGGACCTGTGAGTATCTAGAAATGCCTA
>JBEKSZ010000238.1:0-7473 GCA_049516615.1 Candidatus Acidiferrum sp. | reverse complement strand
GTGAGCTGGCCGCCCGCCTTCAAGAGCAGATTCAGAAAGTGGTCAACACCGGAGAAGGAATTACCGATGAGACCGAGTACACCAGCCCGACCGGAGCGCGAGGCTACTATGAGTACATATTCCGCGCGGTCTTTGACGGTGAAGGAAACGTTGAGTTAGTTGCAGGATCGACTCGCGAAATCACCGAGCGCAAACGCGTGGAGGAGGAACTTCGCCAAAGCCAGGAACGCTTTCGCCATCTCGCGGAATCTCTCGAGAGCCAGGTCCAGGCGCGCACCAGGGAATTGGAAATCCGTACCAATGACGTAATCCTCCAGTCCGAACAGCTTCGCGAGCTGTCGGCCCAGCAAACCAGAACCCAGGACGAGGAGCGCCGTCGCATTGCTCGCGAAATGCATGACAGCGCCGGTCAGATCATCGCGGCGTTGTCCATGAACCTGTCGCAGATTTCGAGTCTGATCGGAGATGCCAGCCCGAAATTGCATGAACTCGTGAGCCAGGCTCGAACCTTGGCCAGAGAACTGGAACAGGAAATTCGCACCACATCCTATCTTCTGCATCCACCGATGCTCGATGAACTTGGCCTGCGGGCCGCGTTGTTTTGGTACGTTGAAGGCTTAGAGCAGCGCGCCGGCATTCAAGTGCGTCTTTCCGTCGCCGAGTTCGACCGGCTGAGCGGTGAAATGGAATTGACCATCTTCCGCGTCGTTCAGGAATGTTTGACGAACATACATCGCCACTCCGATAGCAAAACAGCCGACATAAACATAGCCTTTGACCATCTAGGCTTCGTGATCGAAGTGCGAGACTTCGGCAAAGGCATCTCCGCGCAAAACCTGGCCGAAATTCGAAACCGCGGTGTGGGCGTTGGCCTGCGCGGGATGCGCGAGCGCGTGCGTCCGTATGGCGGTTCGGTGCGCATCGATTCCGAACAGGGGCAGGGAACGAGAGTCACCATCACTCTCCCGCATCCCCTTGCACCTAACGTCCCATAACTCTTGGCCTTTAAGCCGCTTTGCTGCACCTAGCAGCAACCCGCGTCGCTCGCGGCCAGCCCTGACCGCTTTTGAAGCCGCGCGACTCGCGCCCCACCCGTGGCAAACTGCCCGGTAGTCCAATTTGCGCCGGCCCCTGAACCGTTGGCCTTTGCTCCGGCATCGTGACGTATCATAAATTTGTTGTATCGGAGAGTTAGAGGGATGTCCCCGCCCGTGACCACGCGCTTCCGCGCCATGCAGCACCGCAATTTTCAGCTGTTCATCGGCGGCCAGCTGGTCTCCCTGATCGGCACCTGGATGCAGACCACCGCGCAGCTTTGGCTGGTCTATAAGCTGACGAATTCCGCGGCCCTCCTGGGACTCTATGGATTTGCCAACCAGATTCCCATTCTGCTGCTGGCGTCGGTGGGCGGCTACGTCGGCGACCGCTACAATCGCCTCTACGGCGTCGTGGTTACGCAAACGGTTTCCATGATTTTGGCATTCGCGCTGGCCGCCCTGCAGCTAGCCCACCTATTGCGCGAGTGGGAAATTATTCTCATCGCCTTTCTCGTCGGCATCGTGAACGCCTTCGACGTTCCCATCCGGCAATCTCTTTTTGTCCAGCTGGTGGGCAAAGAGGATTTACCCAATGCCATCGCCCTGAACTCTTCCATCTTCAACGGTGCGCGCGTCGTAGGCCCGGCGATTGCCGGGTTTGCCATCGCCGGGATCGGCGAAGGCTGGTGTTTTTTTCTGAATGGCGTCAGCTTCCTGGCGGTGATTGGCGCGCTGTTGGCCATGCGCGTCAGCCGCGATAAACCGCAGCCCAGCAACGAATCGCCGTTCCGCGCATTTCTTGAGGGATTTCGCTACGCCATGTCCGATGTGCCGGTGCGCTCGGTGCTGTTGCTTTTGAGTGTTCTAAGTTTGTTCGGCCTGCAATATTCGGTGTTCCTGCCGATTTTTGCGGACGGCATTTTGCACGGCGGCGCAAAGGGCATGGGCTTTCTTATGAGTTCGGCGGGCGTGGGCGCGGTCCTCGGGGCCTTGTATTTTGCCGGGCGCACCAATTATACCGGGCTGGCGCGCTGGGTGGCGGCGACTTCGCTGATCTGCGCTGTCGGCCTGGTGATTTTCTCGCAATCAAGATATTTCCTGTTGTCTGCGGCGGTAATTTTTGTGGTGGGTTGTGCCGCCACGGTGCAGATGGCCGCGACCAATACCATCGTGCAAAGCCGCGTCCCGGACGCCTTGCGCGGGCGCGTCATGGCTGTCTACGCCACCATGTTCATGGGCGTACAACCGGTCGGCTCGCTCCTTGCCGGCGGCGTCGCCAAACGCATCGGCGCGCCGTACACCCTGACCATTTTCGGATTGTTGGTATTGGCAGCGAGCCTGGTCTTCATGGTCCGCGTGGTAATGCGCCTGCATAAAAACCCGACTGAATCCGCCGCGGCCATCTGATGCGACCTCTGAAGGCCGGTAGCCAAGGGCCGCTCGCGTTGCGCCGTGCGGCATGCGCCCCCTAAGCTGGCCGGGACGTCAGCCATTGGGGTGCATCTGATTTTGCGTTGGTCATGGATTTGCCCGATAAATCCAATGTACTTCCCCGGGCAGCAAGGGCGACGCGGGATGGACGCGAGCGACAAGCGCATCGACCTTGCCGCGCAGCGGAGAAAGCGAACAGACCGGATCAGTAGCCGCGGCATCGCCAGCCAGCAAAAACGCCTGACAGCGGCACCCGCCAAAATCCAGCTCGCGGCGAGCACATGACTGGCACGGTTCGCCCATCCATTGCGGCCCGCGAAATTTCTGAAAGGCCTCCGACGTTTCCCAGATTGCACGCAGCCCGTGATCCTTCACGTTTTGGAAAGTCAATCCCGGAATAATCCTCGCCGCGTGACAGGGAAGCGCCTCGCCACTAGGGGTGATGAGCAAAAGCTTCCGGCCCCATCCGCCCATGCACGCTTTGGGAAATCTGGCGTAGTAATCCGGCACAACATATTCAACCCGGATTTTTCCGCGCAGCCGTTCCTGCGCACGGTTGATCATTTCGAGCGAACCGTCCAGCTGGGCTCGCGTCGGAAGCAGCGCCGCGCCATTGGCAAACGCCCAGCCGTAATACTGCACATGCGCGAATTCGACGCGCGTGGCGCTGGAAGATTCGGCGATGGCCAGCATTTCTTCAAGCTGATGGATGTTGCGGCGATGAATTACAAAATTCAGGGTCACTGCCAAGCGCCGCGTTTTCAGCCACTCAAGAACGCGCAACTTTTGCGCATGGGTCTTGCTGTGCGAGATTTCCTCGGCGATTTCTTCCGTTGCGCCCTGAAAGCTGAGTTGGAAATGATCCAGTCCGGCCTCCACGAGTCGATCGAGTCGCGTTTCATCGAGCGGCAATCCTGAAGTGATCAGATTTACGTACAGCCCGGCGGCACGCGCGGCGCGAATCAGTTCCACAATATCAGTACGCGCCAGCGGTTCGCCGCCGGTAAAGTCCGCCTGCAGCACGCCGAGTTGGCCGGCTTGCTCGAACACCCTTGTCCAGTCCGCTGCGGAAAGTTCGCTGGCGCGCGCTTGCAGTTCTAGCGGATTCGAGCAGTACACGCAGTGCAGTGGGCAGCGATGCGTCAATTCGGCAATCAGCGCCAGCGGGTTCGCGGAAGGTAGCGTCATGGCTAAAAAAGCGCAGCCGGCCCGGCCAAGGCCCGGCAGAAAATTCCTCGGCGCACGGCGCGGATCATTTCTTTACGCCGGACTAGAAATCCAGGGCCCGCTGATCGTGCAGCAATTTTAGATAACCCTGAATGTCTTGGGAAACTTTCTCCGGAGCGGCTTTGCTGTAGATTTTCTGCAGTTCGCTAACGATTTGCTGCACGGTGTGCTGGCCATCGCAGCGCTCTATGATTTCGAGGCTGGGGCCTTGCAAGCGCAGCGCGCGTTCCGGCATCAACAGCGTGCGCGGTTCTTTGCCGGCCTGGTTCAGGCGGCAGCCGGGAGCCAGTCGCGGTTTGCTTTGCGGGCCGATCGTTAGAGGAGAGTCGCTCATCGGAAGATGCCCGGTTAGAGATCGCTCGGCTGGAAAGCCCCGGGCGGGGGCCATCCGGGATTCACGTAGGCGTAGTACAGCGCGTCGAGCTGCGCCCATAGAATGTCGCATTTGGCGCGCAGCGCGGCGTAAGCGAGTTCCTGTTCCTCGCGCGTGCGCGCGTGTTTCACCACCCATGACAAGGCAAACTCGGAGTCTTCGGTGGCTTGCGTCAGCCGGCCGCTGAAATACTCGAGGCCGGCGGAGAGCCATGGATAATGTTGTTTGAGCCGGTCGACGCGCAGTGAAATCAGCTTTCTCGAAAAAAGCTCGGTCAGGGACGAGGCTACCGCTTCAAGATGGGTGTGCGCGCTGACAAAATTCACGTAGGCGTCTACCGCGTAACGAGTTGCGGGGAGAATGCCTTCCCCGCGCACGGCTTGCACGCGGGGCAGACCGGTAGCTTCGACCAGCTTCAACCATTTTTCGATGCCCCCCGGATTCGTGCCGTCGCCGTCGTGATCGATGATGCGCTTGCGCCAAGCGGCGCGGAAACCGGGATCTTCGCTGCGCGCGAGAATAGCGGCGTCTTTCATGGGAATGCGGCTTTGATAGAAGTAGCGATTGAGGGCCCAAGCTTGCAGCTGGCCGCGCGTCAGTCGGCCTTCATGCATCATGTTGTGAAAAGGATGCTGATGGTGATACCGCTCCGCGCCGATGGCGTGGAATCCCGCGATGAACTGCGGTTCCGGCAGCGCGTGTTTTTCGATGGCCGTATTCACAGTTGCAGCTCCATGCCATCGTAGGCGATTTCAAAGCCGGCTTCCAGCACCGCGCGATGCTCGGCGCTGGCTTCATCAAGGATGGGATTGGTGTTGTTGATGTGAATGAGAATTTTTCTCGCGCCGCTCGATTTGGGAAACTGGTCGAGCAGGCCGCCGGGTCCCGAGAGCGGCAGGTGGCCGATTTCGCGCGCGGTCTTACGGCTGCGGCGGGTTTCGAGCAGTTCCGTATCGCTCCAGAAGGTGCCGTCGATCAGCACGACGTCGCTCGAGGCGGCCCAGTCTTTCCATCCGGTGTTGCGATTGGGCAGCGTGGGCGCGACGAAGAGCCGCTTGCCGCAGTGATCAAAAACAAAGCCCATCACGGCTTCCTCCGGCGCAAGGAAGGGGCGAAGTTTTCCGCTGACATAGTCCGGATATTCGCCGCCGAGCGAAACGGCGCGGGAAAACAGCAGCGGTGGACCTTCAGGATTGTGATGCTTCCTGGTGTCGGCGATCGCGGCAACTTCAAGAGCGATCCACTCAACGGGGGGCGCCGCCCGGCCAAGCACACGAAATATGGAGTTTTCCTCGGCGAGGATGGTGCGTATCGCAGGGGTCGAGAGGATGCGGAAGCCCTGGAATTCGCGCAGATGCAGCAGGCCGAGGAGCGAATCGACATCGGCGCTCGGAAGATAGATGTCGCGAATCGGTGTGGAGCTCTGGCCGTCGGAGAACGGTTGCAATTCCTTGGTGGCCAGAATTTGCTGGCGCAAATCGGGGGAAGCGTTGATCAGCGTCCAATACCGGCGGTTGGCGTATTCAGGATTGGATTCGATGGCGATCTGCGTTTGCGTGCGGGCCTGACCGCGGAATGTGCCGGCGCGAAAACGGCGGCAATTGGAACAGGCGCAATTCCATTGCGGAAAGCCGCCGCCAGCCGCGGAACCTAGGATTTTAATGCGCATCGGTAGTGAGTCGGCAGATGGACACCACGAACAGGCCGCACAAGCGGGGAAGCCACACAGAATAAGGGGAAGAGCTGACAGCCGCTCCTATCGCGCGCCAGCCCGCCGCCCCCAGGGGTAGAAAGCCGCGCCATGGCTTACCGCGCACGGATTTTTAGAGCGCCCGACGGCAACGACTAAAGTTCGGCGTTGGCGTAGGAACTGATTTCGCAGCTGAGGTCGATTTCTTCGTGTGTCGGAGTGGTCCATTCCATGGCGATGCTCCTTAAAAGCCTGGGTAGTGATAACCGCCTCAGAATAACACGGCCCCGGGGGATAAGGAAACGGGAGGTGCGGGCTGGCCGCGTCCCCGCGGGCGCAAGACCGCGCCGGCAAGTTGCCAGGCGTGAGGAAGGGGCGAAATATTTGTTGTCAGTTGTTGCACAAACGAAATAAAACGATATAAATAGTAACAGTTCGATAGTCGTGCGGCCTTTCCTCCCTGTGGCTGGGGGAATCCCCCGCGCGGCGAGCGCCTCCTTCCCTTTGACGGCGAAGCGGCTGGAGATGTGACTCTCGAACTCCGACAGATTCCTGCCCCAACGCGGGCCGAGCGATAAGGAGAAGACAATTCCCATGCGACGTAGAGATTTTCTAAAAAGTGCCGCTGCCGTAGGCGCGGCCGCAGAACTTGGATTGCGCAAAGCGCGGGCGGACGTCCCGGCCCACAACTGGGGAAACTACGACTTCGGCTCCGGTCCCCGCGTGACCGATCGCCTCAATCAAGGGCCCTTCCCGCAGTACCCACCGGGCGCCGTGATTCCCACCGACGATGTGGTGATGACCACTACACCTTCGCAAGACGTCGTGCCCAACTTCGGTATGGGGCTGGTCACCTATATCACCGCGGACAGCGGCACGGAGGAGATCAAATCCGACAATATTCCTCAGGCCATCGAAGACCTGGTGCGATTTCCCCTGGGCCAGCAGCTTTATGTCCGCCCGACGTGGCGGGAAATACAACCGCGGCCGGGACGCCTCGAGATGCCCGACTACTTGAAACTGGTCTTTGAACTGGCGAAGAACAACAGCAAGCGCGTGGGATTGCGCGTGCAGATGTGCGCTCCGGACTACACGCACGCAGCGGCCCTGCCGGATTTTGTGCTCGACAAAGTGCCGAGAGTGGATCTGGTGCTTAGCGATCAGGAAAACCGGGCCGAGGGGCAAAGATACCTCGAAAACCCGCATTCGCGTTATCAGCCCCGCTATGACCATCCTTTTTTTCAGCAGGCATTCAAGGAACTGGTTGGGCTACTGGCAGCGGAGTTCGATGGCAATCCGCTCATCGAGTATATCGACACCTTTATGTACGGCTTTTGGGGGGAAGGGCACACCTGGCCGTTCGGCAACAATCCTTTCCCTGATTATCAGACCGCAGAGCGCACTTGGACCGGCATGCTGGAGCTCCAGCTCGAGCATTTTTCGAAGACTCCCCTGCTCACCAATACGCAACCGGACTTTAGTCGGGTCGGCAACTCGGAACTGCTCGACCGCACGGTTCGCAGCAACAACTGGATTCGCAGCGATACCATCTTTATCGAAAACGAGCAGATCGAAGCGCTCAGCAATCGCCCGCCTTGGATTGCGGCACTGCTCGAGCAGGGGTTGCCGGGTAAACCTCCCGATGCGCGCCTGGCCCAGGAAGGGATATCCCCGGCGGAAAACATGATCGCTCACGTGATGGATGTGGGCGCCAA
>JBEKSZ010000237.1:0-7486 GCA_049516615.1 Candidatus Acidiferrum sp. | reverse complement strand
AGTGCGAATGACCTGAAAGATGTGCGATGCCGTAACCACCAACGTAACCACGAAGGGGTCAATTGCCGCAGAGAGTACTCGGGCCGTTGGATAGTGTCAAGTAAAAGCTTGATGACTGAATGGTCTGTCTCGTCATGTTGCATGCCACAATGTCTTTTTTAAGCGTGGCGGGCGCGCTCCTTGGTGTCACCAGTCCAGCCTGTTCGCCGACGCACGTCGCTCGTTTGTTCGTCTTTGCGCGTTCTTTGCTCAGGATATGGGCGCCCGGTCAGCGCAGAGAGGCAATGTACCTGCGCAAATTCCCGATCGCCTGTAACATAAAGGCTCAATCGCGCGCGCGCGAAAATAAACGACGAGCAAAGTTGCCTGAGGCCTGGGCAATTTAGTATCGCCGTCCAGGGGTGTGCACAGGATGTCGTCCCTATTCGATCTGTCGGGGAAGGTCGCGGTCGTCCTCGGGGGAACTTCTGGCATTGGCAGGGCGCTCGCTCACGGCCTCGCCGATGCCGAAGCCACCGTTGTCGTCTCCGGACGCCGCGCCGGCAATGTGGAAGCCGTCGCCCTGGAGCTTGAATCCCGTGGGAGCGAAACTCTACGCATCACGACCGACGTCTGCGACACCGCTTCCCTGCAAACCCTGCTGGCCGCCTGCCTGGACCGCTTTGCAAAGGTCGACATTCTCTTAAATTGCGCGGGCAAAACGAAACGCGCTCCCACCGTGGACTTTCCCGAGGCCGAATGGAACGACATCCTCGACACCAACCTCACCGGCACGCTCCGCGCCTGCCAGGTCTTCGGCAAGCACATGCTCAGCCGCAAGTACGGTAGGATCATCAACATCGCCTCCCTGACGAGCTTCCTTGGCTTGCACGAGGTGGCCGCCTATGCCGCGAGCAAAGCCGGCGTCGCCGCGCTCACCCGCACTCTGGCTGTCGAATGGTCCAAACACGGCGTCTTGACCAACGCTATCCTTCCCGGAGTGTTTCGCACCGCCCTCAATGCCGAACTTCTCGACAACACACCGCGCGGCAGTGAACTTCTGATGCGCACTCCTATGGCCAGATTCGGCGATCCGCAAGAACTCGTGGGCGCTGCCATCTTCCTCGCCTCGGACGCCTCTTCCTTCGTCACCGGACAATTTCTTGCCGTGGACGGCGGTTTTCTGGCCAGCGGCGTCAATCAGTAAGGACGCCCCGAAAAGTCACGACATGCCATTTGCTTCCGTTTCGGCGCGGGGTCAAAAATGCCGTACCGTGCGCGCTCCAGAGGGCGCCGCACGAAAGCTGGGGCGTGCTGAAGGGGACCTCGGCGCGCCTCGCTCACCATCTCCCTAAATCGGAGACCGCGAAGCTTTCGCCCGCGACGCTCAAGCGCCTTGGGCGAACCCTCTATGGCCAAACCCCCGCCGCTGTTCTGACCGTACCTTCTAGAATGAGGGCTCGCTTGTCGCGAGGCAGCTCCGGCGGTTACGCTTCCACCAGACAGATATTCTTAGCATCCTGCGACCGGTCAGCCGGTTCGGCCCGCGTGCGGCGCACGTCGACCGGAGATTTGCCCTTGGCTTGTCGCAATCGCTAGAACCTCCGGACGGCTCTCCAAATAACTGCGACGGGACGCCGCAAAAGCGCTCCCTAGTTGATGACGCCGGTTGATTCAGGGACTCGCCCGCTGATGCTCTCCGGTCTCGCGCAAGATACTACCGACAGGCGTCGAGAGCCCGGTAAAAAGCATAAGTGATTTCTCGCGCACACCTGTCTGATATGCCGCCGGCGCCCGCAAGCAACGTCATGCAGTCGTTTTCGCGCTGCTCATAACGCGCTTAAAAACCTCAAGGTAGTACTAAAGTGAGAGAGCAACAACCTTGACGACAAACTGCGCGCCGGCCCAGAATCAATTGGCCCGGTCTCTGAACCAAACCGTGCTTCAGGAGCAAAGGCCCGGCCTTCCAAAGCCGGGCCTTCCTTTCTCGCCTCCATCCGCGGACATCGCCTTGCATCGCAAGACTGGTCAATGAACTCCGCAATCGGTTCGCATCCATCTCGAAACCCACCCCTCGTGCCGAAGGCGGCTATCGCCAAGCTGGAGAGACAACACGCGGAGTTCTCTGTCTGGGACAGCGCCCGGGCGGGAGGCTGCCAGGCCGCAAATCTGGCGTCGCGCGCGAGAGCTCGCCAAAAAGATGGTGGGAGGTCGAGCCCCCCGAGAGGCCGGACCAGAAAAAACAAGATCTCAGTCCTGACGGCAGCGCGGCTCCGAAGAAGGCTTTTCCCGGAGAAATTTGCTGAACACTGCGGGAAACTCGATTGAATCGCGCGATGATCCGGGAGCTCCTATGGGTCGGGCGTTGAAGGTTCAAGGCTCGGACTGCTCTTGCTCCGCCTCGACACTCGAAACCGCTGCTCCGCAGGTGGACAAAAACATGCGATGAAGGAATGCAGAATTAGCAACCGAGACCGAATAAAGTTTGCTGCATACACTTGCGCGAAGTTGAGGACCGCCGGAGAGAGACTCGGGACTGACCCGTTAGGGATTGGCCCCGGCAGCTTCGCGAGAACCCAATGCCTCGGAATAAAGCAGGTGCACGCTCACACGCGAGCCTTGCGACACACTGTCGTCGTCATCGATTCGCGTGACTCGACCCGTGAATCTGCGCGCGGTCGCGGTTACGCCGGTGACGCGCTTTGGTATTTCCAGCAAGACCTCCAGAACCTCGCCAACGGACATGCTTAGACTGGTCACGAAGCAAATGCCCGTGGTCGAGATGTTGACTGCCTTCGCTTTGTGCTCGCCCGCAAACCAAGGCTGCACACGGCTGAAAGATAGAGACGTTTGTAGTTTAAAACGGGGAGTATTTCGACGATTGGGCGTAAACACGATTTCCTCCTCGCACCTTCAAATCGACAGGCGCACGTTAAAAGAGAAAACCACTGTCCCACGCCAGCAACGGTAGCAGTGTCCTAAAGTAAACAGTCTCCTGCCCGCATTAGACTCAATTTAGTACCGTGCGAAATTCCCACCAATCCGTTGCGACAGCATGTGACGGGCCAAGCGCAGACACCCCTCTTGACGCGGCCGACCAGCGCCGAGCGAGCCTGCGAACTGAGAATTCGCTCGCTGACCCAAACATCGCACGGTGCGGCAAGCGAACCCGGAGAACGGCGGCGCACAGGGCCATTACCGTCCCGGACGACGCGACCAGCCCGCCAACGATAGTCGCGACAAGTGTACAAAACAGCGCAGTATTGCACTTTGATTCCATCTACGATGTGTGCGTTGCGACGAGCGGAGTGATGTCGGTTACTTCCGGGCTGGGGAAACAGACATCACTCCGAACGTAAATCCGGGTTTTTTGCTTTATTCCTAAACGGTCCGTCCCAGCGACGCGACCGGGTTGCAAGAAGCAACGCTAACCTCGAGCGAGCAGGTCACCTTCACTGCGGGCTATTTCCCGGATTTTGGGGACCAAGTCCTCGTAAAGCTTCATTTTATCGAGGAATGTTGCCGCACCCATTTCCTTCGCCTTGGGCACACCCACCTCGACCCCGCAGGCAGCCATGGTCAGCAATCGCGATCCGAAATCCTTCACCTGCTCCGAAGCCATCTCCGACTCCTCCGCCATGTGCAGGTCCATCACCACGATATCGGGCCGCAGTTGCTCTCTCATATCGATCATCTGCCGGAAGCTGCAGGCCTCGCCAACGATCTCGATTTCAGCCTCCATCATAAGAAGCGTACGGACCGCCTTCCTCATGACGGGTGAGTCGTCGGCTATGAGTACGCGAATTTGCAAGGTCACCTAGGCGAGTGAGGGGCTCTGTAATTTTCGAGAGACTACCATTTTCCGGCCAGTGGCGCATTAACTTTGGCCGGGGTCGCCGCCGCTCTAAGATCGCGAGGAATCCTCTGGAGACGCCTTCCGATCGACCGAAGGTCGCTCGCGATGGAACATCGATCATGGATGTTTCAATCTGAAACGCGTTACAGGCGCGCACGTACCCATGCGAACTTTCAGTGTTGACACCGCCAAAACAAAAGCCCAGGCTTTCTAACACAACTGGTAGAACTTGTATGAATCTTTTTTACATTTGTGCCCAATGCCAGGACGCGCTGCATCCCGTCACCCGGGAGAACGGCAGGTCTCTCGCATTCGGTGCCAGCGGGCGATTGCAAGTTGAACTGCACCTGCATCACGCCTGCATCGAGGCCTGGTCGCGCGATTTCGAAGTTCCGCTCCCGCCCGCCGCAAAGGTTGCGGGAGCGTGATCGCCGCGTGGCCCATTCTTCGCGTTCCGCCCCGACTCGCAGACACCCGTTCAGGGTTTTGCGCTCAGTCTTTTCTCGGCTGAGAAAAAGCTCGGAAAAGAACGGGCCTCGCGTGCCAAGCGGCCCTTAGCCATGAATACGCGCAGGCAGATAAGGCGATTTCATGGCCCGCCAGCGAATCTTCCGCGCTGACGGCGAAGTCTTCAAGAACGGACAGATCATCGCTCGCGTGCCGTACGAACTTCAGCAAAACAAACAGATTCGCGAAAGCTGGGGACCCCCAGGTTCGAATCAGTTTTGCCACCCGGATTGCCCTCACCGCTATCGTCGGGACGGAGGAGCCGTCGGAGCAGGCGCCTGCGCGAACGGGATCGCCTTGGCGCTTACAATTCCCTTTCCTTCTTGCACGGTCAGAAATTGATTCGGCTGCGCGTCCGCGATCGACTCTTTCCGGCCGCTCGGCCAGATGATCTGAATCCGCGCGCCCTTAGTGGTTCCCGCCTTGCCCAGTCCGAAGGTGAGGGGCAATTCGCTCTGCGACAGGTAGCTTGATCCGCCCTTGACCATCCGCGTCAGGCTCGCGCTGGCGCGGGTCGTTCCCGGGTTGCTCGTAACGGTCACTTTCGCGCCGATCGCATCGCGATTGGACTTCGTGCCGATCAACTTCAATCGCAACACATCGTTCTGGTTGGCGTTGTCGTTGCGCAGCAAACGCGCCGGCCCGTTGTTGGCGGTAATCACCAGATCGAGGTCGCCATCGTTGTCAAAATCCGCGTACGCCAGCCCGCGCGCCACCACGGGCTTTTGCAAAGCGCGGCCCAGCCTGCCCGAAACATCCTCGAACTTCCGGTTCCCGAGGTTGCGGTAGACTCCCGCGGGCTGCGCGTACCGCAGCGTGGGTTGCACCACGGCGATGTCGTCGGAAACGTGCCCGTTCGCCGCCACCACATCAAGGAGACCGTCGAGATCGTAGTCCATAAAAAAGCAGCCGAATGTCAGGGACTGCGCGGTCATCTGCGCGAGGCCGGAACGCAGCGATTCGTCGGCAAACAATCCGGAACCGTCCGCGTGGTACAGCGAGGTACTTTCGTTGGTGAAATTGCCGATAAGCAGACTCGGCCAACCGGAATTGTCGATGTCCGCAGCGTCCGCGCCCATTCCGGCACGCACTCTTCCCGATTCGCTGAATGCCACTCCAGCGTTCACTCCCACATCGATGAAAGTTCCGTCGTGATTGTTGCGATACAGTTTGTTGGCCTCGGTGTCGTTGGTGACCAACAGGTCGATCCAGCCATCGTCGTCGTAATCGAGCAGCGCAACGCCCAGCGCCTTGCCCGACGGATCCAAGATTCCGGCGCGCTTGGTGACGTCCTCAAAGACCCCGTTGCCCTTGTTGTGATAGAGGCGCGAGGTCTCCCCCTTGTAAGTCTGCGGAGTGCAGTAGGACTTGTTCTTGTTGTCCAGCGTGCAGTATTGGTCCTTATCAATGGACCAATCGATGTAGTGGGTGACGAACAGGTCGAGTCTCCCGTCGTTGTCGTAGTCGAACCAGACCGCGCTGGCGGAGAACCCCGGGCTCGCAACACCCGCCCTGGCCGTAACATCGGCAAACTTGCCGTTGCCGAGATTGTGAAAGAGATGATTCGAACCCACCGCCGTTATATACAAATCGTCGTATCCGTCGTTGTCATAGTCGCCGACGGCGCAGCCCAGACCGTAACTCTCGATGGCCAGCCCCGCTTCGCGGGTCACGTCGCTGAAGGTACCATCGTGATTGTTGTGGTACAGCGCGGGATAAGATTTGCTCGCAGTCTGGTGTTCCGGCCAATCCATGGAATTTACGAAAACCACATCTTCCCAGCCATCGTTATCGTAATCGATGAAGCAAACGCCGCTGCCCATGGTCTCCGGAAGATATTTCTTTCCGAACGCACCGCTGTTGTGCTGGAAACGAATTCCCGCCTGCGCCGTGACGTCCACGAACTCGATCGGACGCGACGGCCGTGGTGCCAGAGAACCGTCGGCTTGCGGCGCAACGCTCGACGGCGAAGATGTCGAAGCCGGGGGAGATGGCAGCGGGGACGGCCGGACCGCCGTAGAAGATGACCCCGTCTGTGCGGGCGCAACCGCCTCAGGGGAAGGGTGTGCCGCGGGCTCGCCGTGTTTCTTGCTGCAGGCGGCGCAAAGGACTGCCGAGCATGCCAGTGCAATCGTGAGTCGCTTCATGCTGTTACTGGCGCGGGAAGAGGGCGACGAGACTCCAGCCACATTTCAACGAGCATCGCGACAGGTCCAACCACAAACAACGCGTAAAACGGCGCGTACACGAGGTGCTCGAGTCGCAGAAGCATTTCAACGAAAGCCACAATGGCGGCCACGATGCATTGCCACTTTTTGGAGCGAACCGTGGTTTTGGGATCGGTCACCATAAAAAAGATAAACAGCTGGTACATCGGTCCGGTAAGCGGCGCGATCTCCGACTGCCAGGGGTCGCCGGTGAGGAAACTGCGCAGGAACGCGAAAATGATGAAGCAGGCAACATAGGTGCCGGTGATGTGAAAGCGGTGCAGGCGCGCGATGGTGATGGAGCCAAGAATCCATACCACCATCATGGGCAGCAGGTAGTTGCCCCACTGGATACTCAGACCCGCAACCGCCGCCGGCGCCAGAAACAGAAGGACGGAAATACCAAAGTTCGAAGGGTTCCAGATGTGGCGTCCCTTCACGCGCAGGACATATTTGGACATGATGGAAATAACCGCGCACAGAATATACGGCCAGAATGCCGGCGAACGCACCAGGATTCCGACGCTGATGCCGCTGATGTACGCGCTGGCGAGATTGGGCCACTGGCCTTTGAATATCCGGCCCAGGACCAGTTCCGTGAGCAGGCTCGCGACGATGGCGATGCCGGTCTTCTTGTAACTTTCCAGAATGCCGAAGGACAAATGACCGGCGATGAGAATGCACGTAATAAACAGCGGAGCGACATAGCGATTATCGAGACTGAGAAAACGCCTCCAGCTGACCGGTTTGACGGGCTGCGGCGTAACGAGCACGCTTGGTTGACTCATGCCGGTTCCTTGACCTCGTGAATCTCGTTGGGCGCGGGGGCGTCGAGGGTCTGAATCTTACCAGAGGGCCAGCGAATCACAGCCTTTTCCATTTTGGGGAATTTGCCCAGACCAAAATGCAGACGGCGCTGATTCTGCGCGGCGAAACC
>JBEKSZ010000236.1:0-7529 GCA_049516615.1 Candidatus Acidiferrum sp. | reverse complement strand
CATCTGTGGCGGCCCGTCCTGGAGGCGCGGAAGAATGGGGCGTCGATCGTCTGCATCGATCCGATTCGGACGCGCACAGCTGCTGCCAGCGACTGGCACTTAGCGCCCGTGCCCGGAACAGACGCCGCACTCGCCCTCAGCCTGCTGCATGTCGTGCTGCTTGAAGGCAAAGAGGATCGGCAATTCATCGGTGAGCGCACCGTTGGCTGGGAAGCGTTCCGCGAGCGGATTCTTGCCTTTCCGCCGTCCCGCGTCGCCGAGATTACGGGGCTTCCGACAGAATCGATCGTCGAACTGGGCAAGCGACTCGCCGAGACGCGGCCGGCGGCGATTCGCATCGGCATCGGACTGCAACGTCACGGCTGCGGCGGGATGGCTGTGCGCACCATCACGTGCATTCCGGGCGTTACCGGCGACTGGAAGTACCCGGGCGGCGGCGTCTTCTACGACACGTGTGGTTTCTTTGGCGTGAACTGGGACGCTCTCAGCCGTGATGATTTCCGGTCTGGGCAAACGCGCGCGCTGGACGTCAAGCGACTCGGCGACGAACTGCTCGAGACCGGTAATCCGCCGGTCAAAGTGCTATTTGCGTACGCCTGCACGGCGGCGAGCGTACCAAATCAGAACAAGGTGCTGCGCGGGCTGACGCGAAACGATCTGTTCACCGTCGTGATCGAGCACTTTCTCACCGATACCGCACGCTACGCAGACATCGTTTTGCCGGCTACCATGCAGATCGAGCACCACGATCTGCTTATTTCCTACGGGCATCTCTATCTCGCTTGGAACGAGCCAGCCGTGTCGCCGCCGGGCGAGTGCCTGCCGGCGACGGAAATCTTCCGGCGGCTGGCGCGAAAGATGGATCTCGATACGCCGGCATTGCACGAAAGTGACGAGACGATCGCTCGGCAGCTGCTCGACAGCGGGCACCCTTCATTGGCTGGCATCACATTCGACGAACTGAAGACTCGCGGTTGGATGCGGCTGAACTATCCCGATCCGTTCGTACCGTTCGTTAACACCTTCCCAACCGCGTCTGGCAAGCTGGAATTTGTTTCGGATCGTATGGCGCAGTCTGGATTGGATCCCGTTGCGGGCTACACGCCCTCCCACGAGACGTCGCAGCGCGATACGACCCTGACCCGAGAATACCCGCTCGCCCTCATCACGCCCGCCAATCACTACTTCCTAAATTCGATCTTCACCAACGTGCCGAGGCAGCAGCAGCGGTCGGGAGCCGCAACGCTGCTGATCCATCCCGACGATGCCACGCCCCTGCAAATTGCAACGGGGGACAAGGTGCGCGTCGCCAACGCTCGAGGCGCGTTCTTTGTCGTCGCGGAGGTGAGTGATCGCATGCGGCCGGGCGCGGTGGCAGCACCAAGGGCCGTTGGCCGGGCTTCTCGAAAGAGGGCGCGACGATCAACGCTACCGTCGACGCGCGCGACTCCGACATGGGCCAAGGCGCGGTCTATCACGACAACCACGTGCGTGTCGACAAGGCGTCCTGAATTGGATGCGCGCTTTCGCAACTACTCTCAATATTTACGCTCACGTTCTGGCCGAACGCTTGGAGCAATTTGAACGGCAGCGTGCCAAAGTTCTCGGAATATCGGGCACTTAACGGGCACTTGAAGTCGGAAGGATTTGCAGAAGAACGGCAAGTTGTGTAGTATCAATGACGCGGGGTGGAGCAGCCTGGTAGCTCGTCGGGCTCATAACCCGAAGGTCGTCAGTTCAAATCTGACCCCCGCAACCATGGGCGCTTAAGAGGAAAATCCTCTAAGCGCCCTTCTTATTTGTGGTTACGAGATGAGCCGTAACAATTCCTTGGCCTAATTTAACGCCGCAGAGTTGTTCCTGTTCTCGATATTGGGAACAACTGGGAACAAATCGCCGTAGATTGCCCGTTCTAGAGCGATTGCAGCGTCACGTTCCGCTTCCGCAGAGGTGTGGGTGTAGATGTCTGCGGTCATCTTGATCGTGGAGTGCCCGAGGAACTTTTGCGTCAGCTTCAGGTTTCCCGTCCGGTCGTTAACAATACTCGCGGCGGAATGCCTGAACGTATCAAAGCCTGACGCGCCCTTCTTTCGCGGAATCCCTAGCCTGTCCAGAATTGGGTAGAGGGCGTCCTTTCGAAGCACGTCCGGGTCTAACGCCGACCCGTCCTTTTTGCAAAACACGAAGTCATCCGGCCCCTGATGCAACGAGTTCTCACGGTGATTCCTGAGGGTCTCGCTCAGGGCACATCCCAAAGGGATGCCTCGCGTACTTGCAGCCGTCTTTGGCGAGAGAAGTTGTCCTCGCCACAGACTATGCTCAATTCGGAGTAATCTGCGCTCCAAATCGACGTGCTTCCATTTCAGCGCCAGTACCTCACCCAATCTAGTTCCGGTTAGAGCCACACAGTCGAAGAATGCCCGTAGGCCGATTGGAGCTGCGCTCAAAATACTCAGCAACTGAGCAGGAGACCAAATCGGTTTCTCGTGCCTATCGACTGTTGGTTTGTGCCTATTCCGAATCGGCGAACGATCGATCAAGTCATTGTCCAATGCAAGCGACATGATCCCCTGTAAGACCAAAAGCAAATCGCGGACAGTCTTTCCTGAAAGCCCGCTCTCAACTTTTGTTTGGATGAATCTCTCGACGTGCAGTGGGACAACCTCATCAATGGGGATTCCGATGAAGTCGATCAGCATTCCGCTCTGATGCCGATCACTGTTCCGGGGTGATCCGATCAGTCCTCGGAGCGAAGCGACGCTGGTTTTTGCATTTTGTTGAAAGTGATCGCGATCGTCAAGTTTGTTGTTGTTGCAGCTGTGCGAAAAGTGGAAATCCCGAAGGGATTTCCAAGGGCGTCTTGTGCCCATCTTTTCCACAGCTTTTGACCCGCCGATTGCTTCACTTTTCCTCCTGCTCTCCTTTCTTTTTACGCATGGAGTCCCCGCGCATCTCGATGCGATGTGCGTTGTGCACCAGGCGGTCGAGGATGCCGTCGGCCAGTGTGGGATCTCCGATCTGTTCGTGCCAGCGGGCCACTGGCAACTGCGAAGTCAGAATCATCGAGCGTGTCTGGTAACGATCTTCGGCGATCTCCCAGAAGTCTCTTCTCTCTGCTTCCGACATGGGGGCCATAACCCAGTCATCGACGACCAGGACATCGATGCGGTTCAGCCGCCGCAACAGGTGCCGCAGACTGCCATCGGCTCGTGCCAGGCTCAGATCCCGGAACAGCGCCGTGGCCCGCGTGTAGTAGACCCGATAGCCATCCCGGCAAGCTTTCTGCGCCAAGGCCGAAGCTACATAACTCTTGCCTACGCCGGTGGGACCCAGGACGAAGATGTGTTCGTGGTTGGCCACCCAGGCAGACTCCTGGGCCAAGGCACGGATTACGCTCCGGTTCAGTCCTCGCTCCGCACGATAATCGATGTTCTCGACGCAAGCAGTTCCCCGCAAGCGAGCGGCGAGAACACGTCTGCTGAGGGCCTGGTTCTGACGCCAGTCCCACTGCTGATCGACGAGTAACCCCAAGCGGTCGAGGAAGCTCAGCTCGCGCGTCCCTTCATCCTGTTCCTGATGCTCCAGCGCTTGGACCATCCCTTGAAGCTTGAGGGCATGGAGCTTTTCTTTCATCGGTTGTTGCAACATGATCGTCTGTCCTTTTTTTTATTTACTCAAAGTACTCAGCGCCACGAATGTTGTCATGCGCTGGCGGAACAGGTAACGGTGACAGTTCGGGGAGTGGTTGTTGGTCGAGGGAGTTCTTCAGGATCGACTTCACGCTCTGATAGCGGCATGCACCGGTCAGTAGGGCCCGATCCGCAGCCGCTTCCATCCTGCTCGAGGAGTACTGCTCGGCCAGTCGGATGATCCCGAGGCAGGATCGATACCCCATCTCTGGATGCGGTTTTTCCGCGAGGATCCGCTCAAACAGCTTGGCCGTGTGCGGTCCGATCTGTTCGGCCCAGTGCACCATGCGTGAGGGCGTCCACTCGAGGTGCGCTTGGTGACTCTTCGGCCGGTGTTCTCTCTGCGTGAACGCCTGTTCTCGTCCAGGACCACGGACGTGCGAGGCTACCCGCTGCCCCTGGTGAAAGATCTCGATGGTGCTCGGTGTCGCTCGGACTTCCACGCGTTCTTGCACCAGGGTGTAGGGCACGCTGTAAAAGTTGCCGTCGAAGGTGATGTGGTAGTCGATGTTGACGCGCGCGTAGGACCACTGGCTCATGTCGAACGGCTCGGCAGGCAACGCTCGCAAAGCGTGGCGTTCCACCGCGGTGAACACACTGGCGCGCGAGCCCTCGCGCTTTTTGAAGGGTCGCTGGTTCAGCCGCTCCAGCAGTTCGCGAATCGCCTGGTTCAAATCTGCCAGCCGAAAAAACTTCTGGTGGCGCAGGGCGGCAAGGATCCAGCGTTCGGCAACTTGTACACCAACTTCGACCTTGGCCTTGTCCCGAGCCCGGTAGGGACGCGCTGGCACAACTCCCACGCCGTAGTGCATGGCAAACTCTTGGTAGGTGGGGTTGAGATCCGGATCGTAGCGGCACGCCCGGCTCACTCCCGTTCGCAGGTTATCCGGGATGAGGAGACGTGGCACTCCAGAACAGTACTCAAAGGCATGCATGTGCGCGTTGATCCAGGCCGCCAACTGCTGGTCCCGGGTGGCTTCGGCATACGTGTAGGAACTAGCGCCCAGCACCATCACGAACAGCGAAGCTGGCCAGATCTCGCCGGTAACCGGATCGTGTAGGGGAATCGTGGCACCCGCCCAGTCGACGAAACCCTTCTCTCCGGGCTTGTGTACCTGGCGCAGAACCACATCCTGCTTCCTGCGCCAACGCCCGTAGAGCTCGCAGAAGCGACTGTAGCCGTATCCTTCCGGATGAATCTGCCGGTACTCTTCCCAGGCCAACTGCAACGTCAGATGGCGATGCTGCTGCAAACTGCGAATGCAAGGTGGGAAAATCCGGGAGCACTTGTTCGGGGAGTCGTTTTACCAGTTGCCGCTCTCCGAACAAGGCCTGCTCGACGCGCTGCTCGTCCCAATCCTCTCCGAGCGGCCACACCACACCGGCTGCGGCGGCTCGGTTGAGGTACTCATGAACGGTGCTCTGGCTAATCGAACAAGCGCGGGATATGGCCCGCTGCCCCAGCCCCAGCTCGAAGCGGAGGCGGAGGACTTCACTGATCTTACGCATGGACAATCTCCTGGTTGGCACGCTGTCTCTCCCGTAAAGCAAATAGGAAAAACAGCTTGCCCACTGTGATGTCCAGCGTCACCTCGCCCTGTGGAAAACATTCCGGGCCATCGCGATCACCTTTCCGGGCATTACGATCGCCGTTCCGACGATCGTGATCAACTGCTCGGGATCATCCCGGAACGGGTGATCGGCATCATCCCGGAATCGTGATCGCCATCAGCCCGGAACGGGTGATCGGCATGCCCCGGAACACTGATCGGCATCGTCCGGAATCCCCAATCAATGCGGAGTTTGCCGAAGACAGGCAAGATGTGCAGCTCCAAGATCGAATCATAATTCCTTCTCGTGGATGGCTTCACACCTTTGCGCTGCAAGTAAGGCTTCCACCAGGCATCTACGAAAGCTCTCAGGCTCAGGTCTGAGCCTTCAGGCTTGGTGAAGGATGCCCCGCGGATTCGTTCCTCTAAGACGGCACGGGCTGCTTTCTTCCCACAAAGCCCATACAACGTCTCGGCTTTTTGAGCATTGCAGTCTATATGTCAAGTAATATTGACATATAGATTGGCACACTTGTCTCCAAAGATGATCAGAGCATTTGCTATTCGCGAATAGCGAAGGTACAATGGACGCATGCAATTGAAACCACAAGATGTGGTCGTCCTGATAAAGCTCCTCGAGTATGGGGATAAGAGACCTTCGTACGCTCAGATTGCCAAGGACCTCTTCCTGAGCGCTTCGGAAGTACACGCCGCAGTCCAGCGCGCACGCTCGGCTAGATTGCTTAATACTGGCGATCTCGGCGACGCCCCCAACAAAACCGCTTTGGAAGAGTTTCTAATTCACGGGTTGAAGTATGCCTTCCCGCCGGAACGTGGTGAACTCACGCGCGGCGTGCCTACCGGATATGCAGCGGAGCCTCTTAAGAGCCGCATCTCCGCCGGTAGCGATCCCCCCCCTGTTTGGCCGTCTTCTCTGGGGAAAATTCGCGGGTATTCGTTCGCTCCTCTCTACAAGACCGTTCCACAAGCGGCATTGCGCGACCCTCGTCTCTACGAGGTACTTGCGCTGATTGATGCGATTCGTGACGGAAGATCTCGCGAACGGCAAATCGCGGAACAAGAACTCAAGGGCAGGTTGCAGTCCCCGGAATATGCAGAACTCAAATCTTGAACTTTTGAAAAAGGTCGCTAGGCGACTCCGCCCGCTCCTCAGTGAAGTCGTGTTCGTCGGAGGGTGCACTACAGGGTTGTTCATCACCGATGAGGCTGCTGCGGAAGTCCGTCCCACGTTCGATGTTGATGTGATCGCTGAAATTACCTCCTACGCCGACTACGCCACTTTTTCTGAGCGGTTGCGAGCGCTATCCTTTCGAGAAGACACGAGCAAAGGTGCGCCTCTATGCCGTTGGCTGATTGACGAAATGAAACTCGACGTGATGGCCATCGACGAAAAGATTCTCGGCTTTACGAATCGATGGTACCGGGCCGCTATGGATGCGGCGCGAGAAATTGAGCTCGAACCGGGGCTTCGTATTCGTCTAATCACTCCGCCACATTTCATCGCGACAAAGCTTGAGGCATTCAGGAGCCGCGGGCGCGGCGACTACACCAACAGTCACGACTTAGAGGATCTACTCACCGTCATTGATGGCCGCGAGGGGATCGTTGAGGAGATAGCTGCCGCACCTGAAGTGCAACTCTACATCGCCGAGCAAATCCTAACTTTTCTCCGAACCCGAGCCTTCCTTGATGCTCTGCCCGGTTATCTCTTGCCAGATTCCACTAGTCAGGCGCGCTTTCCTATTCTCCTGGATAGAATCAAACAAATCTCAGCCACACCCATTTGCTAGGCATGGTATGTGCGGGCCGGGGACGAACTCGGTTTTCTTCGTTCACACCACTAAACAACCGTCGTGTTTTTGAAGTCTACTGCATTTCGGCTAGCTGTGACTGCGATCTCTTGATGTTCATCGCCATTACCTCGGAATCGGCTTCATGTATTCGCGAATCATCTCGTAGTCCCCGGTCTTCCAATCGCTGATATCGGCACTCACGATGGATATGTCACAGGCGAAGCGGAGCGAGAATAGAGTCTTGTCCTTGAAGCAGACATTGAGGCAAAGCGTCCTCAGGGGTCACCCAAAACCGGCCAATGAGGGTCACCTAAAAACCGGCCAACGATAAAGCCCGGGACATTGACTCTGACATCGCGATCCGCAAACTACCCTCGACAACTTCGACTTCGATTTCAATAAGAAGATGAATCGAAGCTTGGTCTTCGATCTGGCCACCGCCGCATTCATCGCTCGCCACGAAGATGCGCTATTTT
>JBEKSZ010000235.1:0-7531 GCA_049516615.1 Candidatus Acidiferrum sp. | reverse complement strand
AACCCCGGAGGGCGGAGCAAAGCAGAGTTCACGCAATTTCATCGAAAAGGCGCTTGCGCGCAATGCCTATGCCCTCACTTCGGGTTTAATTCTTTGTCATCAGGTAAGTCACTGATATCAAAGGCTTTTTCTGAGCATTCTCGCGCTTGACCTCACCTTCGCGCGGGTGCTAGCATCCGCGGAATCCCCTGCAGAGCATGCGATTTTGGATTCGTTCGCGCTTGGGGACCCAGGTTACAGCTCAGACTGGCTACCTTTTCGTCGCCCGCTAACTTGTCGGCCCTAATACAGTCGGTAACATACTTGAAGCGGATGGAATCGAAACTGCGCTACCCAGCCGCCTAGGACCTCCACATGGCCTCTAAGATTCGCGAAGACTCTCCCTCGCCCTCACCACGACCTCGACGGATTGCCTTTGACAATTTCGAAGTCGATTTGCGCTCTGGCGAAGTTCGCAAGAATGGTTCCCGAATCCGTTTGCAGGCGCAGCCTTTTCAGTTGTTGGTTTTGTTACTGGAAAATGCCGGAGACGTGGTTAGCCGCGAAGAGATTTGCCGCGAATTATGGCCTGCGGATACCTTTGTTGATTTCGAACACAGCCTGGCCGCCGCAGTAAATAAGATTCGCGAGGCTCTGGGCGACGCCGCCGACAATCCCCGTTATATTGAGACGCTTCCTAAACGCGGTTACCGTTTCATAGGTAAGATCAAGCTCAACCCGCCCGTAGAAATTAAGGTTACGGAGCAGCAGCGCTCTCAAGGAGTCTCCGAGTCTCGGCCGGCGCTGGAAGCGATCACACCGGCTGCCGCAGTTCCTGCGCGTTCGACAGCGGCGCACCGCCGCAAGAGTTGGCTCGCTCTCAGCGCGACTGCGCTAGCCCTCATTTTGCTCACGGCAGGCACTGTTGCATGGCTTCGTGCCAAGCGATCGCCAGCCCCGGCCGCCTCTCGAGAGACCTCGACCCAAACTGCTTCACAAAATAGCTTGATCCAACTCACAGATTTCGCCGATTCGGCTGTTTCCCCGGCGCTTTCTCCGGATGGACGCATCCTCGCCTTCATCCGCGGCCCGGACACCTTCATCGGCACCGGGCAAATCTACGCCAAGCTTCTTCCGAATGGCCAGCCTGTGCAATTGACCCACGACTCCCTTGCGAAGATGAGTCCGCAGTTTTCGTCGAACGGTTCCATCATTTTCTATACCGTTTTCGATTTGAGCGGATTCAATACCTGGATCGTTCCCGTGCTGGGTGGCGAACCTCGCCTGCTGTTTCCCAACACCGAGGGCCTCACTTGGATCGACTCCGGGCATTTCCTCTTCTCCGAATTCGTATCAGGTATTCACATGGGGGTTGTCACTTCCACATCCACGCGCGAACAAGTCCGCCAAATCTACCTTCCTCCGCGCGAACGCGGCATGGCCCACCGCTCTGCGCTTTCTCCCGACCGCAAGTGGCTGCTCGTCGTAGAGATGGACAACGGTGGCTGGCTGCCCTGCCGGCTTGTCCCCTTCGATGCCAGCTCCTCCAGCAAACCTGTTGGACCTCCGGGAGCCGCGTGCACCTACGCGGCTTGGTCTCCTGATCAAGCGTGGATGTACTTTAGTTCCAGCGCCGGTGGCCGTTTCCATATCTGGCGCCAGCGCTTTCCCGATGGAGAGCCGCAGCAACTTACCTCCGGCGCCACCGAAGAAGAAGGCATCGCCGTAACTCCGGATGGCTCTTCATTGATCACCTCCGTGGGACTCACCCAAAGCACGCTTTGGGTGCGCGATGCCAAGGACGAACGCCAAATTTCTTCCGAGGGTTTCGCGGAGTTCCCAAATTTCTCCCGTGACGGAAACAAACTCTATTACCTCGTCCATCGTAAAGACGTCTCAGGCCAGTCTTCCAGCCGAGAGCTTTGGGTCGCGGACCTGGAGACGGGGCACAGCGCGCGCCTTCTACCGGACACCTTAGTGTCCGACTACGACGTTTCACCTGATGGCACGCAGGTTGTCTTTTCCGCCGCTGACTCCGAAAACCGTTTACATCTGTGGTTGGCTTCGCTCAACTCCGACTTTCCTCCTCGGCAGTTCATCTCGCCTGTGAACGAGGACCAACCCCGCTGGGATTCAGCCGGCTACATCTACTTTCGCGCGGCCGAGGGCAAGTTGAATTTCTTGTATCGAATGCGGCCCGACGGCAGCCAGCGTGTAAAGCTACTCCCCAACCCCATTCTTGATTTCCAAGGGCTTTTTTCTAATGGCCGTTGGGCGATCGTTGCGCAACCGGAAAGTGACGGTCTGGCGGGCCGGATTATGGCGATTCCCTTTGACGGCGGCACCCCTGTCACGGTTTGTCCCGGATACTGTGTGGCGTATTGGACTTCAGACGAAAAATCCTTCAGCGTCATTTTGAACACCAGCGTCGGAATGGAAACTCTCGTCGCGCCCGTGTCCCCCTCCAAAAATCTGCCGTCGTTGCCTCCCTCCGGGATCTCATCCATTGCGGACATGCGCGGCGTCAGCGGCGCGAAAGTCCTGGACGGCGCCATCCTGGAGGGTCCGAAGCCAGGTCTGTCTGCTAGCTTGCACCAGGACGTTCACCGCAACCTCTACAGAGTGGCGCTGCAATAAAACGCGATTCCGAGATGGACGTCGAGGTTCTCTGCGGATGGTAATCAATTCCGGAATTAACCTTCGTTTCCCGATGCGCTGGCCGACTTTCCACGCGGGACTCCGGATTCAAAGAAAATCGCATTTCAGATGAATAAAGACGAATCACTCGGCATCTAGGCTGCCAATATTTCGGATCGAGTTCCCCGCCAGCTGCCCGTCCCGTTTCGCAGGTGATACTCAATACCGCATCCGCAGGTTTTCTGCTCGCAGCAGCAACCAAAAGCACAAGCCTTGACTAGACTACCGGTATCTGCGGCGTGACGATTGGCTTGTCGGAGCCTTCGCTGTGCCGCAATCCCCTTTTTGTTTCAAAAATGGCATTAACGGGCGCGTTGCGATTCACAGGCCCGCTCGACGCACCCTCGGCCGAGATTACTTGCTCGGAAATTGATGCTCACGAAAGAACGCCCACATCTGCCTCGTCGCGTCGATGCTGTGGCTATATTGGCCGACCAGAAATTTCGCCACTATCGGCTTGCCGCCGGGCCACTGATGGCCTTCTCCCTTGACCGTGTAGAGCACCACGGCCGCATCGTCCGCGCAGTCCGCGTATTGGAGGCGCGTGACATCCGCGGCGAACGCCGATTCGATCGGATTCGGTCCGCACCGGTTTCGCTGAGACCAATTCGCCATAAAGCTCGGAACACTCGGAAATGTGCCGCCGGCGAGCTTTGACCGACCGCCGTTGTACGGGCAGATAGGATCGGCGGTTCCATGAAACGCAATCACCGGCACCGGTCGATGGTCGGTGCACCAACTCCACTCCGGGTCGAGCCCAGCCGAGACCATCCCGACCGCTGCGATCCGATCGGATAATGTGCACGACAGCACGAAGGCCATGCCTCCGCCGTTCGACATGCCATTTGCGTAGATCCGCGTCTTGTCGATGTTATAGGACTCCTCCAGCTTGTCGATCAAATCCGAGATGAAGATGACATCGGGCATACGCGATGGCGTTTCGCTTCCTGTCATTTCCCATGACTTGGGACCGCGACCGGTTCCTGCGGGATAGACGACGATGAAGCCGTTCTCGTCGGCCAGGAGGTTCCATTGGCTGATGGCCATTGATGAACTCGGCCATGACATCGAGGTGTGCAGGTTAATAACCAGCGGCGTCGGCTTCGTGCGGTCGTAGCTCTTTGGGACGTACAGCAAGTACTCCCGCCTCTCGCCGGAGGAAACGATGGTACCGGTGGTGGCGCTGGTCCAATTCGGAAAGTAGAAAACGGAGTAGAAGAACCCGAAGGCCAGCAAGACCAACAGGATGGGCAGGCCAATGACAACCAGCACTGCTCGGATCGCGATCTTCCTGCTATTCAAAAGTGGTCCTTTAACTTACGGGGTCTCTAACGGTCGCGACGAACGGCGGAGCGACGCGCCACCGCAACTCTCTCAACTTAGCACGTTGTCACCGACGGAAATCTAACATAAGCAATCGTCAAGGCAGGGTGCCGAGGCGTGCCCCCCATCGAACCGAAGACCGTTCAGGGACTCTCGGTCACGCAAAGATTCAGACGACGCTTGATCTGTACACGCAGGAAGCCAGCGACGAAACACGGGCCGCGCAGGCTGAATTCCTGACGGCTGTGGGGATGGCCACCATGGTGAACTAAAATCAGTGGGTTGAGTTGTGGGTTGGAGTTTTCGGTGTCACGTCCGGTAATTCTTTCAGAAAGAATGGCGGGGACGACGAGACTCAAACTCGCGACCTCTGCCGTGACAGAAAAAAGGTCGGATTGGCGATGGGAAGTCGGCAAGTGTTTAGGAACGAGTTTGCTTCACCTGGACGAAAAATCGGCACCTCGGGCAATCGCCCCCAAGACCTGTTGCAGGCTCGCCATTCCAGTTGGTGATAAAGGACGTTCACATCAACAATCCCCAAGCCCCATTCTTAAGGGGATCGAAATCCGTACCAACGCGGCTCATTCGCGCAGAGCTTCCGAGATTACGGATATTTTGGAGGCGGTTGCTGCTGGAAAAGCTCGAGATTGCGATCGCGCGCGAAGTTGGCGATAGCGTCCTCTATCGTTCACCACCTGGGTTGGCAAGCCTGCAACAGGTCTCTGGGTCACTTGCCGGAGATGGCGACCGTTCGCTCAAGGGATGGCCGCTGCGAAGTGCTCCCAACGGCACTCCTGGACCCTGGCGCGTTTTCCGTTACCTATCGCCGATGCATAGCCATCTTTAATCGGCACATTCATTTTGAGTTCTCCGATTTGATCCGTCGCAGGACGGTGAGCGGGATGGAGCCATCAGGACGAGCGGGAACCTTCCACGTGAGTTCATCGCCCGTCATTTCATAGGTGCGTACCTGCGTCGTATCGTCCCAGTTGGGAAAGGAAGCTCGATCGATATGGAAGCTGATGGTGCCCTTAGCAGGATCGACAGTATAACGACCGAAGTGAACGCTCATCCCGAGTGAAGCGTCCTTGTACTCTTCGGAAGTTCCTTTCAGTTTGTCTCCAGAGGAAAACTTCAAACGGTCTGCACGATAGATCTCTACCGCGTAATGGCCGTCGGCCGTGAATATGACGAGGCCGTGCGGGCTGGCGCCGAAGTCGGAGACGCGTGTCCCGTCGGGAAGGATCCTGTCAGCTCCAGTAAGGGCCCATGTACCGACAATCGATGGTGTTTGCGCGTACGCGTAAAGAGCAGGTGATAGAAGGATGACGAGAAGCAACAAGCGCAACAAGCTTTTGATCATGCGGTCAATCTATCAGCGCAACGGATGGCACACAATTTGATTGTTCTCAACACACACGTGAGAAAAGCTTATGTTTGATCTTCCCTTCAGTAAGCTGACCACCCACATTGTTGCCAACGTCGCGACGAGCCTTGGCCCTCGGCTGCGATCGAAGTGTCTCTCCAAGAGCGCTCGCGAGAAGCGATGCCATCCGATCCGTGGCAACACCGCTCGCATGCGAATGACGATGCAGCGTGACGGGCAGGCGTCCCAGCGCGGGAAGATTGTGGAGTGACTTTGAGGAAACGAGACCTGCGGGAAGGTTGAGCGCGGTGCGCGCCGTGATGCCAAGACCACCAAGCAGTGCAACCCAAAGACCGTCAAGACTGGGGCTGTTGGCGGCGATACGGTAAGGTATGTTCGCCTCTTCGAGATGCCGTATCGCACGTTTGCGGAAGATACACTGCGGGCCAAGAGCGGCCAGCGGCAAGGATTGACCTGGCGGCGGCGTGAAGCTGGACGAGGCAATCCAGACGAGATCGAGTTCCCCAACCGTCTGCGCTGCAGCACGTTCTTCGTGACCAATGACTACGGCGAGGTCAATCTGCGATCTTTCAATCGCGTCGGCCAAAGCGGCGTTACCCTCAATACGGAGTTCGACCTGCATCTGCGGGTAGAGCGATGCGAAGTGAGAAAGAACGGAAGGCATGATCGAGGCGAAGTCCACCGTACAACCGACGCCAAGTTGACCGGCGACCTTAGCGCCCTGCATGGTCTCAATGAATTCGTCATTGAGCGCCAGAATGCGGCGGGCGTAGCTGAGGGCAACTTCTCCAGCTTCTGTCAATGCGAGGCCGCGTCCGCGTTTGCGAAACAAAGGCGTCCCGAGTTCATCCTGCAGGCGCTTCATCTGCAGACTGATCGCAGAAGGGGTACGGCCAAGCCGCTCCGCAGCCTGCGCCAGGCCTCCCAGATCGTGGGCAACGGAGAAGGTGCGAAGAGTATCCAGGTCGAGGTTCGTGAGCGTTGGCATGAAGTAGGTACAGTGCAGATTAACAGAGCTAAGGCTGTATCCTCGACTGCTTCTATCAACTCCAACCTTCTTTGCAAGAACGTCCGCAGAGGCCTGTGATTTCCTACTTCGGAACGAAGCCCACGTGGGCATCCGTGCTTTCGCGATGATCGCGACCCATAGCGGAATGATCTTAGCCGGTCTTGAATCATGACGCACCGGCATCGAACGTACTCGTAAGTCGGCTGGTGTTTACAAATGCGATTGCTGGGCGGGATTTCGACTGTCGCCCACGTGCTTACCCATCCGCTACGTCTCGTCTTCCCGAGGGATTGCCTCTTCATCGGGATCGTGAATGATAAAGGATGCTATCCTTCCCTAAAATCGACGGCGAGAGCAAGAATCTGCGGCAGTCGATAGCTCGCCTTCATCGCCGGCTTGCCATCAGCGGGGCGAGGACTCTCCCGACTTCCCCGAAGTCGAGAGTTCCTCCGAATTGGATCGAACCCCCATCTGCGAGATGACTATACGACCAAGGACCAGTAAGGTTGATTAGCTCAACAAGTCCGCAGCCGTGAGGGCGTAAATCTCCGCGCATCGGACAATATTGCAGACGGGAACGAACTCGTTCGGTCCGTGAGAGACGGTCAGCAACCCCGGTCCATAGGCGAAGGCGGGAACGCCATGAGCCGCGTAGAATCGCGTTTCAAGCAAACCCGGACACATCTCGAACGCGGGATCTCTACCGGTCACGCTCGCTATGTGCCGCGAAAGAACGACGCCGAGCGGATCTCCCGCCGGAGTCGCCGCCGCGGGTCCGCCACGAAATGCACCCAGTGGCATCCCTGGCTCCCAGTGCGTTTTGGGGGACACATCTTCTCAGACCCAGAGTGGAATGAAATCATCAGCATCCCGAAGGGTGATTGGGATCGCCGCAACTAGCGCAGACAGGCTCGAACGAGTGCCAAGAAGTCATTCGGAGTGGAGTGCAGTGATGGGATCGAGGCGCATGGCGCGCGTCGCCGGGATGTAGCTGGCGGCGAGCGCTACGGCGGTAAGCACGACGGTGACGCCCACGAAGGTTGGGAGATCGGTTGGCGACACGCCGAAGAGCAGTCCGGCCATGAGATGAGAGACGATCAGCGCGCCGGCCACACCCAGCCCCGCGCCAGCCGCGG
>JBEKSZ010000234.1:0-7611 GCA_049516615.1 Candidatus Acidiferrum sp. | reverse complement strand
CATTGCCGCCTGGCCGCCTCAATATCGGCCTGAGCGTATTTCGGCTCCAGGATCTGGATTTTTCCGCCCTTATCCAAGATCTTTCTCGCGTCATGGTCGGTGAGCCGGCCGTGAAACGAAATACCCTGCCGCAGAGTGCCTTCGACGTATTGGAATTGTTTGCCCCGTATTCCGAATGAATATAAATGACTGGTGATTTCGTCCGCGGGACCCCTTCTTTGATGTTCAGTGGCAGTTGGAGTAGCAGCCCAGTTGCCCGCAATGCCGGCACCGGAAGAGATAGGCCGTGGCTGTGAATTCGCGGTCCAGTTTTGAGAAATAGTATTCCCAGTCGGCACCTTGATGCCCGGATTCTGCTCGGACCACCTCAATTGCTTCTGGTCCCATTTGTTCTAATTCTTCCTTGCCCATCGGGCCGAGAAATTCAGTAAGCGTCCGAATCTGACCGTGTATACGAGAGTTGCCTAAGTCGCGGAAGATGAGCAGTGTGGACACAGTTGAGTGTGTCCACGGAGCGCGACTGTGGACACACTGGCAGCAACCCCATCGAAGGCCAAGCAGCGGCGGCGTAGCATCAAGGAACGACGAGACATCGTAGAGGAGACGTTGGCGCCAGGCGCGTCGGTATCGCGTGTAGCGCGGCAGCACAACGTAAACGCCAACCAGGTGTTCTACTGGCGCAAGCTCTACCGAGAAGGACGGCTCGGCAAGAGCGAGTCAGCGCTCTTGCCGATCAAGATCACGCGGGAACCGTCCGTGGCAACCGTGAAAACGCACCGTGCGGCAGTACGCACTCTGGAGATCAGACTCGGCCAAGGGAACGCTGCGTTCTGGGCGGCGTGGATGCCCAGGCACTGCGCGTGGCGCTGGAGTGCCTGGTGGAATGCTCGGCCTGCCGTCAGGAACACGCATCTGGATCGCGGCAGGAGTCAGGAATCTGCGTCGCGGATTCACCGGACTGAGCGGGATGGTGCAGACGGCGCTCCAAGAGAACCCTTTTTCAGGCAATGTTTTCGTCTTCCGCGGGCGCCGCGGCGACTTCATCAAGGCGTCGTTCTTTCCGCCATAGCTGATGGCAAGAACGACGCCTATTTCGGGAGGGGGCTGAACACCGTGTTCAACAGCAATGATACGATTCGTTTCGGGTGGAACTGGAAGGGCTCCGCTCAGGCCGGGCGTGACGTTATTCGATTGGGCATTGGTCCCGCACCGGGAACGGCATGGTGGAACCATTGGATCTTCTGGGTGATGGCCAAAGTGGATCGTAAAGAAGGTTCTTCTGCGGGGCGATATCTCGAATCTTTATGGAGTGGGCCGTGTCTTCAACGAATTCAAAACCGGATCCTACAAGACAGGACGTCGCAAACATCTTGGAGAACTTCCTAACAGGTAAGGGCGGCGATTGGGATTGGGGCGCCTTTACGCAGGGAGCTCCGTTTGACGATCCGTTGCTCGAGGTCATTCGCGTAAGGTGTGCCCTTCTAAGCGAAGAATTCCCCCCTGCAAATAAGCGACATTACACCAACGAAGGAGGTTTGCAGGTCATCCGCGACTATATTGACCTGCTGAGGGCACCATAACTCGGGGACGGCGGCTTACCGATTGCCGCCGACAAAACGATCGACTGCTCTTAACGAACAGACATGTCGCCTGGAGCAGACCGCTAGTATCGACGCTTGGGGAAATTCCCAATTCTGGGCCAAGGCCATCACCATAGGCGAGTCGACAACAGCCTAAAGCCTCGCTAGAACGTTTGCGATATTCAGCGCAGTGAAACTTGTCTATGACGTCGGCGCCTACGCGTACGCAAACTGTGCTGGGAATTGAGGTGACCTTGAGTTTTCGAGAGTACATTTTCGGGCCTTGGCTAGATCGGGGCACGCTGATGATCTTCAGTAGATTCGATCTAGGTTTATCGATTCTCACGGCCTTCACTCTAATGGCCGCGATCGCCTACAGTGACCATGGATGGACGCCTCACAGGATTACCGCGGTGTCCGCGATCCTGCTGTTGGTAATGGCACTCGCGCAGCGACGCAAAGTTGTCTTCGGTTGCGCCTTTGCCTTTGTGACCGGCCGATTCATCGTGGCGATCTTTTTGGGGTGGCGTGCGCTACCTCTCGCAGCGGCCGCAATACCGTGCGCCGCGATATTTTGGCTGTTGTTGAGAGGTGCTGAGCGAAATTGAAGTGCTAGCGATTGCACAGGTTGTTTCAGGCGCCCTCCGGAACGGTTTATTCGCTCTTCTAGGGCACCCTGCTAATTTAGACGTTCAGGGCCTCGTTGTTTAGTTCAACCGCAAAAAGCTGCGATGGAGGAGTTCGATATAGGCCATACAGCCCGTCAAAAGTCAGCAGAATCAGCAATTCGAATTGGTAGGCGGTTGCAACGCCATGAAATCGCGGGACTTAGAGTCATGGGGTCATGTTCGATCCCCACCGCCCCTACCAAAAGTCCTGTTGAGTCTGTTACCTTTGCCTCCCGAGAACTCCAAGTGGGGCACTAAAGGGCCCTGGTTTTGGCTCCAAGTTGGCCCCAAATTTTTGCACGGATCTGTCAGGGGTTCCAGCCTGCGCGTCGTGGTGGCATCGATTCTACAACCTTGAGCGAAGAGCTGATTCGTCTCGCCTTTAGCTGGTTCATAGTTAGAGCAAATGCAGGGTATTTGGGGGCTGTTCTCGGTTGTTCTCGCAAATTGCTTTTGATTTCAAAAAAAGCATATCTTCTGTATATCGGCAATGGCTCCGCGCGACACCCTCCTGTCTTGTCACTGTGGCCCAGAACGTCATTCAATTGCGAACGAATCCGATGGATGTCGTATTCGTATCGATACGAATTGGACTTGACGGGAGACGTAGAATTCTGATAACTACGCTGCCCTGCGACTCACGAGAATGATAGTGGCCCAGCCGATATCCTGCGGCGGTCTCAAGATCAGGCTGCGCAGTGTCCTCCGTAGAGGCGGTCGTCTGCGCTGTTTTTTTCTGGCCCGGTACAAGGCATCAGACATTCCGTGACACCGCGCGAAAAGATGTCAACGGTCAAAGCCACGAAAGCAGCGTGCGGGTCTCCTTCAGAACATAGGTAATTGAAATGGCCCCTGTTCGCAAGAATCAAAAAATCCTCACGGCCGAAGAGCCGCTCGATTTTGTCGCTGCGGTAAAATTGTCAAAAAAAGATATTAGTCGCCTCAGTCCGCCGACCCTTGGCCCCTACGACGACTATGTATATATCCGCTAGTCGACCCGATGAGCATTTTCGTCTGCGGCTTTATGACTTGGGGCCGCGACGATAAAGGTACGTAAAATTATGAGCGATTTCCCAAAATCTGTTGTCGGCTATTCATTTGGACCGAGCCATCGCTGGTGGATGACGCGGCCGTCTGGAGCTGCCTGCATCGCGTTGGTGCTCTATTTCATTGTGATAATGTGCGCCGGTCATCTTGGAATTTTGCCACGGAAATTTGCCTCAACGTCAGTGGATTGCTCCAAGAGCGTGGGCGCCGACTACTCTGCCGGGGGACTAGCCGTTACGGCGGATGGGTTTCTCGTGGGGAACTGGGGAATTCTTTACCTTTTTGCAATGCCGCTCGCGGCCTTTTTGATGGGCCGCTACTTCGGCCTGCTCGATCGCGCTCTCGTGGGCCTTGATAATGTAATAAAGCCAGTTCCCCCAACTGAACGACCTTTCAGCGAATTTTTGGTTGAGCGAATCCGGTTACAATGGTCTGGCTGGATTTTTCCTCTATCGCTTGCGATACCGTTAATTCTCACCATTGTCGCTGACGGCCGGGACATTCTGGCGCCGCTGCAATCGAAGGCCGTATTGCCGTCCTGTACAGCGGACTGGTCGACCGTGGGATGGTCCGCGCACCCACACAGCGCGGCATTGTGGTACTTCGGATTCAATTTGCTTGCCTGGGTGATGCAAATATTTATCGCATATTGCGGAGTATTGTCGCTTGCCCTGACGGGTGGCGTACTTGGCACTGTTTTCAGTTACGGTTTGGGGAATCGAGCGGTCATCGACCTCTTCCTTCCGCCGGGCGCGCCGACAACGCCGGCAAAATACTGTCCAGAATGGCAGTACTGTAAGGCGCGCTGCGGCCTAGAGGCCCTTGACGTCGTTTTTCTCTGGTTCGTTGTGCTGAACTTCGTCGCGCTAATCGCGAGTGCCGAGTCAATTTTCGTAAATGTATATCTGCGAAACAATCCGACCGTCGGCTCAATCATTCTCGCGATCGGTACGATGGTATTCATCCCCTTATCGGCCTTCTTTGTTTTCGTTCCTTACTTGAGCAAATTCCCGGATGACTTTCCGGCGGGTTTTGTTGCGAACCAAACACCTTGCTTCAAGCCGACCCCGTGGCCATTCGGAAGCGAAAAATTCTCATGGGTAGCTCTGGCTCTCACCGCAAGCTTCTGGCTCTTTTTACTCACAGCGCTGTTACGCGCGCTCTTCCCTGCGATGGCGGGGCACCAGTCACCCAATTAGGCCTACGCAAAAGCAGCCATGCTGCCCTTATTCAGTCGCGCCTGGATATCCCTATTGCGGATGCCTTTGAGGTAAACCATCGTCGAAGCAATATCCCGGTGCCTCATCCATTGCTGCAGGTCCGGATATGGACGCCGTCCTCCGGATCCCGCGTGGCGTGCCGGATCTTGTGGAGAAACCATCCGGTACAGAACGCTGGCCGCAATTAAGTTTTGCACGCCAGGCACCGATTCTTGAGTTTTTCCAGCATCGCGCTGTCCTGCCGGCCGCTGATGCTCGGGAACATGAAATCGTCGAACCTGGCACTCGGCAGTTTGAATTTCGCAAGCAAGGATATCGGCATATCGGTGGCGTTGTTTGGGGTGCCGTCCTTGCTTGTCAACTGGATGATTCCACAGGGGGCGACTCCCACATCGAGGACAACGTGGTCGGCCGCGGTAATCAATCATGTTTGTCGGATGGAAGTTCTTGGCCCTGTGACATCGGGTGAGAGTCCAGTTTTCAGTGCGTTAACAACCTTTCTGCGGGTAAAAAGTCTTATGGGCGGATTGCACGCTATTCCGATCAAGGTTTTTAGTAGCCATGCGGCCGGTGCGCCAGTCAAGAGCGGACCTTTTATCGCGTTCACGCGGCTGAGTACCATGTTGGCGATCGTTTTGATTTTGTCCTCGGTGATGACGCCTCGTGAAGGCGCCCGAACTTCCGCAGACGCGCTGCCCAGCAGCGGTATCAACGGCATCCAAACCTTCCCACCAGGCGGAACGCTGACGCCAGGGGGAGGATCGGAAGCGAATCGCGATTGAACTGTCTCTGCGTAAGACCCTGTTTTCGTTTGCCCGGCTGCGATGACCTGACTATCGACGGGCAACCGGAAATGGGTCTTGAGGAACATCTGACAATTGCGACGCCCCAGGAGAAAGTCGTGGGCGCGGAAGCTACGTTCCATGAATCCGCCGAAAGCGCCAAGTTTGCCGCATTGAAGAGCATCTTTGTTATTCTGGGTGGGATCGGCCGGCGCAATCACAAAACGGCTGAAGGCCGCACCATTTGTGAGAACTGCCAACGATTCTCCCAAAAATCGAGACTGTGATAGGAGTACGGTGGCGAGCGTACCCAGCATCGGAACGATCTGCTGCTCGGCGCTAAAATCGTAGTTAGCATTGTAGCCCGTCGTGGCAGGAAAGGGCGCAACAGAAATCACCGCGCAATTCGCTTCAAGCGGCGAGCGCGGATTCATACCATCCACAGCTTTTGGATTTTTGCTTGCCAGAAAATCATGTGCAAGATCGAATGGATCATTGTCGGTAACACCTCCGTCGATGTTCAGGGTCGAAATGGTCGGAGGCGGTGCGGTCGGAAGGTTAGGGACGATGCGGGGGTCTGGAGGAGCGGATGAGAGAGGAATCCAACCAGGCACTTGGTAGTCGGTAAGATCGCGGGTTAATTGACGTGGCGCTAAAAAGAGCGGAAAAGCTCCGGTGGCTTTCGCGGCAATACGCAAGAGAGGCCACGCGTCGTTTTTCGGCTGGCCGAGAGGCAGAGGTTTTGCAAAAGGGTTGCTCGTCGGCGCGCCTGGATGTGTAGTTTCAAAGGCTAAATGGTCCGCATAATAGGTTACGAATTCGTTTATTGTTGGTGAGGGATCTGTGTAGAGCTGATAGGGAACTCCTCGAACATTTGTAAGAGTCAAAAATAGCGTCAAACTGTTTGAAATATAGGGTCGGGGACACGGGATTCCGGGAGTGAGGGCGGATTCTGCGATGGTATCGATAATCGTCGAATCGAGCAGGGAAGTCAGCGTCGCATCGTTCTTTAAATCATTGGCGGTTAATAACCCCGATATATCGATCTTATTCACCCATGATTCGTAGAAGGTGTTGTTGGTGCCGGTTGTGTTTGGATCGGTAATGTGAGTAAAGCTCCCCTGCACCATGCATGCCGCGATGGCTGCACACATTCCCCCCGCCGATGCTCCCGAAAAAACCTCAATCGAAATGTCATGTAAAGGCACAGGGTTATCAAAGGTTTCATGAGATGGAAAATTTGCGAGATGCATTTCGAACGCAACTTTTGCCTTTTGCCATTCTTCGAGAGCCTCGATCAAGAAATCGAGTACCCCGGCGGTGTAGGCGCCTGCCGATACAGCGCCGGCCATGTTAAGGGCGATCTTGAATTCGAACGGTTTCCAGACGATGCTCATTCCGATAATCCTTCGGGGCCGCAAATACGAAAAATTGGGGCTTACACTCCAAAGAGAGCTTTATCCCAATCACTACTGCGGGTGTTTCGTTGGCCCTTGCGTCGCGTTAGCGTTGCTTCTACCCAACCTGTGGACCCGTCAGCCAAAATGTCGGCCATCCAAGGCCGTTTGGTAGGCCGCCGGTTTGATGCCCGGAATCTCTTTCGTTCGGAGAATGTCCCTGGCCAGACGCGCGCGACAGCTTGGCAGCTCCCGCAAAAATCGATGGGATAACCAGAATAGGTATGGCCGACCAATTCCAGCGCTACCAGAAACCCCACCAACCGCCATTTCGAAGCGGTAGGGTAGATATCCCGGATAAGGCCCACACGCGCCCACAAAGCAGGCATCAGCAGAAATCCGAACGGACCAGTACTCAAAAAGGCGAACAACCGAGTCGGATTGACAGTAAGAGTATTACCAACGATGGGACACTCACGATTCGAGCCAGCGCAAGAGCGGACAGCCCATCTAAACTTTTCAGTTTCGGGAATAAGTAGCCTTCGCCCCATAACTGAGTTGGCTTGCTTCATTTCCTCGGTGGTTGGCAACACTGCGCCCATCTACTCAAGGCGCGATTTCATTGTTCTCTAGAACAGTCGAAGAGCGGTACGTACAGAGTATCTATACTATTCTTTACCCTCTGTCAACACGCGTTCCGTTAAAACCTGATGGTCTTTTTCATCTCGATGACTTCTGCGCTCCTGAAATCAACGAGCAACCTCCAGCCATCACGCGATGGCGCATATCCCGCTTATTTCTCAGGAGGTAGTTTAGATGGAGAGTCTGTAAAATCGCGGAGTAAAGGGTCAATACCAAGTCACATGAAAGCCTGCTGTTCTTAGTGCGATTCTTTGTATTGGAGATGCAAAATGTTT
>JBEKSZ010000233.1:0-7635 GCA_049516615.1 Candidatus Acidiferrum sp. | reverse complement strand
TGTGGTTTCGCGTAAACGAGTAGCAAATAATTTAGAATCAGTTAAATGGACCGGTAGCTCAATGGTAGAGCAGCTGACTCTTAATCAGCGGGTTGGAGGTTCGAGTCCTCCCCGGTTCACCACTAATTTCCCGTAACCATTTGTTTTTTCATCAGTTTAGACGTCCGTGCGGAAGTGCGGAACTGCTTCCGCCGCGGAGCTGAGAACATCTGAGAACAAAACCCCCGCCACTCGCTCTACGGCAATTTTTTGCGAGTCGGGAACGGCGTGTGTGTACGTGTTGAAAGTGGTCTCCAGATCCGAACGCACCCCCGGCCCAGCGAGTGGATGAAGACGCGCTGACCCAAGACATCATCACTCTGGCCAGTCAGTACGGCCCGTTGCGGCTACCGGGGCATCACGGCGCTGTTGCGGACAGCAGTGTGGCAGGTGGCCAATGCTAACAACCCCAGGCCGAGCATGAGGAGGCCGGTAGTGCCGGATTCCGGGGTGGAGGTGATTCGCCAAGTCCCCGGTGTGCCGCCCGCATCATCCAGGTCGGTATCCAACGGGTAGCCCGGTCCGTCGATAGCAAACAAGGTCTTATCGGCAAGTTCGTCGGTGAAAAGGGTCTCGATGGAGAAGCCGCTCCCGTCGGAAAGCGGGACGTCACTGTTTGCTTCCACAATCCATGAGGTAATGCTGGAGTCGGGACCCGTCGAAAATTCGAATCTCACCACGTTCAGGTCCGGAGTGGCGTTCGTGATGGTATTTACGCCGTCGGAGACGGACCACGAGAGCGGAGTCACAATTTGATCGGGGCTGACGTTAGGTGCAAGTGGAGCCGCCAGCGTAAAGGTGACGGAAATCGCGCACTCTCCGACGCCACCGGAACAGGAATAACCGCCGTCGAAGTAAGTGAACGGAGCGCCGGTGTAGGAGTAGGTTACGTCAGCGCGAGCGTCTTGCGCCATGGCTGCAGCAACGATCAGGGCGGCGAGTAGCTTAGTCAGAGTGATGAGGCAGCGGCTTAGAGAGCTGGCTGAACGCACGGGTGGGCCTCCGTAAAAATACAGTGCACGATTGTGCGCACTTGAAGTGCCACAATGGAAAAACTGAAAATGCAGGGGTTAGAGCAGCGCGCGCCGCGAAAACAGGAACCCAATCGGCATGGAGGTGGTTAAACTCTGCAAAAACTTACACTTCTGCCGGGATGGGTGCAGCCAGCTCAACCGGTCGCGTCCCCGCCGCCACCCCGATCATCCCAGCAACTGCTCCAACACCGTACGCAATGCTTCTACATCGACACACCCGGTTGAGCGAAGATGTCCTTTCGGAAGTTCCACGCTAATCACGCCCGCTGTTTTCGCGGTTCCGTGTGCTGTTTTTGCCGACGGCTCGCGCGATGCGCTTTGCCAACCGCATTCCGGTCACATTCACCGGCAGCAAGTTCGCCGTTTCTTGCCCCTCGCCCAACAACCCCTGCCGATACTGACGCCGCCACACAAATACCTGGTTGGCATCCACTCTGTGCGCCCGCGCTCAGGCGGCGGATGGCTTCAAAGAGAGCGGTGATTTCTTCGTCGTGTTCGCCGAGGCGATTTTCGAGTTCGAGCAGCTTGAGAGCGAGCTTGTGCTGGGTGCCAAGCAATTCGCGCAGCTTGATGAAGGCGCGGACGACTTGAATGCTGGCTGCACGGCGACCGGGCTGTTGAGGACGCTGGCGAGCTTGACGGCGCCGTGCTCGGTAAAGGCGTAAGGGCGATAGCGAGATCCTCCGTGCCAAGGATTTGAGGTCGCAAAATGCGGCCTGCGGTCGGTCGATAAACCACAGTTTACTCGGGTCAAGGGGCCGGCATGGTTATGCAATCAAGTTGTTTACCAGGGCCAATTCGGCTCCGACGGACCGTTTGGGCGTTATCGCGGAGAGTACCTGTTGGCGATCTCGGGTCTATTCTTTCGATAGGCGTCCAACAACTCTTCTGCTTTCGTCAAAATCCCCCGCAAGTTCTGACTGCGTAATTCGTGTCTGAGATCCCGACTGAGCAAACAACAATACTCGAAACATACTAGGAAAAAGTTTTGTAATTCTTTTGGGTTATTGCTCTAAGGATTTGCGGCTCGTATCCTCGCGCGAGATTTACGGGTGTGTTTCACGGTTCGAGAACTGCGAGTTTCCAAGCACCAACGGGCGTGAGGCCACGACAAGCGGCGTGGTGGCAAACGTCTGAGTGTGCCCGTTCGCTGGCGAAACCGGTTCTCACAAAACCAGATGAGGTGATTTGCTATGTATTCGGTTATTTGGTCCGCTGCGATGAAGCGTTTTTCCAAATGCGCGCTCGTATGTGTTTTGGCCCTCGCTCGCGCCGCCGGCGCGCGGGCGCAGGATATTTCTGCGAGCATTCATGGAACAGTGGTAGACGAGAGCGGCGGGACGCTTTCTGGCGCCAAAGTAACAGCCGTGAATATGGACACCGGATTTCAGCGTAGCACGACGACAAGCGCGCAGGGCGCATATGTCCTAGTGGAATTGCCCGTGGGACGCTACCGCGTGGAGGCGGAAGCGGCGGGCTTCAAGAAATATCTCCAGGATGGCATCTTCCTCGATGTAAACGAGCAAGCTACTGTGGCGGTGCGACTGCCGGTAGGCACAGCGACGCAAGAAATTAAGGTGACGTCGGATGCCGCGATTATCGAGACCACGTCCACGAACCTGGGCCAGACTGTGGGAGAGCGGGAAATCCTCGATCTTCCCTTGAACGGACGAGACTTTACGCGGCTAGGCTTATTGCAAACAGGCGTCGTGCCGCTGACGCCGGGATTGTTGGAGGCGGGAGGTGAGGCGCGCGCGGGGCAAGCGTACTCAGTAAACGGGCAGAGGCCGGAGTCGAACGATTTCTTAATCGACGGGGCAGATAATTTCGATACGGTAGACGGAGGTCTGGTGATGCGGCCGCCCATCGACGCTATCGCCGAGTTCCGCATCCTGACGCACACGGCAAATGCAGAGTTTGGGCATAGCACTGGATCTACGACCAACATCATCACGCGGTCGGGCGCGAACGCGTTCCATGGAACGGGGTGGGATTTTCTACGCAACAACGCGCTGGATGCGAAGAGTTTCTTCGGAGGCAGTGCCGAGCCTCTGCACCGCAATCAGTTTGGCGGCGTCTTCGGCGGCCCGATCAGGAAAGACAAGACCTTCTTCTTTTTGTACTACGAGGGCATACGCGATACGCAGGGGGAGACGACGAGGGCCACTGTGCCGTCCGACGACGAGCGCACCGGAAATTTTGGCGTTGACTGCACTGCAGCGGGCGGGTCGTTCGACGCCGCCGGCTTGTGCATGGCTGGCGGACAGATCAGCCAGAACGGTCAGCTCTTCAACGAGTTTTCCGGCCAGCCAATCCCCTATAACCAGTTGCCGTTCATCAATTCCATCGCGCAGACCCTGCTGCAATATTATCCGATGGCGAATGACGGGCCTTTTACCTACATCGGCACGCAGACACAGACTATGGACTCCGACCAGTTCGGCATTCGGATCGATCATTACCTGACCAGCCGCGACGCGCTGAGTTTCCGTTACAGCTTCGGGCAATCCAACGAACTGGATCCGCTGCCCACGGGTGGGGCCAACGTGCCGGGATTTCCCTCGACAACCAACGACCGTGCGCAGAACTTTGTGGCGCAAGAGACGCACACCTTCTCTCCGACGCTCGTGGGCATCTTGCGTGGCTCGTACCTGCGCAACAAATTTCTACTGGGCAATAACGTGAACCACACCGACCCGGCAAGCCTGGGTTTCGAGTACACGCCCTCCCTTGAGACTGCGCTCGGGCCGCCGTTCATCCAGGTGGGCGGCTACGCCTCGATCGGCGATCCAATCACCGGACCGCGCAATACCTATCAGAACACCTGGGATTTTTCGGGCTCGCTCACCTGGGTGAAAGGCAAACACGAATGGAAGTTCGGCGGTGGCTACCAATACGACCAGATCAACGTGCTGCAAGGCATCGCCACGAATGGATTTTTTGTGTTTGCAACATTCCCGGTGAACGACGCCTTCGCCAGCTTTCTCTTTGGCCAGCCGGTTGTATTCCTTCAGGGTGGCGGAAATTTCTATCGCTCGCTGCGTGGTCAAGCGTTCAATTTGTACGCGCAGGACACCTGGAAGCTGACGAAGCGCGTCACCGTAAACTACGGCCTGCGCTATGAAGTGCCTTCGCCGTACACCGAACAGCACAACTATCAGAATTAGTGGGTACCGGGACGCCAGTCCGTCGTGTTTCCCAGCGCGCCGGAAGACTTGCTCTATCCCGGCGATCCCGGGGTGCCGCGAGGGCTGATTCCCACCGAGCGCGACGCGTTTGCGCCGCGCGTGGGCGTCGCGTGGGACGTGCGCGGCGACGGCAAGTGGCTGGTGACCTCGGCGTATGGAGTTTTCTACGATCCTTATTACACTGGCCAGGGAGGGCCGTTGCAGGATCCCATCAGCGCTCCGCCATACTTGCAAACACCGCAAGTCAGCGTGCCGAATTTTGCGGATCCTTTCAACGGGCAGAATCCCTTCAATGGTACTTTCTCCGAGGACGCCACGCTGCTGGTGCTGAACCCGAAACTGCGATTGCCGTACGCGCAAGACTGGAACCTGAATATCGAGCATGCACTCGGTCACGATTGGCTGTTGGAGATCGGCTACGTCGGGACCAAGGGGACGAAGCTGCCGCGGTTTATCGAGGCCAATCCGGCGGTGTATGCTCCCGGGGATTCGACGCAGGACAACGCCGATCAACGCAGACTGTATTCGGGTTGCACTCTGACGGGCACGAGCCCGTGCGTCTATTCCTCGGTCGGCGAGATTGCCGGCATCGCCGATTCATCGTACAACGCGCTGCAAGTCAGTTTGAAAAGGCGATTTGCCCACCAGTTTTCCATGTTGGCATCCTATACGTTTTCCAAGGCGCTGGATGACGTGTCATCGTTCAACATCACCGGTTCGGCCTCGCAGAGCGTCGCCGGAGAAAACGACCTGGCGCAAAATCCGTTTGACTTGAAAGCGGAGTATGGACGGTCGATGTTCGACGCGCGGCACCGCCTGGTGGTGAGTTACCAGTGGGATTTGCCGTGGTTCAAAAATCCGGACAGCTGGTACGGGCACATTCTCGGAAATTGGCAGGTGAATGGAATCACGACGATTATGAGCAATACACCATTCACCGTGTATGATTCGAGCGATCCGTCCCAGCAGGGGAGCGCGCCGGAAATTTCCGGCTTCTTCAGCAGCCGACCGAATCAGATTGGCGATCCGAATGTTGGGTCGTGCGCGGCGGGCGAGCCGGTGAGGACCGCGAATTGCTGGTTCAATACGAACGCGTTTGCGCACGCTGCCATTGGGACGTTTGGCGATTTGGGACGGAACACGATGGACGGCCCCTCATTTCAGCAATGGGATTTCTCGGCGATCAAGACGATTCCGATCCGGGAAGGCATGAGCGTGCAGTTTCGCGGCGAGATTTTTAATATTTTTAATAACGTTAACTTCGCGCTTCCGAATAACGACATTAATTCTCCGGGATTTGGAGAGATTACCGGGGCACAACCGGGGAGAATCGTGCAGTTGGCTTTGAAGTTCAATTTTTAGGTGTATAACTGCTTCCAACAAAACTACGCTGACGCGATCGCGGGTTTTGTCGCAAGGCGTCGAGGAGAAATCGAGAACAGAACCCCCAATACCCTGCATTTTCGTCTTCTATGACGCAGCTAGAGGCCTGACGAATCAGCTACTTAGCTTTTCCGTGGAAAACAGCGGGCTGCAGGTTCGAGTCCTCCCCGGTTCACCCCTAACTATTTTTGCTTTCATCAGTTTAGACTTACGTGCGGAACTGCTTCATCGGCCCCGCATCCGGGCGATCGACCGTTTGGCTTCGCCTCTGACCCTTCAGGAGAAGATTCGCCATGTCGCATCATTTCGATACGCCTAGCGCGAAAGAAGACCCCCGCATCAACATCTGCGACTTGTACTTGTTTCGCGGTCGCCCGGGCACAACAGTCATGGCCCTGACCGTGAATCCGAACGCCGGCGTAGGCGCGCCAGACACTTTTCGCGACGAAGCTCTCTACGCCTTTCGCTTCGACACGGATCGCGATCTTCGCGAAGAGGTCGCCTTCAAGGTCCAGTTCGGCGCGCCCGCCCACGCCGATGGCGGTGAGCAACGGCACGTTCAGACCTTCGCGGTCCGGCGCGCCACCGGAGCCGACGCGCTGAAGGGTGCCGCGGGCGAACTCATCATCTCCGGGAATACGGGGGTCGTTGTGAGGGCGCATCAGGGCTGCCTGGCGTACGCAGGCCTCGCGCCCGATCTGTTTGCCACCGATGGCGTCGGTTTCGGTGCCTTCCGAAAAGCTCTGTGGGTCGAAAACCGGTTTGCCCCGGAGGCGTTTCAGAATCGCCAGAACTTCTTCGGCGGCAACAATGTCACCGCCATCGTCCTCGAGGTTCCCAGCGGTCTGATCGGCCGAGGTGTGGTGCACGCATGGGCCACCGCTTCGCTCTACGGCCACGCCCCGGAGGTGCAGGTATCGCGTTGGGGCCTGCCCATGATCACCCACATCCTGCTCTCCGATCCTTCGCTGCACGAGGCATCGGAAAACTACAACCGCGCGGTCCCCGCGGAAGAAGTGGCACTGTTCTCCAAACCGATCCGCGACTTCGTGGAAAGAGTCACCGCGCTCGCTCACTCAGCGGCCGACCCATCCGCCTACGCTACGCAACTCCTCGCGCGCCTCTGCCCGTCGGTCCTGCCATATGAACTGGACACGCCCGCCTCATTCAGTTTTGCTGCCTTCAACGGGCGCGGCCTATGTGACGACGTGATGGACGTGATTCTCACGCTGGTGACGAACACGGCCCTCGGCGATGGGGTGGCGCCCGATATGCGATTGATGCGCCCGGATTTTCCGTATTTCGGCGAGCCGCACGCTACGACGGCGAGTTCCGCAAAGCAGTGAGCGCGAAGGATTGAAGCGCGCCGACGACACAGCTGGGTCCACCACTTTCAGCCGCTCACCGGAATCCGAACATATCAACTCACGGGGCACAACGGGCCAGAAGGCACATACCACGGGCGATGACATAGGCAATGTCCTTGCCATTCTCAATGTAGGTTGTGAGAGATCCGTGATCGGGGAACAGCTCCTTTTCAGGGCTTAGTTGCAGCCCAACTCCGAACAACAGCAGAATTACTCCCCCAGGTCGCACTGAACTCTGTAGGTGCTCCATCGCAGGCTTGGACTTACCAGTTTCATGCACCAACACTAGAACCGCGGTAGCGACCGAAGGGCCTCCGCAGTATCACCTTCGACGAAATTCTGGATTGGGCGGCAAAGGAAGCCGCGGCGTGCCTTTCTAGTAGGGAATCAGCCAAGCACTCAAGACCAAAAGGGGCGCCCTTTTATGATGAGCCGAGTCTCGTTCCCCCGGATAGCACAGGGTCATATTCCGTTCATTTCATTAAGCTTACACGTTAGCGCAGTGTTAGGACGAGCTTAGCTTGACGTTTTCTCGCATCGACCTCATCTTCACCACCAAGCCGCTGCTCACAACTCCTCTCCCCGGAGTGAATGCGGCGAGTTCCGGTTTCGCACTTCCCGGAG
>JBEKSZ010000232.1:0-7644 GCA_049516615.1 Candidatus Acidiferrum sp. | reverse complement strand
CGCGGCCAGCACTGCCAGGTAGTAGCCGGTCACGCGCGAACTTCCCGTGGGCGGCAAGTCCTTGGTGAACAATCGGTAGACGGTGCCCGCAGCCACGAGCGCAAAGCTCCAGTCGCGCGTCCAGGCCGCCAGAGCCAGGCACGCCGCGAGCAGCGCGAACCGCTGGCTCTTGCCGAGCGCGTTCGCCGCCTGCCCGCCGTCAAGGATCCACACCGGCGTGAGGTTCACGACATTCAGCCAGGCCGAGGCCCGCGCCAGGGCGCCCCAAATGCCGTTGTGCGTTGAAAACCACATCGCCACGCAAAACGCCGCACCGATCAGACCCGCCAGCGGGCCGGCCAGGCTGACCTCCGCGCGCGTCTGGCGCGTCACACCCAGCGCTTGCCATTTGACGTAAGCGCCCAGCCCCGGCAGAAACACGGGCATCTCCGCGGGCAGCCCGCGCCGCCGGATATCGATGTAGTGCCCCATTTCGTGCACCAGAATCAGCACCGCAAAGCCGATCCCGAACTTCGGCCCGTATAGCAGCCAATAGATCCACACAAAACTCAACAAGCTGAGGAGAAATTTCAGTTTGAACAGCAGGAAGAACAGCGATTTGCTCTTGGCCAGCAGTATGGCGATCGGCGCGAGGGGTCCGAGTTTCTTGGCCCAGCCGTATTTTGGCGCAGCCGGCGGCGCGTTCTTCGCGGCGATTTCCAGCTTATAGGCTTGGCCGCGAATCCACTCGGCTTGCGTCGAATCGGGCGGAAGCAGCGGCAGCGCACCCAGCCAGGCTTCCCGGGCCTTGCCGAGTTCGCCCTGTTCCTCAAAAGCTTTGGCCGCGGTCGAGATGCGCACCAGCTCTTCGCTGTGCACGAGGGCGTGGCACTGCGGACAAACAATGGCGCCGAGTGCCAGCGGCCCGCCGCAGCTGTGGCAATTTCGTATCGGTTCGATCGGGAAGGCGCTGGAACTCACAGGTAGGCAGAATGCCTTAGGTGGTCGCGGATGGCAAAGCGCTGCCCGCCGTGCTCAGAAACGGTCCCAGGATTTCCACGCTGGATCCAGCGGTCAGCTTCCAAGCAAAGGAGATGCCTGCAAACAGAATCACGAGACCAATGACTCCGCTTAGCGAATTCTGCAGTTCCAAAAATGGCGATGCCAGGCCCAGCATGAGCAAGCGACCCGCGAGGGCGAAAACATTCGTCTTGTGCGGAGCGGGCGGCAAATCCTGTACGTCCCCCTGGGCACTGCCTTGCTCACTATCGCGCGGCCCGGAAGGCGGGGAAGCTTGCCGGTCCGGCGAACCGTGCGCCCCACGGGAGTGCACCGCGGGCACACCCTCGGGTCGATAGTGCAGATACACGGCCACGGGAACCGCAGCCATCGAGACGGCGCCATAGGTGAGCAGCGCCGCCGCGATCTGATAGCGCCGGCCTCCGATCCCGCCCGAGCCGGCCCTCATGGCCTTGCCGATCAGATAGGCCACGCCCACGGCCGCCAAGGCAAACTCCGCCCTGGTGACGACGACAATTCCCGCGTACAGCAGCATGCCTAGGATCGCCGCGGCCATCCCAAACACAAGCGCTTTGACAAAAGCCGCGTGCGAGTCCTTGGGCATCTGCTGCTGCACCTGTTGCGCGCAGCGCTCGCAGGCGAGCATGCCGTTGATGCGGTAATAGCTCCCGGCTATGGGCTGTTTGCACGATTTGCAGGTTTCGCCAGTCGAGGCGTACTCCGCGGTGCCAAACTGTGGTGCCGGGCCGGTGGGTGACATGCGCGGCAAAGTATCACACGGAGCAAGTAGCGAAAAGTAAAATCGTCGCCGTCGCGCGGGGAATGTTGCGGGCGCTGCTATAAGCTGATGCTGGTGGCGGTTTGTCCGCGTTTGCTCAGGTACGCATGCCAGAAAATGCGCGCCGCCACCGAACGCCAGGGCTGCCACGGTTTGGACAGCGCTTCGAGCCTCTCTCGGGAAGGCCTGTGCCGCAATCGCTTTACCTCCTGCACTGCCGTGGCCAAGGCCAAATCGCCGACAGGCCAGATGTCCGGCCGTCGCAGCGCGCTCATCAAGTAGATATCGGCGGTCCAGACGCCGATGCCCTTCAGCGCGGTGAGCTGCTCGCGCGCGGAATGATCCTCAAGTTCGTGCAGGCTGTGCAGCGCGAGCTGCCGGCCGCGGATGGCCTCGGCCAGGAGGCGCGCGTAAAGGGCCTTCTGGCGGCTAAATCCCAATTCGCGCAAGCGCACGTCGCTCAATTTCAAAAAGCGCCCAGGCGTGAGCGGCCGTACCTCCGCGAGCACGCGCTGATACAACGCCCGCGCCGAAGCCAGCGAGACCTGTTGTTCGAGAATGATATAGAGCAGCGAAGGAAATCCCGGCTCACGCACCCACAGCGGGGGCGGACCGTATCGCGCCACCACGCGCGCCAGATCCCTGTCGCGCGAGGTGAGCAAGGTCACCGCACGAAGCAGAAGCGCCTGGTCGAGAACTACCCGCGCCGGCGCGGCCGAGGAAACAAAACACTCTGGCGATTCAGGGAATCTCTTTTTCAAGTTTGGCGCGCAAGGCCCGCTAGGCATGCGTGCGATTGCGTACCTCTTCGTGCAGGGAGGCGATGACTTCGCCGACTGCCCGCGGCCCCAGGTCGCCTTTCGTGCGATGCCGCACGGAGACTGTTCCCGCCTCGGCTTCCTTGGCGCCGACCACCAGCATGTAGGGAACTTTCTGCATCTGCGCGTCGCGAATTTTGGCCGGCAATTTCTCGTTGCGGTCGTCGAGATGTACGCGCAAGCCCTCGCCTCGCAGCTGCCCGGTGATTTTGCGCGCGTAGTCGATGGCCTTTTCGCTGACCGGACAGATTTCCACCTGCACGGGAGCCAGCCACAAGGGAAATGCCCCGGCGTAATGCTCGATCAAAATTCCGAAAAAGCGTTCCACGGAGCCGAGCAGCGCGCGATGCACCATCAGGGGCTGATGCTTCGCTCCGTCGTCGGCGATGTATTCGAGCTTGAAGCGCGCCGGCAGATTGAAGTCAAATTGCACCGTGCCGAGCTGCCAGGGCCGGCCGATCGCGTCGATCAGCTTGATATCGATTTTCGGTCCGTAGAACGCCGCTTCGCCCTCGATTTTTTTGTAGGGAATGTTCATACGGTCCATGGTGTTGGCCAGCGCTTCGGTAGCGCGCTTCCAGTCTTCCGGCTTGCCGGCGTAACTTTCCGGATGCGCGGCGTCCCAATCGGAGAGTTCCACTTCAAATTTCTCGAAGCCAAAATTCTTCATCACCGCAAAGGCAAAATCCACGCAGCCTTGCACCTCCGCCTCGATCTGCGAAGGGGTGCAGAAAATATGCGCGTCATCCTGCGTAAAGCCGCGCACGCGCAGCAGTCCGTGCAACACCCCGCTGCGTTCGTAGCGATACACGGTACCGAGCTCTGCAAGGCGTACCGGAAGATCGCGGTAGCTGCGCAGCTTGGACTTGTAAATCAAAATGTGCCCCGGACAATTCATGGGCTTCAGCTGATAGTCGGCCTTTTCCACTTCCACCGCGCCGTACATGTTTTCTTTGTAGAAACCGGTGTGCCCGCTCGTGTTCCACAGCTCCCGCAGCATGATGTGCGGCGTGAACACCATGTCGTACCCGCGTTTCTGCAGTTCTTCGCGCAGCCAGTTCTCCACCAGGGTGCGGACCAGCCCGCCCTTGGGGTGCCAGAAAATCAGCCCCGGCCCGGCTTGTTCCTGGATGCTGAACAGATCCAGTTCCGCACCCAACTTGCGGTGATCGCGCCGCTTGGCTTCTTCGATCTGGTGCAGATACTCGTCCAGTTCCTTCTGGTTGTAAAACGCCGCGGCATAAATCCGTTGCAGCTGGGGATTGCCTTCCTGGCCTTTCCAGTAAGCTCCCGCGACGCTCATCAATTTGAACGCGGTGATTTTCTTGGTGGAAGGAATGTGCGGCCCGCGGCAAAAATCGATGAATTTCCCCGTGGTGTAGAACGACACCAGCAGCTCGCTGGCTTTTTCCTCCACCAGCTCGAATTTAAAAGGTTGGTTGGAATTTTTGTACATCGCGAGCGCTTCGGGCTTGGGAATAAACTTCCGCTCGTTTGAGAGATTCGCCGACGACAGATCGTGCATCTTCTTTTCGATTTTCTGGAGATCTTCGAGGGTAAAGGGCTCTTCGCGCAGAAAGTCGTAGAAAAATCCGTGCTCGACGGGCGGCCCGATCCCCAGTTTTACATTGGGATAAAGCTCCATGACCGCCGCGGCCAGCAAATGCGCGGCCGAATGCCGGAAGACGTAAAGCGAATCGGGATCTTTCTCGGTCAGAATCTGCAGCTTCACATCGCGATCGAGCGGATGCCGCAGGTCGATCAGTTCGCCTTCTTCTTTGGCCCCGCTCTCCAGAATAAAGTCCGGTTCCCCGACAAAGGGCCCGTCCTTGGTAAACACCCGTGCCACCAGCGCGGCACTGCCAAGGCGCGGCGAAATTGAGTTGGCGATATCAAGCGGCGTGGTCCCCTTGGGGACGTCCTTGACGCTGCCGTCGGGCAATGTGACGTGTATCAATTCCATGAACGTAAGCACCTTGGGAAGGAGAAAATCAAGTTTAGTGGCCGGATCAAACGCGGTCAAGGCGGCCCCGGATGGTCACCGGGCAAGCCCCACAGCAGGGAGCGGCGGAGGGGGCAGAACAGCAGCGCCCCGGAGAACAGGGCAATGCGGGCCGGAAGTCCTCCGCCTGCATCGACCGGCCCGGGCATCTCAGGGCTTCTTTATGCGCGTGGCTTCCATCTGTTCCCACGCCGCGTCCGGGAGCATAAGCAGGTCGTTGAATTCGCCGGCGCCGCGTATCCATTGCCCGCCGTCAATCACTACGCATTCCCCGTTGATGTACTCGGCCATGTCGCTGAGCAAAAATGCCGCCAGGCTAGTGAGTTCTTCATGGCGGCCGAAACGCTTCATGGGAGCTTTTTCCTTGGCGTGTTCTTCGAACTGTCGCGAGGCCATCAGCCGCGACCAGGCCCCCTCGGTCGGAAAGGGCCCGGGAGCGATGGCGTTCAAGCGAATACGATACTTGGCCCATTCGACCGCCAGCGACGTGGTCATGGCCAGGACACCGGCCTTGGCGCACGCCGAAGGCACTACGAACGCCGAGCCACAGTTAGCCGAAGCGTAGGTGGTAACGATGTTGAGCACGTTGCCGCCGCTCTTGGCTGCGATCCAGCGCCTCGCAAACGCCTGGGTGCAGTGAAACGACCCGTTCAGGACGATACCAACGACGGTGCTGAAAGCGTTGGCGGACAGCTTTTCGCTGCGCGCGATAAAATTGCCCGCCGCGTTGTTCACCAGCGTGTCGATGTGCCCGAAACGCTGGGCGCTCTGCTCGGCTGCGGCTTCCACCGCCGCATGGTCGCGCACATCGCAGGTGACGTAGCCGGCTTCGCCGCCCGCGGCGCGAATTTCCTCGCACACCTGTTTGAGCGGTTCTTCGCGGCGACCGACAATAAACAGGCGCGCGCCGAGGGACGCAAAATGCAAGGCCATCGACCGCCCGAGGCCAGTGCCCCCGCCGGTCAAAAAGATGGCCCGGCCTTTAAACATCGTCTTATCGAACATGAACAAGCCTCCGCAGCTAGAGGTAAACAGCTACGATAGAGTTGCCGGGAGAATATTAATGCCCCGGAACGAGTTCTGCCGGGACCGGGCGTCCCTGCACCTTGGCGTACTCGGCGGCGAACAGCGGGCTGGCGGGAAATTCTTCGGTCAGAGTTTTAAGCAAGGCTTCGGCGCGGGTGTTCTGTTTCTCGCGGCGCGAGGAAAGCGCCAGTAAAATCTGCGCGAATCCTTGCAAATACCTTCCGTTTTGCGCCGTTTTATCCACTTCTTCCATGCCCAGTTTCCTGTCGCCCTTGATGCCGCCAAACCACAGAAAGAAGCGCGCCGTGCCGGACAGGCAACCGATGATGTAGTTCGCCGAACCTGGCGCCACGTACACATCGATCACTTCCGGATGCGCCGTGAGCAACTGCTTGGCGTAGTCGTTGGCTTCCTTCATGCGCTTCAGCCCGTCAAGGTGCTTTTTCTCCACAATCGTAAAATCGTTGGACTCCATGCCGGCCGCCATGGTCAGCGCGAAAAGCGCATTCGGATCGCCCGGCGTGGTTCTCAATTTGGCGGTGGCCATGGACCTGGCCTTGTCGATGGCCTGGTGGAAGCCCTTCATGCGCTCCGGATCGGGATCGCCTTCAATGCCGTGCAGGAATTTATCGTCGTTCATGAAAAATTCGCTGGTGAGTACGCCGTGCCGGTTGAACTCATCGAACAGGTATCCCGCTGCCAGGGAAACTTGTCCGAAGGCCTCCTCGGGATGAGCCGCAGACCAGGCCGTGAACTTGGCGCGCGCCCCGGGAAAGTCCTGCTCGTAAAGGGCGCGATAACCGCTCATCAGCTCGGGATCGGTCGTAAATGCCGGGCCCTCTTTGGGCACCGCCGCGGCGCCGCCGGCATCGGGTGGCTTGTTTTTTGGATGCTTCTGCTCCCCGCCCGCAAGCGCCGCAGGGGTTACCGTCAGCAGCAAAACCAACGACAGCATGACGGTCATCGCTCTGCGCATAGGACCCATTCTGCCAAACCTCCCTACAAAAATATACTGCGAGCACAACACGCGAAGGCTCGGCAACGCTCGAAAAAATCCCAGCGCTAGAATAAACCGGGCAGAAAACGCGGTTTGCTTGACATCGCGGCGCGATAGTCGGGGTTGGCCAAGAGCACGCGCTCTTCGGTGGAGAGACGCATGCGCAAAACCAGGGCGTGGGCCACGGTCCCGACGATGGCGGTAATCCACGCGGTATGAATGAGCGGCAAAGCGATCATCTCTGCGAACACCGCGGCGTAGTTAGGATGCCGTACAAAGCGAAAGGGTCCGGAAGTGACCACACCGAGGCGTGTCGAATCGACCACCTGCACGTTCCAGTGCTCGCCGAGGGTGCGAATGACCCACCAGCGTACGGCGTTGGCGGCAAGAAAAATCGCGAACATCACGGCGCCCAGCACAGGCAGGAAAGGCCGGTGCAGGAAAACCACCTCGCCGGCGGCGCCGAGTAGCACGGCGCTGTGCAGCAACACCATCCAGCGAAAGCGCGGCTCTTCTACTTTGCTGGCCCCGCGCCCCAGCATGGCCCTCTGATGTTGCTTCGAGATGCGCAGTTCCACCAGCCGCAACGCCGCCACGGCCACCAGCAGCGCGAGAAAGGCGATAACGCTTATGCCCATTGCAGGAGAATAAATTCCGCGCTAAACCCCGGACCGAATGCCGCCATCATGGCGTAGTCCCCCGGTTTCAGCGGGCGTTTTTCGAGCCACTGCTGCAGGATAAACAGGATAGTGGCGCTTGAAAGGTTGCCGACGGTAGCGAGTACATCCCAGGAAGGCGAGGTGTCGCACTTCGTCAGGCCCAGGGCCTCCTCCACATTGCCGAGGAGACGGGCGCCGCCGGGATGCAGGATCCAGCCTTTGATGTCTTCCTGCTTGAGCTTCTGGCGCTCGAGAAATCCGTCCACCAGCCCTTTAATCTTGGCCCCGATCATTTCCGGCACACCCTTGTCGAGCAGGATGTGAAATCCCGAATCGCGCAGGTCAAAGCCCATGGCCCCCAGCGA
>JBEKSZ010000231.1:0-7677 GCA_049516615.1 Candidatus Acidiferrum sp. | reverse complement strand
CGACCCGGGATTCGCGGTACCGGGAGTAGAGGTGGAGGGCGGCAACGGCGGCAAGCAGGAGCCCGACGAGAATCCACACGAGCTGGAATATGGTACTGAAACCGCGCTGCTGTTTAGACATGAAGAACTCCGCCACAAATGCTACAGTCCGATTGAGCGCCAACCGGGCGGATTATGGCTGCGGAGCTTAGCACTAGGATGTGCAAAAGTGCAATTGCCGGAAGCGGGCAGAACCGCCACGAAGGGGCAGACTGAGGAACCTCTCTTCCGTTGGACTATTGGGGTAAATGTTTGCAGACATCAGAAAATCAGGGGTAAACCAGCAATGAAAAGAGGAGAGTTAGCAGCCAGGAGGGTGGAAGCAGAATTGCTTATGCATTCTGGGCCGGTGATCGCTCTCGATCGCCGGGCCCCAGAACCTCTCTCCCGCAGAAGTTGCTTGTCCGGCAGTTCGGCCCTTTCCGTCCCTTAGAGTTTCTCCGATAGAAGTGGGGGGATTAACGATGCGCACGATCCTGCGAAGTATTTTGGGACAATGCTGCTTGTCGGCGTTGAGCGTTGCCGGCCAGGCGCAGTCGGTAACAGTTGGCACCTCCTATTCCGAAACCGCTACCTACAGTGCGAACGGCCAGACCGCCGGTCCGTTCCCGTGGAGCGACCTCGGCATCACGGCCTCGGCCACCATAGCGCCCGGGATGCTGAACGTTTCAACCGGTGGATCGACGACCTACAAACTGGACACGACGGTCGGATCCGGCGAGAGTTTTGTGCCGGGCAGCACGGTTTTGAATCTTGGGTATACACCGAATTTTACGGGGTCTTTCAGCACCCCGGTAGCGGCGACGGGTAATTTGTCCAGCAATTTTGTGTATAACATCGGCCCGTTCAGCGGCTCGGATCCGCTGATCAGCGTCGGGCTGGCCACGGGCGGGGAAAACAAGAGCCTGTCCTCGGCGCTCGATAGCGGAATAGGCGCGGTCGGGGCGTCGCAGAACGTGTCCGGACCGGGAATCGCGGCCGGCGTGGGAGTGCAGGCGCAGGCTTGTTTCATTGTCTGTGCTACGGTGGCCAGCGCCAGTTTGAGCTTCAACGTGGGGTCGCAAATCCAGCAGAACGTGGTGGCCACGCCGATCGTGACGTACGGGGACTTGGTGTGGGAGAGTAAGACGCAAACATACTCTCCGACGGATAGCTTTACCTTCGTGCCTGGAGCCGCGGGAAATGTTGCCAACACCTTTATAGCACCGCCCGCCAGCCTGGGCCTGACGAGCGGAGAGACGTTTTACTATAATTTCCTGCCGGTAATCGAGGTAAACATGCCGGTGGTAAATACCGCGGAGGTGAACGTGCCGGCCAGCATCACCGCCAGTTACGATATTTTTGGCGCGGGAGGCTCGCAGAACTTTCCGCTCGGGAATCTGTATTCGCTGGGCGCAGCCGGGGCCTTCGACTTCGATCCTACATTCAATGCCGGTAGTTTTTATAGCGTCCCGCTGGAGTACCAGGCGGCACACTGCGTGGCGATCGCTTGTTTCGGAGCGACGTACACGACGCCGAGCGGTGGTGGCGGCCCGACGGTCGATACGCCGGGAGGCGGAGTGCCCGGCGATAGCGGTCCTTGCGGGCCGGTGATCGTCGACTGCAACTTGAATGTTTCGACAACGCCCGAGCCCCCGGGCGGTTACGGGAATATGAATATGGGGCCGCTATTTCCCGGAGGCTCGGGGCCGGTGTGCGGGCCGGCGGGAACGGCGTTTGCCGGAGAGTGCGTGAATATGGTTAACCAGACACCGGATATACCCACGCCGGAGCCGGGAAGCGCGGCGCTCCTGTCGTTGGGGCTGTTGGGCTTGGGGTACCTTACGCTGCGGAAAACCGGGGCCTGAGAGTGGCCCGCCGCGGAACGCGGCAGCCCGCTCGGAATCCTTGAACGCGGTTCTTAGACGGTCGGTCCGGAAACGCTTGCTGCGTCTGCGGCATACCTGGCCATAGCCCGCTCGGCGGGCGGCACAAGGCACCTTGCTGCTGTGGCCGGGCAATATAGAATGAGCGCATGGCTGACCGCGCTGCTCCCCTAGAGGAACTTTCCGCACAATTCAATGCCGGCGAGACAACCCCGCGAGTGGTGGCGGAGCGCGCGCTTGGTTGCGCGAACAGCAATGCTTCGCGGAATGTTTACCTTGCGCGCAATGCGGACTGGACCTTGCGGGAGGTCGAGAAGCTTGGCGCGCGCTTTTCCCGTGGCGGGAAGCCGGCGCTTTATGGGCTGCCGGTTTCGTTGAAGGATTGTTTGGATTTGCGCGGGCTCGTTACCACCAGCGGATCGCGATTTTATGCGAGGAAGAATGCTGTGGCCGCGGCTGATTCCGGGGTTGCCGCGCGATTGCGCTCGCAGGGTGCGGTGATTACCGGGAAGACCAATATCCATCAGCTGACTTACGGGATTACCGGGGAGAATCCGGATTACGGCGATTGTTTGCAGCCCGGGCACGCGGAACTTTTGACCGGGGGATCGTCAAGCGGGGCGGCGGCCAGCGTGATGGAAGGATCGGCCCTGGCGGCGATCGGCACCGATACGGGCGGGTCGATTCGTGTGCCGGCGGCGTTGTGCGGTTTGTGCGGATATCGGGCGTCGATCGACCTGGCTTACTTGCGAGGTTTATGGAGCGGCGGGGTGCACTTGGCGCCTTCGTTTGACACCCTGGGCTGGATTTTTCGAGATTTGCGGGATGCGCCGTTATTGGCCAAGGGACTTTTTGATCTGGATGTTCCTGCGCTGGTGGCGCAAAAGGACGTGACCATTGGATGCGTCGCAGATGAGTTCATCCGCGATTGCGATGTGAAGGTGTTAGAGCAGTTTTCGTTATGGCGGACCAGGCTCGGGCGCGTGGCGAGAATTGTTTCTGTGGATAGCGCGTTTTGGGAGGAGGCCATGGAGATATATGCGCCGATTCAGGCGAGCGAGGCGGCGGCATTTCATGGGCCACAGACGGGGGGGGATTTTTCGGTTTTTGAGCGAGGGATTGCGGAGCGGCTGGCTTGGGGGACGGCGATTTCCGCAGGGGAGATTGCCGGGCTGCGGTTCAGGCATGCCGCCTTCCGGGAACGGATGGACGGGCTGTTCGAGGAGTGCGATTTTTTGATTGCGCCTTGCGCGCCGGTTTCGCGGTTGCTGGCCGGCGCGGATCATTCGGACGCGCGGCGGAAGATTTTGCGGTATGCAACGCCGTTTAGTTTGGCGGGGGTGCCGGTGGTTGCATTGCCTGCGCCGGGGGGCGCGGGGGTGCAGCTCGCTGCGGCGCGGGGAGGGGACGCGCGCTTGCTGGGGTTTGCGGCTTCGCTCGCAGAGCCTGACGCGTGAGCGGCGAGGAAGAGAGCTTCGTGGCTTGGGGGGCTGCCGCCAATAATGCGGTACGAAGAAGGAACGGACCGCAACAGCAAATGCCAGCGGCGAGTTGGCCGGATCAGTCCTGACCGATGTCTTCGTGCCAGATTTCCGGATTCTTTTTGATGTAGTCGGCCAGCAGGCTGATGCATTCTTCGGAATTTAGATCGATCACCTCTACACCTAGTTGGCGGAGCCAGGCTACGCCGCCTTGGAAATTCCGGCTTTCGCCTACGACCAGGGTTCGGAAACCGAATTGGCGGACCAGGCCGCTGCAGTACCAGCACGGGGCTAGCGTGGTGACCATGATTTTGTCCCGGTAGGTGCGCTGGCGGCCAGCGTTGCGGAAGGCGTCGGTCTCGCCGTGGGCGCTCGGGTCGTTCTGTTGTACGCGGCGGTTGTGGCCGGCGCCGAGGAGCTCGCCGGAGGAAGCGAAAATTGCCGCGCCGATGGGGATGCCGCCTTCGGCCAGGCCCTGGCGGGCTTCGGCGATGGCGGTGGAGAGCAGGGATTCGTAGTTGATGTGGGCGGGCATCTTTTGGCCAAAATCCGTTTTTGGATCCGTGGAGAAGAGAAAAGACGCATTCCTCGCTGCGCCCGCATCGCGATTCTTTGATTGTATGGCAATTCTACGGCCCGGCGGATGGCGCGACGGCGAAGCCGCGCCCGGCCTCCGCACTCTGAAAAGACAGGGGCGTTTCAGCTCTTGATGGTGCGCGACCCTTCGTCCCAATAGACGGGTTTTTTGCGGAAGTAGGATTCGTTGGCCATGTGGCAGGCGATGGCGGCGTGATTGCCGAAGACGGCGTCTTCGATGACCGGTTTGCGGGATTTTACGGCTTGGAAAAAATTCCAGAGATGCGGGGTCATGTCATCCCAGTCCCATCCTTTGTAGACGGCGTCGGCCGTGAAAGGCTCTTTGCCGACGGGAGGATCGTGCTCGGCGTGCCACTGCTTGGCGTAGGCGTCGCGCATTTTTTTGGGGAAACCCTGGGAGTAGTAACTGGGACTAGTGTCGATGCCGCGCTGGGAGAAGACTTTGATGTCGACTTCGCCGGTGTCGAGGATGCCTTTGGGGCCCATGAAGCGGGCGAGCTCCTGGGTTTCCGTGCCGAGGCCGAGCCGAACGTAGACCGGGATGCCGTGATAGTCAAAGAGCACGACGTGAAGGTCGGGCATGTTGCGGCCGTCGGGCCAGCGGAAGATGCCGCCGAGGGCTTGGGCACTGCGCGGTATTTCGTTCCAGCCGAGCGTGTTTTGCATGCCGCTCAGGAGGTGAACCATCAAGTCGCCACCCACCCCGGTCCCGTATTCTTTCCAGCAGCGCCAGCGGGCAAAATGGAGATTATTAAAAGGGATCTTGGGGGCGTCGTTGAGCCAGGTGTCCCAATCGAGATTTTCCGGAGAGAGATCCGTGGGCGGCGGATATTCCCAGGCGCCGGTGGGATCATTGCGGCCGAGGGTTAGCTCGACCATTTCGACTTCGCCGATCACGCCCTCTTTGTAAAGATCGCGAGCCTTGTAGCCCAGGACGGAACTGACGCGTTGCGAACCGATTTGCACGATGCGGCTCTGCGCGGCGGCGACCATTTCAAAGCCTTGCTCGATCGAGTGCGACATGGGCTTCTCGCAGTAGATGTCTTTGCCGGCGTTGCAGGCGTCGACGACCACGCGTTTGTGCCAGAAATCGGGGACGGCGGCGACGATGCAGTCGATGTCTTTGCGATTGAGAAGATCCTGGTAGTGGCGGCTGACGGGGAGGCTCGGATTGTTGGTGATTTCGCGGGCCAGCGTGTGGCGCCCGTCGTAGAGATCGGCGGCGCCGACGCATTCAACGCCAGGAAGGGTGATGGCATCGGTCAGCAAGCCGGACCCTTGCATGCCGATGCCGATGATGCCGAAGCGGAGGCGGTCGCTGGGGGCGACAGGTTGCGGGGCGGCGGTGTAGGGGTGGGGATCGAGGGGGATAACTTTGTTGGGTTTGGCGTTAGAGGCCGCGAGGAGACTGCCTGCGGCCGCGGCGGAGGTTTGCAGGAATTGGCGGCGAGAGACGTCGGTTTGCTTTTTCATATTCATTTTCTCCCTGAGAGCTACAGCGAACTCCAGGTGATTCTGCGAAATTTTGCTTGCCGTCTCGGCCGCCTGCCCGCGAACGGTTCGTTTCTCACCGTGAACTTGAGCCCCCCCCCCACCTAAAGAGAATCGTTACGGTTTTACCGGGCCAGACGATTTCTTGAGCGGGGCGATGGACACTTCCTTGAAAAAGACGATGTCGTTGTCGCTGTGATTTTGCAGGCCGATGAAACCGAAATCGGGACGGGGACCGCGTTGCGGCTCGAAATCGAATTTGCGAGCGGGGACGGGATCGCCGTCGGTGTAGTCGGTGATTTTTGTGCCGTTGAGGACCACGATGGTGCGGGGGCCGTCAAGAGTGATGTCCATGGTGTTCCATTCGGGGCCGGGCTTCCAGGCTTTGGCCAGCGGCTTGGTGAGGGAATAGAGCATGCCGGTTGAATGGTACTCGTCCTCGTTGGAGGTTTCCGGGTGATTGTCGATCTGGACTTCGAAGCCATAGTGGACAGGCATCCATTCTTCGCGAGGCTCGAGCGGAATGCGGATAAAGACGCCGGAATTATCGTTTTCATCGCGCATGCGGTAAACGACGTGAATTTTGCAATTACCGAGCTTGCCTCCGGTCCAATAGAGAAGCCCCATTCCGCCGTGGGTGTGGATGAAGCCGTCGGGTTCGACAGTCATGTTGCCGGGACCGACGTGCTTCCAGCCGCTGAGATCTTTGCCGTTGAACAGCTGGCGCGGATGATCGGGATCACCGGTGCATACGTTTTGTGAAGGCGGAGAGGCTTGCGAGGTTGTAGCGGCGCAGACCAACACGCAAAGGATCAGAAACAGAAGACTTATCATGCGGCCGAGCATGCGCACCCTCGCGGAAGGAATGGAACCGCTTCGAGTACCGGGATTTACCGCCATCCGGGACGATGGGAGTTTCCCTCCGCCGGGTTTCCGGCGCAACACATTTCTTACTGCCCGGAATAAAAAATCCGGACGAGCCTGACTTGGCTCGTCCGGGTTGCTTTTGCGGCGATCTTCGAGGCCCCGCCCCGGGGGCTTACCGTTGCTTCGTGCGAAGCGCGGCACGCCGCGCCCGAGGCCGCGTTATGCGCGGGCGGAACGGGACTTTTTTTGATTTACGTTGGCGGTTTCTTCCTCTTCCGCCGTTTCGCTGGGAGCCGAAGATTCCAAGCTCAGGTCCTCGATGAAGCCCACGAGTTTCTCGTCGGTTTCGCTTTCTTCCTCGAGCGTTTGCTCGAGAAGTTCAATGGCTTCGTCCTGGCCGAGCAGCTCCGCGAACTTGATCACCGTGCTGTAGGCGGCAATTTCGTAATGCTCGACGCGGCGGGCGGCCCCGATCAGGGCGGCGTCCATGATTTCACCCTCGAAGTCCTCGCTTATGGTTTCCGAGCCTTCCGCGACGAGTCCTTCCATGGCCTTGCACTTCTTGCCGGAAGGCTTTTCGCCGAGAGCCTCGAAGATTTGCTCGATGCGTTGTGCGTGGCCCTTGGTTTGCTCTAGGTGGGCCTCGAATCCGCTGCGCAGCTCTTCGGAATTGGCGGCTTTGGCCATTTTAGGAAGAGCTTTGATGAGCTGATTTTCGGCGTTGTACAGGTCGCGTAGTTCGTCGATGTAGAGTTCTTTTAGATTTGCGGATGCCATGGTGTTCCTCCCGAGGTTTGGTGAAGCAAGTCTTGAGGCTAGCGAGAGGGTCTGCGGGGCACTATCCCCCGCTCACCCTAGGTTATAGCAGCCAATCCTGTAGGCGGGCTTAGATCCGATCGCGCTAACAAAATCTTTAGGTGCGACTCACCCTTTCCTAAGATTCGAGGCGATAGAGTTGTCTGGCTTTGAGGGGTATTGGTGCGCGACCTAATGTTCGTGGCGGTTACGCTATTGTTCTTTGCCATTGCGGTTCTGTACGCGCGGGCCTGCGAACGGCTGAAATGACGGGGGCGTGGCGATGAGCGGGAATGTGCTGTTGATTGTGGTGTGCGTGCTGCTGTTCGGGTACTTGCTGTTCGCGCTGCTGAAGCCGGAGAAATTCTAATCATGAGCGCGAACGGGTGGTTTCAGATTGGGCTTTTCGTAGCGGCGATTTTCTTGGTGACCAAGCCGCTCGGCGTTTTTATGGTGCGGGTGTTTGAACACGGGCAGACCTGGTTCGATCCCATATTGCGACCCGTCGAGAAGTTGATCTACCGCCTTTGCGGAGTCGAGGA
>JBEKSZ010000230.1:0-10769 GCA_049516615.1 Candidatus Acidiferrum sp. | reverse complement strand
GAACCCACGACCTAGGGATTATGAGACCCTCGCTCTACCACTGAGCTACGCCGGCATAAAGCAATCTCGTATGCTACGGAGTCCTGGCCAGAAGTGTCAAGGTCTACGCGAAGACAGGTAAACGTCGAACTGGCCAGTTAGCGACAACTTTAACGGCAAAAGTGGCCCTATCCGGACTCGGATTGACCGTCTTCTAGCCCTAGCCGCTGGCCGAACCAGACGCCACCTTTGCTGCAGCCTCGAGACAGAAGGAAGGCCTTTGGAAAAAGACCGGAAGGGTCGCCAGACTCTCGGCGAGTTGTTGGTACGAGCTCGCGCGCAATGTCACATGTCCCAACTTTCGTCCCGGTCGCGATGATTTGCCGTATAGGTGGAGGTGCGCGTCGGGGATCCCCAATACTTCCGAGGGGTCAGGAACTTCACCGATGAGATTGAGCATGGCGGAATGGCCCGTGGCGACCGCGGAGCCCAGGGGATAGCCGCATATCGCGCGGAGATGGTTCTCAAACTGGCTGGTGACCGCGCCTTCGATCGTCCAGTGGAAGGAATTGTGCACGCGCGGCGCCATCTCATTAGCCAGCAGTTGCCCGTCAACCTCGAACAGTTCGATGGCCAGTACCCCCACGTAATCCAGAGCCTCGAGAACGCGACGGGCGGCACCTTCGGCGGCCAGACGAATATGCGATTCAAGGCGCGGAGCGGGCGCCAGCGAGAGGCGCAAGATGCCTTGGCGATGATGATTTTCCGCCAGGGGATAGAAGATGACCTCGCCAGAACGCGAACGCACCGCGAGAATCGAGAGTTCACGAGAAAACGGCACAAAGCGCTCGAGCACGAATGGCGCTTCGCCTAAGTACGATGTTCCGGCCTCGAGCAGCGCGGGCATTTCGGATTTAGCGCGGGCGAGGTCGCCTGGGTGGCGAAGAATCCATTGGCCTTTCCCGTCGTATCCCATTCGGCACGTTTTCAGCACCGCGGGGAGGCCAAGTTTTTCTACCGCCGCGTCTAGTTCGGCAGGCTTGCTTACCGGAAGAAAATCCGGTGTCGCGATTCCCAGTTTGCGGAAGAGATTTTTTTCGCGCAGGCGATCCTGCGCGACTTCAAGGGCCAGCGGCGGCGGGAACACCGATACACGTTGCGCGAGCGTGGCCACGGCCGCCGCGGGCACATTTTCAAACTCGTAGGTGACGATATCGAGGCCATGGGCAAAACGCTCAAGGGCTTCCGCATTGGTGAAATCGGCGTTGACGCGCAGCGCGATGCGGCCGACGGGCGCTTCCGGAGAGGGATCAAGGAAACGAAACTGCAGCCCCAGCGGATAGCCCGCCAGCGCGAGCATGTATCCAAGTTGACCGCCGCCCAGGATACCGACGTTCACGCGGATTGCCTGTTTTTCTTTTTCCCTGCCGGCCGGCGGGGATCGGGAGCTGCCAGAACCCTCTGCGTTTGCGCGGCACGAAATTGCCGCAGGGCCTTGCGGATGCGGGGGTATTTTCCGCCCAGAATTGCGGCAGCGAGCAGCGCGGAATTAATCGCTCCCGCTTTGCCGATAGCCAGCGTTCCGACGGGAATGCCAGCGGGCATTTGCGCGATGGACAGCAGGGAATCGAGGCCTTTGAGGGCCCTGGATTCGACCGGCACACCGAGAACCGGCAGGACGGTTTTGGAAGCGGCCATACCCGGGAGGTGGGCCGCGCCGCCTGCTCCAGCGATAAGCACCTCAATGCCGGAAGATTCTGCGGAGGAAGCGTACTCAAAGAGCAGATCGGGCGAGCGATGCGCCGAGACCACGCGCGTCTCATGCGGAACACTGAGCGCCGTAAGCGTGCTGGAAGCGTGTTCCATGGTTTCCCAATCGGAGGTCGAGCCCATGATGATCCCGACCAAGGGCTTAAAAAGCGACGACTTAGGTCTACGCTGCATTTTTGCGGGCAAACTCGGTTCCTCGGTAGCAGGCCATGCTAGTCATATCCTTACAGACGACCACGCGCGGACGCGTTGCAACCGTTCTCGAGGCCACGCATGTGAGGCGATGCTTCATTTTAATCTTAGTTCGGCGTCTCCACCCTATTTTTCCAATGATGACGAAGCTGCCCGACCAAGTACAGCGAACCCGTGATGAAAATTGCCTCCTTCGCCGCCGATTGCGCCAAGGCGTAATCCAGCGCTTTTTCCGCGTCGGCGATCACCACGGATTTTGCCGCATGGTGGCCGGCGATTTCAGACAGCTGCGCCGCGGAAATGGCACGGGGGTTGCGCGGCTCGGTAAAAATGACCTCGCCGGCCAGCGGGAACAGGATGCCGGCAATTTCATCGACAGCCTTGTCGCGCATGGCGCCGAATAGCAGACGAATCCGTGTTCCACGAAAATTGTCCTGCAGAAATGTGGCGAGTTCACGGGCGGCCGCCGGATTATGGGCGCCATCGAGGTAGATATCCGGCCGGGAAGAGAGTTTTTCGATTCGCCCCGGCCACCTGGCGGCGCTTATCCCAGCGGTGATCGCGACGTCCGAGATGCGCAAGCCGCTGGAGGCGAGAAATCGCGCCGCGGCGACGGCGTTCAGGGCATTAGAAACCTGGAACCGTCCCGGAAGGCGGGGAGCAATCTCCGCAGACCATCCCGAGGACACCTCCGTAACACTCGCAACGCCGCAACCGCCATCGAAGGTAACGCTGTTGATCCGATAAGCGCTGACTGTATCGATCGCGGGACAGCCCAACTCCCGAGCGCGCTGCGCAATGATCTGAAGGGCTTCGGAGCGTTGTCCTCCGGCGATGACGACCGGAACACCGGGCTTGAGGATGCCGGCCTTTTCCGCGGCGATTTCTTCGATGGAATGCCCGAGAAAACTCTCGTGATCGAAGGCGATGGGCGTGAGGATGGTGATCACCGGCGAAAGAATATTGGTGGCGTCGAGACGGCCCCCGAGGCCCACTTCAAAGACTCCGAACTCCACGCGCTCGGCCGCAAAAAAGGCGAAGGCCATAGCTGTAACACACTCAAAATAGGTGGGATGAGCGTAGAGCCGCCCTTCGGCCAAAAGTCTTTCGATGAGCTGCTGAATGTGCGTGAACGCGGCGGCAAATTCTTCGTCGCTAATGTCTTCGGCATTTACGCGAATGCGTTCGTTGATCCTCACCAGGTGCGGCGAAGTGTTCAGCCCGGTCCGAAACCCCGCTTGGCGCAGAATCGACTCAAGAAACGCCGCGGTGGAACCCTTCCCGTTGGTTCCCGCGATGTGCGCGCTCGGATAGGCGCGCTCCGGATGCTCGAGGCGTTCGGCCAGGATTCGAATATTTTCCAGATCGAACTTGGCCGCCGCAGCTTGCGTGGGCGCGGCCAGTTCTCGGCCGAGAGACAGGAGATAATGGACTGCGGCGTCGTAGTTCATCGGTGCGGAAGTCTGCCTGCGAAGGCCAGGAACAGTTCGCTCGGCCTAGGTAAGCAGCAAATCGAGCGAACTGGCAATGAAAGCTTTCAATTCCTTGCGCGGCACAACAGCGTCCAGAAATCCGTGTTCCAGCAAAAATTCGCTGCGCTGAAATCCTTCTGGCAATTTCTGGCGTATGGTCTGCTCGATGACGCGCGGCCCCGCAAAACCGATGAGCGCGCCCGGTTCGGCAATATTCAGGTCGCCCAGCATCGCGAAGCTGGCGGTAACCCCGCCGGTAGTTGGATCGGTTAGCAGGGAGATGAACGGCAGCTTAGCCTCGTCAAAGCGCGCCAAGGCGGCGGAAACCTTGGCCAGCTGCATCAGGCTGATGGTGCCTTCCATCATCCGCGCGCCCCCCGAGCAGGATACGGCGATGAACGGCTGGCGCGTTTCAAGCGCCAGTTCGATGCCGCGCGTCACTTTTTCGCCGACCACCGCGCCCATGGAGCCACCGATAAAGCCGAATTCCATGGCGCACATCACCACTGGGCGGCCATTTAACTGGCCCTCCGCCATGATGATCGCGTCGTTCATGCCCAGCTTCTTCTGCGCGTCCTTGATGCGTTTGGCATAAGGCTTCAGATCCACAAATTTCAGGGGATCCGTCGAGGTCATTCCCGCATCGTGCTCCGTCCAGCGCCCATCGAGCAGCATTTCGAGGCGCTGCTGGGCAGACATCTTGAAATGAAATTGACACTTGGGGCAGACAAACAGGTTCGCTTCCAGATCCTTGCGGAACACAATGGTGCGGCAGGACTCGCACTTGATCCACAAGCCTTCGGTGCGCACGCGGCGGTCTTCGGGCGCAGTGGCTTGCTCGATCGATTTTTTTTCCCGCTTAAACCAGGCCATAGATGCTAAGAATCCTTCTGACGACCCACCGGACCATCGCCGCCTAGCCGCGTCTTCTAGTAATCAATTCCGCGCTGCGCCAGTATACCCTTGGTGTACGGGTGTTTCACCTCGCGCATCTCCGTAACCAGGTCAGCGATCTCGGTGATCTTCGCGTGAGCGTTTCTTCCCGTACAAATCACGTGTACCCGCTCTGGACGATTTTTTAACGCTTCGGCAACCGCGTCGGCGTCGAGCATGTGGTAGCTGATGGTGTAGTTGATCTCGTCGAGCACCACCAGGTCGTATTTCCCGCCATAAATCGCGTCGCGCCCCGTCTGCCAGCACTCCTCGGCCAGTTTAATATCCTGCGGATCGGTCTCCGCGCCGCCGATTTTGACGAACCCGCGGCCCATCGGCCGAATTTCAAACTTATCGTCACCGAGCATCTTGGCTGCGTCCAGTTCTCCGTAGTGCCACGAGCCTTTGATGAACTGTACCATCAGCACGCGGAGGCCTTGGCCCACTGCGCGAAACGCCGTCCCCAAGGCGCACGTGGTTTTGCCTTTCCCCGGCCCGGTATAAACGATCAGCAGTCCTTTTTCTTCGGGCATGGCCTGACGCTCTCCATCGCTCTCCCGGGAGCACGGATAAAACAATTTAGTGTGGGGAGTCGAAACAAAAAGGTCAAGTTTTCGCTGCTGCTTAGATTAGAAGTCGAAGCGATAGCCGAGAATCATTTTGGCGATAAGGTGGTCGGTCGAGCGGGTGACCCCGACACCGAGTCCGAAGTTGATCTCCCATTTAGGCGAGACGTTTAAATCGATAGCGGGAAAAAACTGGTGTTGCTGCTGGCTGAAGGGGAGAAAGCCGGTGATGGGACCGGTCGATCCATAATATTCGAGGCCGCCGCTGATCTCTTTGGTGAAGTCATAGCTGAATTTTACGTTGGGCGAGAAGACCACCCCCTGATCCACGCTTTGCCCGTGGAAGGAACGGTCCAGCGTGGGATTGAAGGCGAAGTACCACGGCCCGATTTGTTTGTCGACGATGGGACGAATTTCCCAGGTCCATGTGTCCACGGAGAATTTGGCTCGTTGGTAGCCGATTTCGTTAGAAAGGCTAACACCCACCGGCCATTTCCATTTTGGCGGGATGCGCACGCGCGGACGGATGTGGTCGCCGACCCACTGAACGCCGTAGCCGGTATGCTCGGCGGTGAAGATGTAGAACCCGACCTCGAACCAGTCGTTAAAGCCGTGGGTAATTTCTATGGTTTCGTGCTCCACGTGGTTGCTGGGCAGGACGCCGTCGATGATGCTTTTGCTGCCGTCGATCGTGAAGTTGCTGTGCAGCTCGACCATCGTTTTTCCCGGGTCCACGGTTTCCGAGCCATAGACCTGGATCTCGTAATTATCCTGGGCAGTGGCGCGTTGCGCCGAAAGGAGGCAGAGGAGAGGAACTACCGCTAGGATGTAGCCTTGGCGAATCAAATCACGGCCTCTGGGTCGCAGGGCGATGATATCGCGAAAACCGCGTTCATGCGTGAGGGTGGGCTTTGTCGTAGGTGTCCATGAGCTGACGGATGGACGCATGCGTGTATTTCTGCGTAGTCGAAAGGGATTGGTGGCCGAGGAGTTCCTGGATGGCGCGCAGGTCGGCACCGTCTGCCAGCAGGTGGGTGGCAAAGGCGTGGCGCAGCGAGTGCGGGTGAAGATCCCAGTTCACGTTGATCAGCCGCACGTATTTTTTGACGATGCGGCCCACGGAGCGTTGCGTGAGGCGCCGCCCGGCATAATTCAGGAATACCGCGGAGACATGCGGGGCGGCACGGCGGTCCGCGCGGGAACCGGCAAGCTGTAACAGCAGTTCCTGGCGCAGCGGCCAATATCGCTCGAGGGCTTCCTGGGCTTTGCTGCCGTAGGGCACGATGCGCTCTTTGTTGCCCTTGCCGCGGACACGCAATACCCGATCGCGCTCATCGATGTCCACCAGATTGAGGCCCGTGAGTTCGCTGACGCGCAGGCCAGCGGCGTAGAGCAGTTCGAGCAAAGCCCGGTCGCGGGGAAGCAGAAGGGCATCCCCCACCACGACGGATTTTCTCGCTTTGGTTTTTGCCGCGCGCGCGATGGTGGCCGTAACAGTCCCTCCAAGATCTGTCGGCCCGGACGGGCGCGGCGCCAGTTGATTTAGAAACGCGTTCATCTCTTCGGCCGAGAGTACGCTCGGAATACGCTTGGGAAGTTTCGGTGTGGGCACCAGGCGTGCAGGACTCTCCTTCAGCAAACCTTGGCGAACGCAGTAGTTGAAAAAGGAGCGAAGGGTGGCCAGTTTGCGCGCGATGGAGCTCTTTTGCAATCCCTGACCGTGGAGATCGGCTACGAATTCGCGGATGACATGGTGATTTATCTCCGCGAGTGCGGGCGCTTCTAATCCCGGGGGCGAGAGATAGGAGATGAATTGAGCGAGGTCTTGGCCATAGTTGGAAATGGTATGCGGAGACGAGTTTCTCACGGACTTTAAGTACGCGAGATATTTTTCAATGGCCTGCAGCATGCGGACAATTGGTGCCACTTCCCGAGTATAAGATGCGGCTCTCGTTCCCGACGGCTATTTTGGCAGGTTTTGTTTCGCGTCCGTACCGAGAGACGAGAGCTAGGATTTAGCCCCGGCGGGGACGGGTTCTTCCTGCGGCGCCAAAGCGGTAGCCGGCTCGGGAGCCAGCTTCTCCCAATCGCAGCCTTCCTTGAGGCACGTGTAAACGGTACCGATCTTGGATTTTTTCTCGACGATAAATGGGGCGCCGCATTTGGGGCAGGGCTCCGGGATCGGCATGAACGGAGTGGTGAAATCGCAATCCGGATAGCGCGAACAGCCGTAAAAAATGCGCGGGCGGCCTCGGCCACCCTTTCCGGCGCTGCCGCGGCGCACGAATTCGCCTTCGGAACATTTCGGGCACTTGATGCCCATGGTGATGGGCCGCGTATACTTGCACTTGGGATAGCCGGAACAGCCGATGAATTCCCCGAAGCGCCCGTGTTTTTTCACCAGCTGCAGGTTGCAGAGCGTGCACTTTTCTTCGAGCAATTCGTCGGGCTGGCGGGCGATGCGCGTGCCTTCCACCAGGCGGCGCGTGGTCTTGCAGTCGGGATAGCCGGTGCAGGCGAGGAATACGCCGAAACGGCCGCGCTTGATGGCCATCTCTTTTCCGCAATTGTCGCAATACTCGACCTTGTTCTCGTCGCCGGGCTCGGGGACAAGTTCCGGCGCCATGTCCTGAATCGTCGCCGGCTTTATCGAGGTCGACAACAAATTTTTCCCAGAATTCGCGCACGGCATCGCGCCAGGCGAGTTTGCCTTCTTCGATTTCGTCCAGCTCTTCTTCGAGGCGCGCAGTGAAGGTCACGTCGAAAATATCGTCAAAACTCTTCACCAACAGAATGCTTACGCGTTCGCCGAGCATCGTGGGCGTGAAACGCCCCTGATCTTTCCGTACGTATTCGCGCTCGACGATGGTGGAAATGATGGAGGCGTAAGTGGACGGGCGACCAATGCCTTTTTCTTCCAAATCCTTTACCAGCGTGGCTTCGGTGTAGCGTGGAGGCGGCTCGGTAAAGTGTTGGTCCGGATGAATGGCATCGAGACGCAGGACCTGGCCTTCCGTGACGCGCGGGAGCGCATTGCCCTCGCCTTCATCGTCTTTCTCGTCGTCTTCGCGATCGGCGCTCGCTACGGGCAGTTGATAGACGCGCAGGTAACCATCGAATTTCTGCACCGAACCACTGGACCGGAAGGTGTAATCCGCGGCGCTGATATCGATGGTGGTCTGATCGAAAATAGCCGGAAGCATTTGCGAGGCCACGAAGCGCTGCCAAATCAACTGATAAAGCTTGAAGAGATCGTCTTCGAGATATTTGCGGACGTCTTCGGGCGTGCGCGAGACATCGGTCGGACGCACCGCTTCGTGAGCTTCCTGCGCGTCTTTCTTGGATTTGTAGTAGTTCGGCTTCTCCGGCAGATAACTGGCCCCGAAGCGGTCGGGAATTAGCTCGCGCACCTGCGCCAACGCATCACTCGAGACGTGCACCGAGTCGGTGCGCATGTAGGTAATCAGCGCCACCGAACCCTCCTCGCCGAGTTCCACACCTTCATAGAGGCGCTGCGCCAGACCCATGGTGCGCTTGGCGGTGTAGCGCAGCCGGTTGTAGGCCGCCTGCTGGAGCTTGGAAGTAGTGAATGGCGGCGGGGCGTTGCGCTTCTTCTCGCGCTGCGTGACGTTGGCAACCTGCCACTTGGCCTTGCTGACCGCGGCGACGATGGCGTCGGCCGCTTCCTGATTCTGGACGGCGATATCTTCGCCCTTGCGTTTAAAAAGCTTGGCTTCAAACAGCGGCGGCTGGCCGGCGTCGAGCATGGCGTGGATCGACCAGTATTCGACCGGCAAGAAAGCGCGAATTTCGAGCTCGCGCTCGACGATCAGGCGAAGAGCCACGGTTTGCACGCGCCCGGCGGAAAGCCCGCGGCGAACCTTGTCCCACAAAAGCGGCGAAATCTTGTAACCCACGATGCGATCGAGCACGCGGCGCGCTTGTTGCGCGTCCACCAAATTTTCATCCACCTGGCGCGGCTTATCGAACGCCGCCCGGATCGCTTTAGGCGTAATTTCGTTAAACGTCACGCGAAAAATCTTTTTGGGATCGGTAGCCGGAATATCCATCTGCAGCGGTTCGGATTCCCATTTCGATTTATATTTCTTCTTGGGCTTGCCGTTTTTGTCGAGCGCGGGCTCCGGCTCTTTTCCGTTTTCCTTGGGCTTATCCTTGACCGCGCGCCCGGAAGCGTCCGCTTCGACGTACCGCTCGGGCTTGGAAAGCACCATCGCCAGATGCGCCGAGATGGCCTCACCTTCGCGGTCCGGGTCGCCTGCTAGATACACGGCGTCGGCGGTGCTCGCCGCTTTGCGCAAATCATTGATGACCTTGCCCTTGCCAGAGATGATCTGCAGCGTAGGCTCGAAAATTTTTGCGTCATCCAGTTCGATAGGCTTCTTGGTATAAATGATTTCGGTCTTGCTGCCCTTTTTGGAACCTTTTTTGGGTTTGCGTTTCTTGCGGCCAGAAGGATCTTCACCAGGCAGACGGATACCAATATCTTTTTTCGGCAGGTCCATAACGTGGCCGATGGACGCTTTGACGGTAAAATTGCGCCCCAAATATTTGTTGATGGTCTTCGCCTTGGCGGGCGATTCGACAATGACGAGCGAACGGGCCATGTTGCAGTTGTAACCTCTTAGGGTGCTTCGCCAGCGAGCGGAACGCGGTCCATGTGTCCTGAACGCTAACCAATAAGGATGCGGCTCGCGGGGCGGAAGATTCATTCTGAGCGCCCGCCGGCTCTCCATGCGGCGCCACTTTCGCCGACTATCTCGTTCTATAACATCACTTTACTCTACCTGCTTCTGAGGCCACCGGCGCACGGGGGATTTCATTCCCAAACTGAAGAGGGTAGCGAGAACCCCGCAGGAGTGCAAACCGGAGCGCTCGCCCACTCTGGCCCGATGGGCGCGGCGGACTGTCGGCGTTGCGTTCCCTGGCCCTCGACCACCCCCCACACCCGGAGGCACTCCGGCAAATGTGCGGTTGCGAACAGGAACATCTTCCGGGCTCCGCGTTATAAAACTTCCCTCTACGAGCCGGCAATTCTCCGCGCGAAAGCCGAGAGGAGCGCCTGCACACAGGGAGGGCAGCAGCCAGGCCGTTCGCGGCCAGCTCTCGCTCGTATCCGGTCGTGGCGATTCCGTGCGCCCTAAATCGAGCTCCTAGCAGGGAGCGCCGCACGGCTGCGAGGGGTCTTCGGCCAGCACGGCATCAAGAGTTGTGAGGAAAAGATCCGCGTCTTGATGGCCAAAAATAAGGGGGGGGCGCAGCTTCAGCACGTTGTGGTGCGGGCCGTCCGTGCCCGTGAGAATACCCCGCTCACGCAAACGGTTGACGATGTAGCCAGCTTGTTGCGGGGCGGGCGCGCGGGTCTCGCGATCGAGCACGAGATCGACGCCGAGGAAAAGTCCGGAGCCGCGCACATCTCCGATGATGGCGTGCTTGCGCTGCAGCGCGATGAGCTCGCGCTTGAGATAGTCGCCCACTTCCAGGGCGTTTTGCTGAAGATTTTCGTCACGGACAACGTCGAGCACCGCCAAACCCGCGGCGCAGGCCACGGGATTCCCTCCAAAGGTACTGAAGAATTCCATGCCGTTGGCGAACGACCCGGCGATCTCCCGGGTCGTGATTACCGCAGCCAGCGGGAAACCATTACCGATCGGCTTGCCAAGAACGACAACGTCGGGCACCACGTTTTGCGTTTCAAAACCCCAAAAATGCGAGCCCAGCCGGCCAAACCCCACTTGCACTTCATCGGCAATGCAAACGGCCCCTGCGGCGCGCACCAGGCGATACGTTTCCGCCAGATAGCCCGCGGGAAAAACGATCTGTCCGCCGACGCTCGGGA